>NZ_NGFN01000499.1 GCF_002148965.1 Streptomyces swartbergensis | reverse complement strand
CCCGAGGAACGGCCCGCCCCGTCCCCGGAGGTCCTCACCGCCCTGGCCGGCCGGCACAACGCGGGCCTGAGCCTCGGCCGGCTCGGCCGCTGGGCGGAGGCGGGGGAGGTGCACCGGGCGGTCGCCGCCGAACGCGAGCACCTGCTCGGCCCCGACCACCCCGACACCCTCGCCAGCCGCTACGAGGTCGCCTTCGCCCTGAGTCGCACCGGCCGCGCACCGGACGCCCTGCGCGCGTACAAGCACGTCACCGAGGCCAGGATCCGCACGCTCGGCGCCGACCACCCCGACACGCTCGCCGCCCGTCAGGAGATGGCCTACGTGCTCGGCCAGCTCGGCCGCCCCTTCGACGCCCACCGGGTGTACACGTCGGTGCTCACCGCCCGGGAGCGCACCATGGGGCCCGACCACCCGGACACCCTACGCTGCCGGCACAACCTCGCCTTCAACCTCAGCCGCCTCGGCCGCCTGGAGGACTCCTACCGGATGGCCCGCGAGGTGGCCGCCGCCCGTGCCCGGGTGCTCGGCCCCGACCACCCCGACACCCTGGTCACCCGCTACGAGGTCGCCTACGCGCTCGGCCAGCTGGGCCGCTGGACCGAGGCCCTGGAGACGTACCGCGAGGTCGCCGAGGCCCGCGGCCGTGCCCTCGGCCCCGACCACCCCGACACGCTCGCCGCCCGGCACGAGATCGGCATCAGCCTGGGCCGTCTGGGCCGCAGCGCGGAGGCCCTGGACCTCTACACCGCCCTGGTCTCGGACCGCACCCGGGCCCAGGGCCCCGCGCACCCCGAGACCCTGCGCGCCCGCCACGGCCGCTGCGTCAACCTCGGCAGGCTCGGCCGCTGGGAGGAGGCCCTCGCCGAGTCCCGCGAGGTGAGCGCCGTGCGCGAGCGGGTCCTCGGCCCCGACCACCCGGACACCCTGGTCAGCCGCCGCGAGGTCGCCGTCGGCCTCGGCTGGCTGGGCCGCTGGCCCGACGCACTCACCGAGTACCGCCGGGTGGCCGCCGCCCGCGAACGCGTCCTCGGCCCGGACCACCCCGACACCCTCGCCAGCCGCAACGACGAGGCGCACTGCCTCCAGCAGCTGGGCCGGAGCGACGAGGCCGTGGCGCTGTACCGCAGGGTGGCGGCCCTGCGCGGGCAGCGGGCGTCGGCCGGGGGGTGACACGCCCGGCAGGGCACGGCCGCCGTCCGGTGTCCGTCTGGCCGACCTGGATCACCCCGTGTTACGAAGAGGCATGACCGCACCCCTGGGACCCCGCGCACACCGGACGTACGACGCCGTCATCGTCGGCGGCGGCCACAACGGCCTGGTCGCCGCCGCCTACCTGGCCCGGGCCGGCCGTTCCGTGCTCGTGCTGGAGCGGCTGGACCACACCGGCGGCGCGGCGGTGTCCACCCGGCCGTTCGCCGGGGTCGACGCCCGGCTGTCACGCTACTCGTACCTGGTCAGCCTGTTGCCGAAGAAGATCGTGCGGGACCTCGGCCTGGACTTCCGGGTGCGCGCCCGGACCGTCTCCTCCTACACGCCGGCCGACCGCGACGGCCGCCCCACCGGGCTCCTCGTCGGCGGCGGCGAACGGCGGACCAGGGAGGCGTTCGCCCGGCTCACCGGCTCCGACCGCGAGTACCGGGCCTGGCAGGAGTTCTACGGCATGACCGGCCGCGTCGCCCAGCGGGTCTTCCCGACCCTCAYCGAGCCGCTGCCCACCCGCGAGGAACTGCGCCGCCGCCTCGACGACGAGGCGGCCTGGCGCATGCTGTTCGAGGAGCCGATCGGGGTCGCCGTCGAGGAGCACTTCGCGGACGACCTGGTGCGCGGCGTGGTCCTCACCGACGCGCTCATCGGCACCTTCGCCGACGCCCACGACCCGTCGCTGAAGCAGAACCGCTGCTTCCTCTACCACGTGATCGGCGGTGGCACCGGTGACTGGGACGTGCCGGTCGGCGGCATGGGCGCCCTCACGGACGCACTGGCCGACGCGGCCCGCGCCGCGGGCGCCGTCCTCGCCACCGGCCACGAGGCGCTGCGCATCGCCACGGACGGCCAGGAGGCCGAGGTCACCTACCGCACCGCCGACGGCGAGGGCACCGTCGCCGCCCGGCACGTCCTGGTGAACGCCTCCCCGCAAGCCCTGGCCGAACTGACCGGCGACACACCTCCGGCTCCCGCCGAGGGCGCCCAGCTCAAGGTGAACATGCTGCTCACGCGGCTGCCGCGGCTGCGCGACGGCGCCGTCGACCCTCACGAGGCGTTCGCCGGCACCTTCCACGTCGCCGAGGGCTACGAGCAACTGGCCACCGCCCACGCCCAGGCCGCCGCCGGTGACCTGCCCGCGGCTCCGCCCTCCGAGATCTACTGCCACTCGCTCACCGACCCGAGCACCCTCGGCCCGGACCTGGCCGACCAGGGCTACCAGACGCTCACCCTCTTCGGCCTGCACACCCCGGCCCGCCTGTTCGAGCGGGACAACGACGCCGTACGCGAGGAGCTGCTGAAGTCGACACTCGCCCAGCTCGACGCCCACCTGGCCGAACCGCTCGCCGACTGTCTGGCCACCGACGCGGACGGACGGCCCTGCATCGAGGCCCGGACCCCTCTCGACCTGGAGCGGGACCTCGGGCTGCCCGGCGGCAACATCTTCCACCGCGAGCTGAGCTGGCCCCACGCCCAGGACGGCACCGGCCGCTGGGGCGTGGAGACCCGGCACGCGAACGTGCTGCTGTGCGGGGCCGGCGCGGTACGCGGCGGCGGGGTCAGCGGGGTGCCGGGGCACAACGCGGCGATGGCGGTGCTGGAAATCGGGAACGACTGAATCACTGCCGTTCTGAGGGGCACTCCGACAGCACGAAGGTATCCGTACCAGCCGGCCGCCCCGCGCGGACGGTCGCACCACCCACGGGAGGCTCTCATGGCCGACCTCAGCCCGACCGATCTGCAGAAGGCCCTGAAGGGCATGGACTACCCGACGGACAAGAAGCACCTGGTGGAACGTGCCCGCAGCAACCACGCCGACGAGAAGGTCGTCAGCACCCTCGACCGCCTGAAGGAGGACCGTTTCGACGGCCCGAACGAGGTGCAGAAGGCCGTCTTCAACCAGTGACCGTCTTCAACCGGTGACCCGGCCGTCTCAGTCGGCCGACGGCGTCCACCCCACCGCTTCGACGCGCGCCGCGTCCGCCGGGCGCGCCTCGTCGAAGAGGACGCCGTCGGCCGCGTCCACGCGCAGCCCGTCCACGTAGGCCCCGCGGCCGACGTACCGCCGGTCCATCGTGTACCGCCACCGCAGGGCCAGCCGGCGCGCGGCGGGGAGGTCGGCGGTGAGCCGGTGCCAGACGCGGCCGGACCAGCCCGTGACCGAGCCCGACGAGTGCTGCCGGGGATCCTCTCCCCGGCGGTTTGTCGTGAAGGGCACCGGCTGCCAGGTCGTGCCCCCGTCGGCCGCCGCCTCCAGCACCAGTACGTCGGCTCCGGGCTCGGTGTCCCACCACAGCGCGCAGCGCAGCCGGGCCCCGCCGGACGACGACGTGTCGAGCGGGGGGAGGGTGAGCGTCGCCGTGGCGGAGACCGCCATCCCGGAGAACCAGGCCGCGCGCCCCCGCACCGGCCGGACCGGGACGGCCCGCGCCAGATGGTTCGCGGCGGCCACCCGGGGAGCCGACCCGGATCGCCAACTCCGCACCGGATGCACCGAGTTGCCCAGCACGACGAGAAACGAGTCGGTCGTCGGGTCGAGCACCAGCGAGGTGCCCGTGAAGCCGGTGTGCCCGGCACTGCGCGGGGTGGCCATCGCGCCCATGTACCAGTGCTGGTAGAGCTCGAAGCCGAGGCCGTGCTCGTCCCCGGGGAACGCGGTGTTGAAGTCGGTGAACATCAGTTCCACCGACTCCGGCTCCATGATCCGCGCCCGTCCGTAGACACCGCCGTTGAGCAGCGTACGGCCGAGGACCGCGAGGTCCCACGCGTCGGAGAACACGCCCGCGTGGCCCGCGACCCCGCCGAGGCTGAAGGCGTTCTCGTCGTGCACCTCGCCCCACACCAGGCCCCGGTCGAGTCCGGACCACGGCGGGCGCGCGTCCTCCGTGGCCGAGATTTTCGGCCGCCAGGAGGCGGGCGGGTTGTAGCGGGTGCGGCGCAGGCCGAGCGGCGCGGTGATCTCGTCGCGGAGGAGGACGTCCAGGGAGCGGCCCGTGATCCGCTCCAGCACCAGCTGGAGCGAGATGAGGTTCAGGTCCGAGTAGAGATACGCCGTGCCCGGCGGGCTGACCGGCGCCTCGTTCCAGATGAGCTGGAGCTTCTCCTCGTACGTCGGCGCGCTGTACAGCGGGATCCAGGCGCGGAAGCCCGAGGTGTGCGTGAGGAGCTGACGGATCGTGATGTCCTGCTTGCCCGCGCGTGCGAAGTCCGGCAGGTACGAGGCGACCTTCGCCTCCAGCTCCAGTCCGCCCCGCTCCATCTGCTGCACGGCCAGGATCGAGGTGAACAGCTTGGACACCGACGCCAGGTCGAAGACGGTGTCCTCGGCCATGGGGATCTGCTCGCCGGCCGGGAACTCGACGCCGGTGTCGGTCTCCTCGTCGTAGGCCCGGTAGCGCACCGCCATGCCGATGGGCCGGTGCAGGGCGACGGTGCCGCCCCGTCCGGCGAGCAGGACGGCGCCCGCGTACCAGGGGTGCTCGGGGGAGGGGCCGAGGAACGCCTCGGCGTCGGTGACGAGGTGCCGCAGATGGGAGGGGAG
>NZ_NGFN01000498.1 GCF_002148965.1 Streptomyces swartbergensis | reverse complement strand
CCGTGGGGGGTGGGCGCAGTCAGGGAAGGGGCGAGGCGCGAAACGGACCGGCCGGAAAGAGGAGTTGGGGGTTCCGGCGCCGTGTTCACACAAGTAACTATGCTCGCAGAGCAGTTCACGCTGCAACCATCTGCCTGATAATTTCAGAAGGAAGGTATCGCTGCTCCGGTCGCTTGGCGGAACGATCACGTCCCTGTCACGCTTGCGCCGATGACGACCCCTCAGGAGGTACGGCGTGAGCGACGCGAGATCAGGCACCGGCGCCGGCGCGCCCACCGTGCTCCGCATGATCCTGGGACGCCGCCTCCAGGAGGCCCGGCAGACCGCGGGCCTGTCCCTCGACGACGCGGCCAAGGCCCTGCGCGTCACGCCGCTGACCATCCGCCGCCTGGAAAAGGCCGAGGTCGGCCTGAGGATCCTCTACGTCGAGAAGCTGCTCCAGACCTACGGAGCCGGCCGGCAGGAGATCGACGAGTTCGTCACCCTGGCAGAGCGGGCCAACGAGCCCGGCTGGTGGCACCCGTACCGCGATGTGATGCCGTCCTGGTTCACCGCCTACGTGAGCCTGGAGACCGGCGCCAGAACAGTTCGCACCTATGAACCGCAGTACGTCACGGGCCTGCTCCAGACACCCGGGTACGCGCGTGCCGTGCTGCGCGGGGGCTTCCCGAACGACGACGAGGAGGATCTGGAGCGGCGTGTGGAGCTGCGGCTGCGCCGCCAGAGCCTGCTCACGAAGCCGGACGCGCCCACGCTGTGGGTGGTGATGGAGGAGGCCGTGCTGCACCGGGTGGTGGGCGGCTCCGAGGTGATGCGCGAGCAGATCGACCGGCTGCTGGAGGCGTCCGAGCTGGAGCACGTCAGCGTCGACATCGTGCCGTTCGACGCGGGCGCCCACGTCGGGGCGTGCGCGCCCTTCACCTACTTCCGGTTCGAGGAGCGGGAGCTGCCCGACATCGTCTACAGCGAGATCCTCTCCGCGTCCGTCTACCTCGACCAGCGCGCCGACGTCGTGGCCCATCTGGAGGCCCACAACCGGCTGTCGCTGAAGACCTCGTCCGCGGACAGCAAGGCGCTGTTGAACCGCATGCGGAAGGAGTACTCATGACCATCGCCCAGGGCACCGTCTACAACGGGATGCCCGCGTCGGACCTCGGGGACCAGGGCTGGGAGCGTCCGTGGAGCGGCCCCAACGGGGGCCAGTGCGTGGAGACGAAGCAACTCGCCGACGGACGCGTGGCGGTACGGCAGTCCGCCGATCCCGCCGGCCCCGCGCTGATCTACACGCCCGAGGAGATCACCGCGTTCGTCGCGGGGGTCAAGCAGGGCCTCGCCGACCATCTGACGGCCGACTGAAGACCCACTCTCACGGCCCACTGAACCCCCACTCTCACGGCCCACTGAACCCCCACCGAGCCGGACTCGCACCACCACCCCCCACGAGAGGCACCCCCCATGACCCACTCGCAGGCCGCGCGGGACATCGACACCAGCAGGCCGCACTCCGCCCGCATGTACGACTACTACCTCGGCGGCAAGGACCACTTCGAGGTCGACAAGCAGGCGGCCGAGCGGGTCGCCGAGGCCTATCCCGCCATCTTCGTCTGCGCCCGCGAGAACCGGGCCTTCATGCACCGCGCCACCCGCGTCCTCGCCCGCGAGCACGGCATCCGCCAGTGGCTGGACATCGGCACCGGCATCCCCACCGAGCCCAACCTGCACCAGGTCGCCCAGTCCGTGGTCCCCGACGCCCGCGTGGTCTACGCCGACAACGACCCGCTCGTCCTCAAGTACGCCGAGCGCCTGATGCGCAGCACGTCCGAGGGCCGTACGACGTACATAGAGGCGGACGTCAACGACCCCCAGGCACTGCTGACCGCACCCGAACTGGCCGAGGTCCTGGACCTGAGCCGCCCGGTCGCGCTGTCCCTCAACGCCCTGATGCACTTCGTCACCGACGCCCAGGACCCGTACGGCATCGTGCGCCGCCTGCTGGACGCCCTGCCCTCGGGCAGCGCCCTGGCGCTGAGCCACTGCACGCCCGACTTCGACCCGGCCACCTGGCAGAAGGTCACCGACATCTACACCTCGGCCGGGACGCCCGTGCGGTTCCGCTCCCGGGAGGACGTCGCCCGCTTCTTCGACGGTCTGGAGCTGCTCGATCCGGGCGTCACCGTGGGCCACCGCTGGCGCCCCGACGCCACCGACGGCGACGTCCCGACGGACGCCGAGGTCAGCCTGTGGACCGGGGTGGGCATCAAGCCGTAGCCGCTTGGGCCCGCAGCATCTCCCGGTACCAGCCGTACGACGACTTCGGGGTCCGCTGAAGGGTCTCGAAGTCGACGTGGACCAGGCCGAAGCGGCGTGCGTAGCCCTCCGCCCACTCGAAGTTGTCGAGCAGGGACCACACGAAGTAGCCGCGCACGTCGACGCCCGCCTCCAGCGCCCGGTGCAGGGCCCGGAGGTGGCCGTCCAGGTAGGCGATGCGGTCCTGGTCGTCGACGTCCGGGTACGAGCAGCCGTTCTCGGTGATGACGACGGGCGGGAGCCGGTCGCCGTAGCGGTCGCGGAAGGCGGTGAGGAGTTCGGTCAGGCCTTCCGGCACGACCGGCCAGCCGAAGTCCGTGACCGGGTGGCCGGTGATCTCCCGGACCGCGAAGGGGAGTTCGGCGGGCATGGCGACGCCGCCGAAGGTGATGTCCGTGCCCTGCGGGGCGCCCACCCGCGTCGGCGCGTAGTAGTTGACGCCGTACCAGTCGACCGGCTCGGTGATCACCTCCAGGTCGGCCTCGACGTCCCCGGGCATCAGCTCGCCGATGCCGTCCGGGTACCGGCCCAGCAGCACGGGGTCCGCGAACAGGCGGTTGAGCAGCACGTCGTAGAACTCGGCCGCCTCCACGTCCTCCGCCTCGGTCGACGCCGCCCAGGTCGGGCCGTGCGAGTTGGCGATGCCGATGTCCGTGGCGCCCGAGGCACGCAGGGCCTGTACGGCCAGGCCGTGGGCCAGCAACTGGTGGTGGGCGGCCGGGAGCGCGTCGAACAGCAGCTGCCTGCCCGGTGCGTGCACGCCCAGGGCGTGGCCCAGCAGGGTGTGTTCGGCGGGCTCGTTGAGGGTGATCCACTTCGTCACCCGGTCCCCGAGGCGGCCGGCGACCAGCGAGACGTAGTCGGCGAAGCGCGCGGCCGTGTCCCTCTCCAGCCAGTCGAGGTCCGCCGGCAGGTCCCAGTGGAACAGGGTCGGCACCGGGCGGACGCCCGCCGCGCACAGGTCGTCCACCAGCCGGTCGTAGAAGTCCAGGCCCTTTTCGGACCGCACCCGGGGCCAGGAGACGGAGAAGCGGTAGGCGTTCACGCCGAGGCCGGCCAGCAATGCCACGTCCTCGCGGTGGCGGTGGTAGTGGTCGCAGGCCACCGCCGCCGTCGAGCCGTCTTTCACCCGGCCCGGCTCGGCCGTGAAGGCGTCCCACACGGACGGCTCTCGCTCGTCCGCCGCGCCCTCGATCTGGTGCGCCGAGGTCGACACGCCCCAGAGGAAGCCGGCCGGGAAGCGGGGGATCGGATTGCCTGCGTCAGTCGCCATGCGCTGGATCATCCGTACCGCCGGTAACGGAAGTCAACAGGCCGCCGTGGAGGACCTGTTACGCGCCTTCCTTGAGCACCCGCGAGATCAGCTTCCGCTGTTCGTCCGTCAGTCGCGGGTCGGCCGCGTACACCGTCTTCCCGTCCACGGTGATCTGGTAGCCGAACCCGTCCGGAACCCCGATCGGCGGTGTGCTCCGGCCGGCGGCGACCGCCTGCTCGGCCAGCGCGTGCCATTCGGGGGCATCGGGGCGGCCGGAGGTGTCCACCTCGGCATGCCGCTCGATACCCGCGAACCCGCCCGTGCGCCTCACCTGAATACGCATGGCACCTGTCTAGTACGGAACTACAGGGTCCGCACCCCGACCCGCTCCCAGGCCTTGGACACGGCCTCCAGTTCCTCCCCGTCGCCGAACCGCTCCCGCGCGGCCTTGACGGTGAGCGTGGCGAAGTCGGCGAACATCGCCTGCTCCTTCAGCTCGCCGCCGGTCAGCACGTCGTACCAGATCAGCCCCGCGCGCTCCCAGGCGTGGCCGCCGAGGGCCGTGGCCGCCAGGTAGAAGGCGTGGTTCGGGATGCCCGAGTTGATGTGGACGCCGCCGTTGTCGCGGCCGGTGCGCACGAAGTCGTCCATCGTCGCCGGCTGCGGGTCCTTGCCCAGGACGTCGTCGTCGTACGCCGTGCCCGGCTCCTTCATGGAGCGCAGTGCCTTGCCCGTCACCCGCGGGGCGAGCAGGCCCGCGCCGATCAGCCAGTCGGCCTCGGCGGCGGTCTGACCGAGCGTGTACTGCTTGATGAGCGAGCCGAAGACGTCCGACACGGACTCGTTCAGCGCTCCGGGCTGGCCGAAGTAGGTGAGGTTGGCCGTGTACTGCGTGACACCGTGGACGAGTTCGTGGCCGATGACGTCGATCGGGATGGTGAAGTCGAGGAAGATCTCCCCGTCCCCGTCGCCGAAGACCATCTGCTCGCCGTTCCAGAAGGCGTTGTTGTACTCGCGGTCGTAGTGCACGGTCGCGTTCAGCGGAAGGCCGTCGCCGTCGATCGAGTCGCGCTGGTACGCCTTGAGGAGCAGCTCGAACGTGGCGCCGAGGCCGGCGTAGGCGCGGTTGACGGTGGCGTCCTTGCCGGGCTTGTCGCCCTCGCCCCGCACCTTGTGTCCGGGCAGGTCCGTGCCGTGCCGGGCGTCGTGGAC
>NZ_NGFN01000497.1 GCF_002148965.1 Streptomyces swartbergensis | reverse complement strand
GGCCTGCGGGAGGGCGGAGAGGCCGAGGCCGGCCGGAGGGTCGGACGGGCCTGGAGGCCGGTTTGGCCGGGCCGACCGGAGAGGCTGTGGCCGGGCCTCCGGGAGGCGGAGAAGCTGAGGTCGGCCGGAGGGACAGACGGGCCTGGAAGGCCGGTCTGACCGGGCCGACCGGGCCGACCGGAGAGGCTGGGGCCGGACCAGCCGGAGGGCGAAGAAACCAAGGCCGGCCGGAGGGCCAGTTGGGTCTGGGACCTTGTGGGGCCGGTCAGACCGGCGAGGCTGTGGCCGTGCCGGCCGGAGGGCGAAGAAGCCGAGGCCGGCCGGAGGGCGGAGAAGCGAGGCCGGAGGGCCAGACGGGCCTGGAGGACCGGTCTGGCCAGGCGTGGGCAGGAAAGGCTAGGACGCGACCTCGGCGGTGCGCGGCTCGCGCCACATCGGCCACATGGTCGGGCCGTCCTCCGGGAGGTCGAGCACCGGGCCGGCGAGCTCGAAGCCGAGGCGCTCGTACAGCTTGCGGCTGCGGGCGCTGCTCGCCTCCAGGTAGGCGGGCAGTCCCTCGCGGTCGCAGCGGTCGAGTACCGACTCGATGAGCGCCGTGCCGAGACCCTCGCCCTGGCGGCCGGGGGCCACGGCGATCATCCACAGGTACTCGTGGGCCCGTCCGGAGGGGTGGATGGCGGCAGTCAGCCGGCCGATCGTCTCGACGCGTTCGTTGTCCGGGTCGACGGCCTGACGCACCTGGGCCGGACCGTCGTCCTCGGCGTCGCCGTCATGGTCGTCGGCCGGCATGGACAGCCACAGTGCACAGGCCGAACCGTCCTCGGTGAGGTCGATGCGCCCGCCCGCGAGCACGATGTCGGTGAAGGCGGCCATGAGCCCGGGATGCTTGGCGCGAAGGTCCTCCGCCCCGGGAAAGACCCAGCCGCTCACGGGGTCGTCCTGGAACGCCTCGTCCAGCAGCCGGACAACCAGCTCCCGGTCCCCCTCGACCGCCGTCCGGATCGCCACACCCATGTCCCGCCCCTTCGCTCGTCCCGACGGGCGTTGATCGTAGGGCGGTTGGGAGCAAGCCCGGCGGGTGGGGCATGAGCTTGGCGGGATTTGATCGAACAGTTGCCCAAAGCGCCTGCCGTGACCGGCAGTAGGAGGCGGGCCCCGCACACCGTGGGGCAGTGCGGGACCCGCCTGGCCGGAGGCCCGGGGCCGTACGGAGTCAGGAGCCGCACGTCCCCGAGGCGCTCCGGAGTCCTGTTCCTCCGTCACCCGAAGGCCCGTCAGGTGCCGCCGACGGCCCGCTGCCGCACCGGCGGCCGTTGCCGACCGTCGCTTTCCGCACCGTCCGCCGTCATCTGCTGCGCCGTCAACTGCTGCGCCGCGTCACGAACTCGGCGAGGGCCAGCAGACCGCCCGCCGCCTCCGGATCCGGCACCACGCGGGCCAGTTGCTGCATCGCCACTGCCATGCGGTCGGCCGCCTGGTTCTGCGCCCAGTCACGGCCGCCCGCCCGCTCCACGGTCAGGGCGATGTGGTCGAGGTCCTCCTTCTCGCTGGGTCGTGCGTACAGTTCGGCGAGTTCCGCGGCCGCCGGCGTGCCCGAGGCGAAGGCCGCCACGACCGGCAGGGACTTCTTGCGGGCGGCCAGGTCCGCGCCGACGGGCTTGCCGGTGCGGCGCGGGTCGCCCCATATGCCGATCACGTCGTCGATGAGCTGGAAGGCAAGCCCGGCCTCCCGGCCGAACGCGTCCAGCGCCGCCACGTCCGCGTCCCCGGCACCCGCGTACAGCCCGCCGATCGCACAGGCGCTGCCCAGCAGTGCACCGGTCTTGGCCTCCGCCATGGCGAGCACCTCGTCGAGCGTGACCTCGCGGGGAGTGCGCCGCTCCATGGCCGTGTCCGCGTGCTGTCCCGCGCACAGTTCGATCACACAGTCGGCGAGCCGGGCGGTGGCGGCCGGGGCCGCCGGATGCGGGTCCTCGGCGAGCAGCCGCATGGCCAGCGCCTGGAGGGCGTCCCCGGCGAGGATCGCGTCGGGGTCGCCGAACACGGTCCACGCGGTGGGCCGGTGCCTGCGGGTGGCGTCCCGGTCCATCACGTCGTCGTGCAGCAACGTGAAGTTGTGGACCAGCTCCACCGCCGCGGCCGCCCGGACCGCTGCCGCCCGTGCCTCGGACCCGCCGAGGGCGGCCGCCGCGGCGAGGACGAGCGCGGGCCGGATCGCCTTGCCGGAGCCGCCCTCGGCCGGTGTGCCGTCCGCCTGCTCCCAGCCGAAGTGGTAGAGCGCGATCCGGCGCATCGGCGCGGGCAGCGAGCCGAGCGCGTCCTGCAATACCGGGTCGACCTCCGCCCGGGCCCGCTCCAGGAGCATGACCGCCTCGTGCCCCTCGGCCGGTCCCGGCCGGCCGTCCCGCTGTGTTCCGATGGGCCCCCGCCTTTCCGGTGCCCCGGCCGCACGCCCGGGCTCGGTACCGCGCTGCCCGCCGGGGGCGGGCAGCGTCGTCTCCGTCCTGAACTCCGTAAGGGACTCACCCATGGGACCGCCTCGGAGACTGAGCGGACGGTGGCGCTTCCGCTGCCGCTGGCCGCGTACCCCGAGGGTGTACCCGCGCCGCCGGGCGCGGACACGGCCGCCGCACCGGAAGCGTCACTGCCAGCGGCCGATCTCGACGTTCTCCAGGACGCCGAGCGCGTCCGGTACCAGGACCGCGGCCGAGTAGTAGGCCGTGACCAGGTATTTGATGATGGCCTGTTCGTTGATGCCCATGAAGCGCACCGACAGGCTGGGCTCGATCTCGTCCGGGATGCCGGAGGCCCGCAGGCCGATGACGCCCTGCTCGCTCTCGCCGGTACGCATGGCGATGATCGACGTCGTCCGCTCCGGGCTCACCGGGATCTTGTTGCACGGGAAGATCGGCACTCCCCGCCAGGTGGGGATGCGGTTGCCGGCCATGTCGATGGTCTCGGGGACGAGCCCGCGCTTGTTGAGCTCGCGGCCGATCGCGGCGATGGCGCGCGGGTGGGCGAGGAGCAGTTTGGTGCCGCGGCGCCTGCTGAGCAGCTCGTCCAGGTCGTCCGGGCCGGGCACGCCGTCGTGCGGCTGGATCCGCTGGTCGTACTCGCAGTTGTGCAGAAGGCCGAAGTCGCGGTTGTTGACGAGCTCGTGCTCCTGGCGCTCCTTCAGCGCCTCGACCGTCAGCCGGATCTGCTGCTCGGTCTGGTTCATGGGCTGGTTGTAGAGGTCGGCCACGCGCGTGTGGATGCGCAGGACGGTCTGGGCGACGCTCAGCTCGTACTCACGGGGCCTGGCCTCGTAGTCGACGAAGGTGTGCGGGATGTCCGGCTCGCCGGAGTGGCCGGCGGCGAGGTCGATCTCCTTCTCGCCGTACTTGTTGGAGCGCTGCTGGGGGATCGAGCGGCGCTGCTGGAGGTGCTCGCGCAGCGAGTCCGAGCGCTCCGCGATCTGCTGGACGTCCTGGCGGGTCAGGACGAGCACGGTGCACGCGGTGAGCGCCCGCGCCGTGTACTCCCAGATGGCGTCCTCGTTCAGCAGCGCCTCGTCGCCGAGGTAGGCACCGTCAGCGAGGACCCCGAGGGACTCGTCGTCGCCGTACGGGCCCGTGCCGACCTTCTCCACCCTGCCGTGCGCCAGCAGGTAGACCTCGTCGGTCGGGCTGCCGAACGAGGCGATCACCTCCCCCGCGGCGATCTCCCGCTGCTCGCAGCGCCGGGCGATCTCGGAGAGCACCTCCTGGTCCTCGTAGGACCGCAGCGCCGGCAGTTCACCCAGCTCCGCGGGGATGATCTCGACCCGGTCGCCGGTCTTCACGAACGTGATCCGGCCGTCGCCGACGGCGAACGTCAGCCGCCGGTTCACCCGGTACGTACCCCCCTGGATGTCCACCCAGGGCAGCATGCGCAGCAGCCAGCGGGAGCTGATCTCCTGCATCTGCGGCACGGACTTGGTCGTGGTGGCCAGGTTCCGCGCGGCCGCCGTGCCGAGACTCTGCTGCGGCTTGGTCTCTTCCGTGCGGACCTCTTCGCCTACCGACATAGAGAACTGCCCTCCCGGTTGTGACCGACGCCCATATGCCTCGGGCATCGATGTGCACGACCAAGCCTTCCTCACTGACCGTCGCAGTGCTATTACACGAACGAGCGGGAATGGATCTTCGTACGACTGGGCAGGGGGCCCGCTTTTCCGGCGTTCGCGGGCGGCGCGGCAGGGCTCCGGGCGGCTGGCGACAACCCGTCGGAACCTGTCGGTTATGCCGCTGGGGAGCGTGCGGGACCCGGACCTAGCGTGGTGATCCGTTCCTTCCACCGACTCCGGAGACGGCCCGCCCATGCAGTACATCGCGCCGATCGGCATCGGCATCCTCTACGCCCTGTTGATGTCCCTCGTCCGCGAACCGCACCGGCGGCGCCTGAACGCGGTCATGGTCGCCGGTGCCGGCGCGGCGTACCTGAGCGGCGGCGGCATGGGCGGCTGGGAGTTCCCCTTCACCGCGCTGCTCGCCTACGTCGCCTTCCGCGGCCTGGAGTCGTGGACGTGGATCGGCATCGGCTGGCTGCTGCACACGGCGTGGGACATCGTGCACCACGTCAAGGGCAACCCGATCATCCCCTTCGCCCACACCTCCTCCCTGGGCTGCGCGATCTGCGACCCGGTGATCGCACTCTGGTGCCTGCGGGGCGGCCCGTCACTCATCGACCTCGTGCGCGGGCGCCGTCGGCCCGGGCGGCCGCAGCCCGGCCCAGGCTCGCGGGAAGGCRTCAGCCCCGATTCCCCCTCCC
>NZ_NGFN01000496.1 GCF_002148965.1 Streptomyces swartbergensis | reverse complement strand
GTGGGGCTGTGGCTGCGTTCGTCGCTCGCCGAGAGCCCCAGTTTCCTCCAGATCGACGACCACGCGCGCGTGCCGCTCGTCGAAGTCCTGCGCGACCACTGGCGCCTGCTCCTGCTGACCGGCGGGGCGCTCGCGATCGGCTACGCGATCTTCTACGCCGTGACGACCTGGTCGCTGGCCTACGGGACGGAGCGGCTCGGGGTGAGCCGCAGCGTCATGCTGACCTGCATCATGGCCGCGGTGGTCGTGAAGGGCGCGCTCACGCCGCTGGTGGCCCTGCTCGGAGACCGGTACGGCCGGCGTCCCCTGTGCCTGGCCGGGTGCGCGGCCGCCGCCCTGTGGATGTTCCCGATGGTCGCGCTCCTCGCCACCGGCGCGCCGTTGCCGATGTTCCTCGGCTTCCTCGGGGCGATGCTGGCGTTCATCACGATGTTCGCCGTGATCGCCGCGTATCTGCCGGAGTTGTACGAGCCTCGGGTGCGCTGCACGGGTGCCGCGGTCGGGTACAACCTCGGCGGCGTCCTCGGGGGCGCGCTCACGCCGATCGTGGCGACGGCGCTGGCCGAGCAGAGCGGGCGGGTTCCCTGGGCCGTGGCCGCGTATCTGACGGCGATCGCGCTGTTCAGCCTGGGGTGCTTCGCGCTGTTGCCGGAGACGCGTCCGGTGCCGGTGGCGGCGGCGGAGCCTGCCTCCGGGTGACCTTGGCAGTGGTGCGCGTAAACGCTTGCGCGCGCGCTTACGCGCGTCCATGGTGAGCGGCTACGGGTTGATCGCCAGCTCCAGATACGCCGCGAACAGCACCAGATGGACTCCGCCCTGGAGTGGCGTGGCCCGGCCCGGTACCACGGTCAGCGAAGCCACCACCACGGTCAGGGCGAGCAGCACCATGTGCGTGGCACCCAGGCCGAGCACCAGCGGGCCGGACAGCCAGATGGACGCGAGCGCGACCGCTGGGATGGTCAGGCCGATGCTGGCCATGGCCGAGCCGAGGGCGAGGTTCAGGCTGGTCTGCACGCGGTCGCGGCGCGCGGCTCGCAGCGCGGCGATGGTCTCCGGGAGCAGCACCAGCAGCGCGATGATCACACCGACGACGGCTTGGTGCAGCCCGGCGGCATCCACCCCTGACTCGATGGTGGGCGACACCCCTTTGGCCAGGCCGACCACGCCGACCAGCGCCAGGCCGAGCAGCCCCAGGCTGATCAGGGCCGTACGGGCGGTCGGCGCCGCCGCGTGTTCCTCCGCCCTGATCACCTCGCCGTGCCGGGTGATCGGCAGGAAGTAGTCCCGGTGCCGCACGGTCTGTGTCGCGACGAACAGTCCGTACAGGACCAGTGAGGAGAGCGCGGCGAAGGTCAGCTGGACGGTGGAGAACTCCGGGCCCGGCTTGCTCGTGGTGAACGTCGGCAGGACCAGGCTGAGCGTGGCCAGGGTGGCGACGGTCGCGAGTGCGGCGCCGGTGCCCTCGGGATTGAAAACGGCCGTGCCGTGCCGCAGGGAGGCGACCAGGAGGCAGAGGCCGACGATACCGTTGCAGGTGATCATCACGGCTGCGAAGACCGTGTCCCGGGCCAGCGTCGAGCTCTTGTCCCCACCGTCGGCCATCAGGGTGACGATGAGGGCGACCTCGATGATCGTGACAGCGATGGCGAGGACGAGGGAGCCGAACGGCTCGCCGACCCGGTGGGCCACCACCTCGGCGTGGTGCACGGCGGCCAGCACGGCTCCCGCGAGGACCAGGGTCATCAGCGCGACGACCGCGGCCGGCAGATCACGCCCCCAGGTGAAGACCAACAGCACGACCGCGAGCAGGGGCACCAGGGTCGTCCACTGTGCCATGAGCGGCCCGCGCCGAGCGATCATGCGGTGATCGTCGCAGACGTGAAGGGGCTCCGCACTCCGGTCGTGCGGGCCCCTTCACTCGTGCCAGGGAGCTACGCGAGTACACGCGCCGCGGGGCTAAGCGAGTTCAGTCTGCGGGGCTACGCGAGCTCCCGCTGGTCCACGAGGTCGCAGTTGGTGTACACCCGCTCGCCGATGCAGAGCTCGTTCAGTTGCTCCGCCATCCTGCTGGTCTCGGGATCGTTGCTGTTGCGCATGGCCTCCTCGTAGGAATCGAACTCGATCAGCGCCAGATAGCGGCGCGGATTGTCGCGGTCCTTCAGAAGCATGCGCTGCGTGGGGCCGCCCGGCCGACCGGCGAAGCGCCTCCCCGCCTCCTCGAACACTCGCTCCATCTCGTCCATGCGCTCGGTCTCGAAGTCGATGATCTGTACGAACTTCACGGCACCTCCAGCCGGCCACGGCGTCCCCGGAACGGGAACACTCTCAAGAACAAGCAAGCACCGGGACCGGCAGTCGGCAATTCGCCGACCACCGGTCCCGGTGCTGGTTGCTCCTACGTCCGACGTGGTCAGACGTCGATGCTGTCCTTCGGAGCGTCTCCGCTCTGCGCCTGCGCCGCCTCGGCCGCCGCCTGCTTCTTGGAAGCCCGCAGGCTGGTGATCGTGGTGACGATCAGGACCGAGCAGATCACGCCGAGCGAGACCGGAATACTGATCTCAGGCACGTGCACCCCGGACTCATGCAGCGCGTGCAGCACCAGCTTCACGCCGATGAAGCCCAGGATGATCGACAGGCCGTAGCTGAGGTGGACCAGCCTCTTCAGCAGGCCGCCGATGAGGAAGTACAGCTGGCGCAGACCCATCAGGGCGAACGCGTTGGCCGTGAAGACGATGTACGGGTCCTGCGTCAGGCCGAAGATCGCCGGGATGGAGTCGAGCGCGAACAGCACGTCCGTGGAGCCGATCGCGAGCATCACGACCAGCATCGGGGTCATGACCCGCTTGCCGTTCTCCTGGATCCACAGCTTGGTGCCGTGGTAGCGGTCGGCCACACCGAAGCGGCGCTCGGCGGCCTTGAGCAGCTTGTTCTCCTCGAACTCCTCGTCCTGCTCTTCCGCCCGGGCCTCCTGGATCAGCTTCCAGGCGGTCCAGATCAGGAAGGCGCCGAAGAGGTAGAAGACCCACGAGAAGCTGGCGAGGATCGCGGCGCCCGCGGCGATGAAGATGGCCCGCAAGACGAGGGCTATGAGGACACCGATCAGGAGTACGCGCTGCTGGTACTGCGAGGGCACCGCGAACTTCGCCATGATCAGGACGAAGACGAAGAGGTTGTCGACACTGAGTGACTTCTCGGTGATGAAGCCTGCGAAGAACTCGCCGGCGGGCTGGCCGCCGCCGAACACCAGGAGGCCGAGCCCGAAGAGCGCGGCCAGAACGATCCAGACGACCGTCCAGATCCCGGCTTCCTTGATCGATACGTCGTGCGGCTTGCGGCCGATGAAGAAGTCGACCGCGATCAGGGCGGCGAGCCCCACGATCGTCAGGACCCATAGGGTCACGGAAACATCCACTGCGCCTCCGGCAGTCGTAACGGCAAATGTCAGCGTCGTCGCTGCCGGAGGTCTCTTCCACCCAAAGATGGGCCGACGCCCCGGGATCTGGCCTGATCCGTATTGACGGGTACGCCGCAGCAGACAGGGAGTACTCCCCTCCGTGCCGACAACAGTACCGCAATCACCAAGAACAGGTAAAGCGCTTGGCAAAAGAAGGACCAAAACCCATGGTCAGGCGGCTTTACACATACTTGGTGCGGGCGGCCGCGACCTGGGTGAGCACCTGCTGGAGGACCTGACTGCCCGGCGGCACGAGCGAAGGTTCGTACGTCCAGGCATGACCGACCCACGGATCGGCGAGATGGTCGTCGGGTACCGGTGTCAGTCGCAACAGCGAACGCCACAGCGGGTCGAGCAAAGGCCCGTACCCGGAGGACTCCTCGCGGTCGGCCACCATCATCAGGTGGACGCCGAAGGCGGGACCCTCGTCGGCGAGGTAGCGCAGTTGGTTCACGGCCCGGTCGTCGAAGCCGTGCGGGAAGTCGTTGACGATCAGCAGTTGCTGTGAGGTGTCGAACCCGGGCGGCAGGGAGTCGGCGGCGCCTCCCCGTACTGCCATCTGCACCAGGTCGACCCGCTGGATGAGCTGGGCCAGCACGTCCGCCACCCCTGCGGCGCCGAGCGCCGGCGGGGCCGCGAGCACACCGGTCCGCACGAGTGGTGCGAGCGGCTGCGCGCCCGAGCCGGCCGGGTCGATGACGTGGACGGTGAACTCCCCCGCCGGGTGGACGGCGAGCAGCCGCGCCGCGTGCGCGACCGCCGTCTCCATGGCGAGACGCCCCAGGGCGTGCGAGTCCGCGAACGAACCGTCGGACGATCCGGTCCGGCCGCTGTCGATCCACAGGCCGCGCTCCAGCGGCAGCCGGACCAGCATCGGGATGCGGATCCGGTCGGCCTCGGGGAGATGGAGGTCGCCCAGGCGCAGGGCCATGGGGATCTCCATCGGCACCCGGTAGGCCTGCCAGACGGGGCTGTCCCAGCGGGCGTACGCCGGTGGGAGAGCCGGTTCGACGACCTCGGCCTCGGCCGTGAGCTGGGCGAGGTCCCGGTCGAGGGCCTCGCCGGCCTGGGCGACGAGCTGGGCGTGCCGGGCGCGGGCCGCCTCGCGGGCGGCGTCGCCCTGGCCGCCGATCCGGCTGCGCGGGTCGGACAGGACCTGTTCGAGCTCCTTGTCCATGCGGGACTCGGCGAAGTCGACGGCGCTGCGGTAGGCGGCGGTGCTGCGGGCCAGGTCCTCGAACATGCCCCACACCTGGTTGTAGAGCCGCTCGTCCATGGACCAGCCGGTCGCGTCGCCCGCGACGGGCTGGGCGGGCTGCCCCGGTGCGGCCGCGGGTGCGG
>NZ_NGFN01000495.1 GCF_002148965.1 Streptomyces swartbergensis | reverse complement strand
CGGTGGGCGGGTCCGGCACGGTGGGCGGGTCCGGCACGGTGGGCGGGTCCGGCTCGGCAGGCCCGCCCGACTTGGCCGGCACACCCGGCCCGGCCGGGCCGTCCGGCCCGTGCCGGGCGTCCGAGCCTCCGTCGTACGCGTCCATTCAGCCCCGTTCCACGATCCCGGTCCGTCGTTCCGTCCGCCCGGCCGCGAGGGCGTCGTACCGCCCGCGCACCACTGCACGACGTCGGCACGGGCACGGTACTCAGGCCGCCCACCCGGGCACAGCCTCTTGCGCCGGTTCCGACCGTGGCCGTCACCACACCGCGGAAGCCGACCCCAAGCCGACCCCAAGCCGACCCGAAGCCGACCCGAAGTTGATCGGAAGCCGACCGTACGGTGCTCGCGGCGGCCGGGGAGCGGCGGTCCCCCTGGTCCGCAGGGGACCCCCGCAGGTTATCCACAGGGAGCCCGGGCAGGTCGCCCACAGGAGTGACACCCTACGGCGCCCGACCGCACACCCATTCCCTTCTCCTAGAACCTGTTCTATCTTGCGGGCCAGTCAGCTCACGTCAGCTCACGTCAGCTTGTGTCAGCTCGTGTCAGCTCAACGGGACCGGCCGGAAGGACAGGCACCGTGGACTTCACCTTCACCGAGGAGCAGCAGGCGGCGGCCGAGGCGGCGAAGGGCGTGTTCGCCGGGGTCGCGCCCGATGCCGTGCCCAGTCCGGCCCTCACCCCGGGTGCCGTCGCCGACGCCTGCGACCGCGCCCTGTGGGCGAAACTCGCCGACGCCGACCTGCTGAGCCTGCTGCTGGACGCCCGGTACGGCGGGGCCGGCCTGGACGCGATCGCGCTGTGCCTGGTGCTGCGGGAGTCGGCACGGGTGCTGGCCAGGGTGCCGCTGCTGGAGAGCAGCGCGGCAGCCGCCGCCGTCCAGGCCTTCGGCGGCGAGGAGACGAAGTCGGCGCTGCTGGCCCGGGCGGGCCGGGGCGAGCTCGTGCTGACCGTCGCCGCGCACGGCCGCACCGGCCACGACCCGGCCGAGCTCGCCGTGACCGCGCGGCAGGACGGCGAGACATGGGTGCTGGACGGAGCGCAGACGGCGGTGCCGTGGGCGTATGACGCGGACGTCACGGTCGTCCCCGCGCACACGAGAACCGGGCGGACCGTGCTGGCCCTGGTCCCGCGGGGGCACGAGGGGGTCGTCCTGGCCGAGCAGTTCTCCACGAGCGGTGAGCGGCTCGGCGAGCTGCGGCTGGAGTCGGCCCGGCTGGCCGACCGGGACGTGATCGACGCCGACGGCGCGTGGGAGTGGCTGCGGGACCTGCTGGCCACCGGGACGTGTGCGCTGGCGCTCGGGCTCGGGGAGCGCGTGCTGCGGATGACCGGGGAGTACACGAGCCAGCGGGAACAGTTCGGCTTCCCGATCGCGACGTTCCAGGCCGTCGCCGTGCAGGCCGCCGACCGCTACATCGACCTGCGCGCGATGGAGGCCACGCTGTGGCAGGCCGCGTGGCGGATCGCCTCGGGGGCGCCGGGCGCACTGCCCGCCGCCGGTGATGTCGCGGTCGCCAAGATCTGGGCGGCGGAGGGCGTACGCCGGGTCGTGCAGACGGCGCAGCATCTGCACGGCGGGTTCGGCGCCGACGTCGACTATCCCCTGCACCGGTACCACGCCTGGGCCAAGCACCTGGAGCTGTCGCTCGGCCCGGCGGCGGCGCACGAGGAGGCCCTGGGCGACCTGCTGGCGGCCCACCCGTTGGCCTGAACCCACGGGCGGGCGGACGCCACAGAGCGCTATGCGCGCTACAGCCGCCACAGCGCTACAGCCGCCACAGCCGCCACAGCCGCTACAGCCGCTACAGCCGCTACAGCCGCTACAGCCGCTACAGGACGAACCCGGGCTGCCCGTCGTCCGTCACGACGGGACGGCCCGCCGCCTGCCACACCTGCATGCCGCCGTCGACGTTCACGGCGTCGATGCCTTGCTGGGCCAGGTACATCGTGATATCGGCGGAACGCCCGCCGGAGCGGCAGATCACATGGACCCGGCCGTCCTGTGGGGCCGCCTCGGTCAGCTCCCCGTACCGGGCGACGAACTCGCTGATGGGGATGTGCAGCGCCCCTTCGGCGTGACCGGCCTTCCACTCGTCGTCCTCCCGGACGTCCAGCAGGAAGTCGCCGTCCTTGAGGTCCGCGACCTCGACCGTGGGCACACCAGCTCCGAAACTCATGCTTCCGACGCTACCCGAAGCAGCCCGGCCGGGCCGCGGCTCAGCCCTCCGCGAGCAGCGCGGCCAGCTCCCGCTCCCGCTCGGTGACCTGCGTGAGCAGCTGCTGCCCGATCTCGTCCAGGAGGCCGTCCGGGTCGTCCGGGGCCAGCTGGAGCATGTGGCCTATGGCGCTCTCCTCCAGCTCCTTGGCGAGCAGGGCGAGCAGTTCCTTGCGCTGGGCGAGCCATTCGAGGCGGGCGTAGAGCTCCTCGGCGCGGCTCGGGCCCCGCTTCAGCTCTGGCCCCTTGGCCCACTCCTCGGCGAGTTCACGCAGCTCCGTCTCGTCGCCGCGGGCGTAGGCGGCGTTCACCCGGGTGATGAACTCCTCGCGCCGCTCGCGTTCCTTCTCCTCCTGCGCCAGGTCCGGGTGGGCCTTGCGGGCCAGCTCGCGGTAGAGCTTGCGGGCCTCGTCGCTGGGGCGGACCCGCTGCGGTGGCCGGACCGCCTGGTCCGTGAGCATCGCCACGGCCTCGGGGAACAGGCCGCTGTCGTCCATCCAGCCGTGCAGCAGTTCCTCGACGCCGGGGATCGGCGCGAGCCGGGCCCTGGCCTCCTCCGCCCGGCGCCGGTCCTGCGGGTCGCCGCTGCGGGCGGCCCTGGCCTCGAGGATCCGGGCGTCCAGCTCCTCGAGCCGGCCGTAGAGCGGACCAAGTTTCTGTTCGTGCAGCCGGGAGAAGTTCTCGATCTCGACGCGGAAGGTCTCCACCGCGATCTCGTACTCGATCAGCGCCTGCTCGGCGGCCCGCACGGCCCGCTCCAGCCGCGCCTCGGGCCGCGCCGCCTCGCCTTCGGTATGCGCCGCGCCGCCCTCGGGGCGATCCTCGCCGCCCTCGGCACGCGCCGCGTCACCTTCGGGCGTCACCCGTTCCTCACCGGCGCCGCCACCACCCTGCTCAGCTTCCGGGGTCGTCACCCGACCAGCGTAGGCCACGGCCCGACCGCTCCCGCGCTCCGGCAGCCACATGCCCGACGGCCCTCAGGGTTCAGACCCCCATCTCCGCGGCGACCTTCCCCGCCCGCACCCCCGCCACCAGGTCAGCGTGGTCCGCCTCCGTACGGTCCGCGTAGGCGACGGCGAACGCCGCCATCGCCTYGTCCAGCTCCTCGCTCTTGCCGCAGTAGCCGGCGATGAGACGGGGGTCGGCGCTGTGGGAGYGGGCGCGGGCCAGGAGGGCGCCGGTCATCCGGCCGTAGTCGTCTATCTGGTCGGCGGCCAGGGCGGCCGGATCGACGCTGCCCTTGCGGTTGCGGAACTGGCGGACCTGGAAGGGACGCCCGTCGACCGTGGTCCAACCCAGCAGGATGTCGCTGACCACCTGCATCCGCTTCTGCCCCAGCACGACCCGCCGCCCCTCGTGACCGACCACCGGAGCGTCGAAACCGGCCGTCAGCAGATGCGGCACCAGCGCCGACGCCCGCGCCTCCTTCACCTGGAGCACCAGCGGCTCGCCCCGGTGGTCCAGGAGCAGCACGACGTAGGACCGCGTGCCGACACTGCCGGTGCCGACGACGCGGAACGCCACGTCGTGCACCGCGTGCCGGGCGAGGAGCGGCAGTCGGTCCTCCGGCAGTGTGCCGACGTACTCCTCCAGGGACACCGCCACCGCCGCGGCCTCCGCGTCCGGGACGCGCCGCAGCACCGGCGGGGCGTCGACGAAGCGGCGCCCGCCGTCCTCCGTGGCCTCCGTCGACCTGGCGGCGAAGCGGCCGCTGGTGTTGTGGCGGGCCTTCTCGGAGACCCGCTCCAGCGTGCCGAGCAGGTCATGGGCGTCCGTGTGGGAGACGAGCTCCTCGTCCGCGATGGCGTTCCACGCGTCCAGCACCGGGAGCCTCGCCAGCAGCCGCATGGTGCGGCGGTAGGCGCCCACCGCGTCGTAGGCCGCCTTGCGGCACCTCTCCTCGTCCGCTCCGGCCTCCCGGCCCGCGAGCACCAGGGAGGCCGCGAGGCGCTTCACGTCCCACTCCCAGGGGCCGAGCACCGTCTCGTCGAAGTCGTTCAGATCGATGACCAGACCGCCGCGGGCGTCGCCGTACAGGCCGAAATTGGCCGCGTGGGCGTCGCCGCAGATCTGTGCCTCGATCCGGGTCATGGGCGTGCGCGCGAGGTCATAGGCCATGAGGCCGGCGGCGCCGCGCAGGAACGCGAACGGTGTGGCGGCCATGCGGCCGACCCGGATCGGTGTGAGCTCGGGGAGCCGGCCGCGGCCCGACTCCTCGACCACGCTCACCGCGTCGGGCCGGGAAGCGTCCAGATCGAGCGTGGCGTGCGCGCGGCGCGGGATCCGCTTGCGCAGGGCCTTCCCTTCGTCCTTGGGCGAGCCCTCGGCGGGCCACTCGGCGAACCCGCGCACCCGCGGCAGCCGACGGGTCCCCGCGTGCACCGCCCTGCCCTCGTCCTCAGCACTGTCCCTGGTCATACCGACCGCCTCCCCCGCACGCGCACGAACATCAACTCGTGCGACCGTACAGCCGGTGGCCGAAACGCGTCAGACCCTGTGGACAACTCCACAGCTGTGGACAACCCGTGCGGGGGTCCGGCGAAAGACGACTCCTACGCCCCCGACGAGACCTGCGCCGGCACAGCCCCCTCCTGCACCTCCACCCGCTCCCGCCC
>NZ_NGFN01000494.1 GCF_002148965.1 Streptomyces swartbergensis | reverse complement strand
GTCGCCCCCAGCGCGTCGGGTACCGGCTGCACACTCGGCGGATCGGTGGGGCGGTGGATGCCGAGGCGGCGTTCGCGCGGATGTACGCGGGGTCCTCGCGGGCGTTCTGGCTGGACAGTTCGCTGGTGGAGCCGGGGCGGTCGCGGTTCTCGTTCTTCGGGGACGACAGCGGGCCGCTGGCCGAGTTCGTGCGGTACGACGTCGGCAGCGGGCGCTGTGAGATCGAGCGGGCGGGGCGGCCGGTGCGGAAGGTCGCGGCCAGTGTGTTCGACTACCTCAAACGGCAGTTGACCAACCGCCGGGTGGACGCGACCGGGCTGCCGTTCGACTTCACCGGGGGATACGTCGGCTACTTCGGCTACGAGGTGAAGGCGGACTGCGGGTCGCCGAACCGCCACCGCTCCCCGGCCCCGGACGCCGCCTGGCTGTTCGCCGACCGGGTGATCGCGGTGGACCACCAGGAGGGCTACACGTACGCCGTCTGCCTGGCGGAGGACACCCCGCAGGCCGCTCGGGAGGCCGCCGACTGGCTGGAGAGCGCCCTGGCCGACCTCGCCTGCGTGGCGACGGAGCGGCCGCCCCTGCCCGTGCCGGCGGGTCCGGCGGACCCCGGGGCCGCCGAGCCGTGGCTGGTGCGCGACCGGGCGACGTATCTCGCGGACATCGAGGCGTGCCAGCGGGAGTTGCGGGCGGGCACCAGTTACGAGGTCTGTCTGACCAACGCCGCCCGGCTGCCCGCACCGCCCGACGCGTTCGCGTACTACCGGACGCTGCGCCGCGACAACCCGGCCCCGTACGCGGCGTTCCTGAGGTTCGGGGAGCTGGAGGTGGCCGGGTCCTCGCCCGAGCGGTTCCTGCGGATCGGGCGGGACGGCACCGCCGAGGCCAGGCCCATCAAGGGGACCGCGCCCAGGGGCGACGGGCCGGAGGAGGACGCCCGGCTGCGGGACGCGCTGGCGTCGGACGCCAAGACCAGGGCCGAGAACCTGATGATCGTCGACCTGCTCCGCAACGATCTGGGGCGGATGTGCCGGACGGGGTCGGTGCGGGTCTCCAAGCTCATGGCCACCGAGACGTACGCCACCGTGCACCAGCTGGTGTCCACCGTGGAGGGCAGGCTGCGGGCGGACACGGACGCGGTGGACTGTGTCCGGGCCTGTTTTCCCGGCGGCTCGATGACCGGCGCGCCGAAGCTGCGCACGCTGGAGATCATCGACTCACTGGAGTCCGAGGCCCGGGGCGTGTACTCCGGCGCCCTCGGTTACTTCGGCTGTGGCGGCGGCGCGGATCTCGGCATCGTCATCCGGACGGCCGTGTTCGCCGACGGTCAGATGCATCTGGGGGCGGGCGGAGCGATCGTCCTCGGCTCCGATCCGGACGCGGAGTACGAGGAGATGCTGCTGAAGACCGCGGCCCCCATGCGTGCCCTGCACCAGCACATGGCCGACCGGATCCGGCGGCAGGCCCCGCCGGGAGACCGGGCCGGGGCCGCCGAGGAGGCGCGGCGATGACCAGTCCGCAGGCGGTGCTGCACCCCGCCGAGGCCGCGGCGCCCGGGAACCTCGCGGCCCAGCTCGCGGAGCTCGCCGAGCGGCGCGGGTGGGGCGGGCGGACCGCCTTCCACCAGGGGCACCGGGCCTGGACCCACGGCGAGGTGCACGACCTCGCGGCCCGGGCCGCCACCGTGCTCGCCGGGCACGGGGTGCGCCCCGGGGACCGCGTACTGCTGGCGCTGCCCGACTCCCTCGCCTGGGTGACGGCCTTCCTCGCCACCGCCCGTCTCGGCGCCGTCGCGGTCCTGGTCAATCCCGAACTCCCCGCGGCCGACCACGCGTTCCTGGCCGAGGACACCGGGGCCGTGCTCTGTGTGACGGGGCCGGGCCTGGAGGAGCGGTTCACCGGACGGGCCCGCCTGGGTGCCGACCAGCTCATGGCGCTCGCCCCCGCCGCCGGGCCCGCGCCCGCCCACCAGGTCGACGCGCACACCCCGCTCTACGTCCAGTACACCTCCGGCACCACGGGCCGTCCCAAGGGCGTCGTGCACACGCACGGCGATCCACGGACGTACCACGACCTCGTCGGCCGGCGGGTGCTGCGGATCACCGCCGAGGACGTCACCCTGTCGGTGTCGAAGCTGTTCTTCGCCTACGGCTTCGGCAACGCCTTCGTCTTCCCGCTCTTCTCCGGCTCGTCCGCGGTGCTGGTGGACCGGCGTCCCACTCCGGCGACCATCGACGAACTCGTCGCCCGCCACCGGGTGACGCTGCTGTACTCCGTGCCGTCCGCGTACGCCGCGCTGGTGGCCGAGCGGGGCCACGGGCACGAGGGCTGCTTCGCCTCGGTGCGGGCCGCGGTGTCGGCCGGCGAGGGGCTGCCGGAGGGACTCGCACGGCAGGTGACCGCGTTGTTCGGCGCGCCCGTGCTGGAGCAGATCGGCTCCACGGAGGCCGGTCACGCGTTCTGCGCCAACGGTTTCGCCCACAACCACCCGGGCACCGTCGGCCGTCCCGTCCCCGGCTTCGAGGTGGAGCTGCGGGACCGCGACGGCCACCCGGTGCCGGACGGCGAGGAGGGCGAGATGTGGGTGCGCGGGCCGACGGTGACGCCCGGCTATCTGAACCGGCCCGAGGAGACCGCCCAGGCCCTGGTCGGCGGCTGGCTGGCCACCCGAGACCGGGCGTGCCGCGAACCGGACGGCTCCTACCGGCATCTGGGGCGGGCCGACGACATGGAGATGGTCGGCGGCATCACCGTGTCCCCGCTGGAGGTGGAGGCCGTGCTGCGCGGCCATCCGGCGGTGCGGGAGGTGGCGGTCGCGGCCGTGCCCGACGGGCGGGGCGCGAGTCGGCTGCGGGCCTTCGTGGTCCCCGCGTCGCCGGTGCGGGACGGCCTGGCGGACGAGCTCGTCGGCCTGGCGCGGGAGAGCCTCGCCGCGTTCAAGGTCCCCCGCAGCGTCAGCTTCGTCCCGTCGCTGCCGCGCACGGCGACCGGGAAGCTGCGCCGTCATCTGGTCCGCCGGGGCGCCTGGTGACCCCCGGAGAGAGGAACGACCCCATGCGACCACCCCTGTTCACCGACCGCGGCTTCTATCTCGGACCGGTCTTCCGGCGTGCGGCCGACCGGCACGGTGCCGTCTTCGTCACCCTGGACCGGCCGCTGGACGTCGCGCCCGCCCTCGGGGTCGACCTGAGCTACACCGTGCTGGCCGACCTGGTCGAGGACCTGTCCGGCCGGCTGTGGGAGGCCGGGGTGCGGCCCTCGGAGCAGGTCGTCGTGCACAAGGCGGACAACGTCGACATCGTGCTGCTGACCTGTGCCGTCGCGCGTATCGGCGCCGTGCCGGTACTGCTGTCGCCCGCGCTGGCCCCCGCCGTGGCGGGGCAACTGCTCGAACGGCTGCGCAAGCCCTGGCTGATCACCGACAGCTCCACCCTGGACGGCCTGCGGGAGCTCGCCCTGTCCGGCCTCGTGCGGCGGACGCTCTGCGTGGACGACGCGGCCGGGGCGGAGCCCCTGGCGAAGTACACCGGCGCCGAGCCGCCCCCGCCGGTCCGGCTGCACCCCCGCGAACCCGCCCTGATCACCCACAGTTCCGGCACCACCGGCGTCCCCAAGCTGGCCGTGCACTGCGCGCACACCATGTGGAACCGGCTCGTGCCGCAGCAGGCGATGGGCTGGCCCACGCGGGGCGAGCCGGCGGCGCTGCACATGTCGTTCGTGCACTCGCGCTTCTACCATCTGCTCGGCGTCCTGCTGCACTTCGGCAGTCCGCTCGTGCTGATCACCGACCCGGATCCGGCCGCGGTGGGCCCGCTGCTGGTCCGGCACCGGCCCGGCATCGTGGAGACGCATCCCAACACGTTCGTGCTGTGGGAGGAGCTGGCCGACGCGCCCGGTGCCCCGCTGTCCCGGGTCCGGGCGTACGGCTCCACGTTCGACGCGATCCATCCGCGCACCGTACGGCGGCTGCTGGGCGCCTCACGGCGGCGTACGCCCTGGCTGGTCCAGCTGTACGGGCAGAGCGAGACGGGCCCGGTGGCGTTCCAGGTGGTGACCCGGCGCAGTGCGGCCCGCGCGGACGGCCGCCGGGTCGGATTCGGGATACCCGGCTTCACCCGCGTCCGGATCACCGACGCCGGGGGCGGACGGGTGCCGCCCGGCACCCCGGGCCGGATCGAGGCCCGCACCCGGGGACGGATCCTCACCTACCTCGGCATGCCGGAGCGCTACGACCGTCAGCTCACCGACGGCTGGTGGGAGATGGGCGACGTGGGCTACCGGAGCCGTCTGGGCGCGCTGTACCTGATCGATCGGGAGGTCGACCGGATCGACGCCGTGCACAGCAATCTGGAGGTCGAGGACACGCTGATGTCCCGGCTGGAGGAACTGCGCGAGGTCGTCATCGTGCCGGGCGCGGACCGGGAGCCGGTGCCGGTGGTGTGCGTGCGCGGCGAGCGGCCCCTGGACCCGGAGCGCTGGCGGCGGGCCACGGCGGGGCTGCCGGCGATGGCCGAGCCGCTGCAGTGGCGGTTCGAGGACCTGCCGATGACCGCGACCTGGAAGGTGAAGCGGGTGGAGATCGCCCGGATGCTCGCCGAAGGCGTCCGGGCATGACTCCGGTCTTCGTCGTGGGCGCCGGTCCCGTGGGCCTGTCGGCGGCTCTGGCGCTGCGGGCGCACGGCCTGCCGGCCGTCCTGCTGGAGGCGGAGCCGGAGGACCGGGAACGGCCGGGCAGCCGGGCGTTGTTCGTGCACCGGGAGACCCTCGGCCTGCTGGACGCGATGCGGCCCGGCCTCGCCGCCGAGATCACCTCGTACGGGCGGACCTGGCACACCAGGCGCACCCTCTACCGGGGACGAGAGGTGTACTCCCGCACCTTCCCGCCCCCGTCCGGCCCGCCGCCCTTCACCAGCC
>NZ_NGFN01000493.1 GCF_002148965.1 Streptomyces swartbergensis | reverse complement strand
CCCTTGACGGTGCCGTCGGGGGCGAGGAACGCGGGGTCGCCGCCGGGGACCATGCCGAGTTCGCGGGCGCGGCGCTGGAGGGCCTCGGGAGCGGAGTAGGCGTCGATGTCCCGCTGGAGGGCCTGTTCCTCGTCGGTGAGGCTCTTGGTCCCGCGCTGGAGGTCGTCGAGCTTGAACGCGCCTTCGCTGAGGGCCGAGTTCAGCACCAGGAGGCCGATGAGACCACCGCCGAGGAGGAGGACCACGAGGAGGACGAAGGGGGTGCGGGCCGCCTGCCCGGGGCCGGTCGGGAAGAGCTGCGCCAGACGTGCCGCCCTCCCTTTCAGTTCGGGTTTGCTGCTCACTCACGCTCCCTCGGTCCGGCCTGCACACGCCTCACTCGACGTCCTCCCTGATGCGCTGGGCGCCGCGCAGCCGCGCCGGTGCCGCCCGCCGGTTCTCGGCGATCTCCTCCTCGGTGGGGAGTTCGGCACCCCGCGTGAGCAGCTTGAGCCGCGGCTGGTAGCGCTCGGGCACGACGGGCAGCCCGGGCGGCGCCGTGGTGGCCGCACCCGCCGCGAACACCTGCTTGACCAGCCGGTCCTCCAGCGAGTGGTACGACAGCACGGCGATCCGCCCGCCCACGTCCAGCGCCTTCACGGCGGCCGGGATCGCCCGCTCCAGCACGGCGAGCTCGCCGTTGACCTCGATGCGCAGGGCCTGGAAGGTCCGCTTGGCCGGGTTGCCGCCGGTGCGCTTGGCGGCCTGCGGCAGTGCGTCCCGGATCAGTTCGACCAGCCGCGCGCTGGTGCTGAACGGCTCCTTCTCACGCTCGCGCACGATCGCGGACACGATCCGCTTGGCCTGCTTCTCCTCGCCGTACGCCCGCAGGATGCGCACCAGCTCGCCCGGCGGGTACGTGTTGAGGACCTCGGCGGCGCTGACCCCGGACGTCTGGTCCATGCGCATGTCGAGCGGGGCGTCCTGGGCGTAGGCGAAGCCGCGGTCGGCCTCGTCGAGCTGCATGGAGGAGACCCCGAGGTCGAACAACACGCCCCGCACGCGCGCGATGCCGAGCTTGTGCAGTACCTCGGGAAGCTCGTCGTACACGGCGTGGACGAGGGTGGCGCGCTCTCCGTAGGGCGCGAGGCGCTCGCCGGACAGGCGCAGGGCCTCCTTGTCGCGGTCCAGGGCGACGAGGCGGATCCCGGGGAACCTCTCCAGGAGCGCCTCGCTGTGGCCGCCGAGGCCGAGGGTGCAGTCGACGACCACCGGCTCCGGCCCCTCCAGCGCGGGTGCCAGCAGATCCAGGCACCGCTGGAGCATCACCGGGACGTGTCGACTCTGTCCCTCCCGTCGCCCACCACCACCCTCATTCGAATGCGCTTCGCGCCCCATTGATCCTGGGCCCTCTCAAGTCCGGCGCGCGGCCGTACGCACCGCCGGGTCCCCGCCCGCTCGTGAAGGGGAGGCCTGCCGGCGCCGGAAGCGTCAGCCGACCGGGAGCGGGAGGAGGCCGAGCCGTGCGTACGCGCCGCGCACGTGGGGAGATCTCCGGTCGTCGCCGGGGTCTCCGGGGTGAACAGTCCAGCGGGGAGAGTCGCGCCTCCCACTTCGCGTCACTTTAGTCCACCCTGTCTCCCGGTCAATCAACCGGCCTGCGCGTCGCCACCGGCGGCACACCACCCTTGTGGGTTACCTCACAACTCCGCCTCGCTGACATTCTTTGTCCAGTCTCACAAGAGGCCTGGACCGGGTGTGACCAGTAACGTCATGGGTTATGACGACTTCTGCATCGGTTCCCACAGCATCGGAGAACGCCACGGTCGGTGGCGGCACGGTCACCGACCGCCTCGTCGACGCCAACGCCCGGTACGCCGCCGCCTTCACCGACCCGGGGATGGACGCCCGGCCCGTGCTGCACGTCGCCGTCGTGGCCTGCATGGACGCCCGCCTCGACCTGCACGCGGCGCTCGGTCTCGAACTCGGTGACTGCCACACGATCCGCAACGCGGGCGGCGTCGTCACCGACGACGTGATCCGCTCCCTCACCATCAGCCAGCGCAAGCTGGGGACACGCAGCGTCGTCCTCATCCACCACACCGGCTGCGGTCTGGAGAGCCTCACCGAGGACTTCCGCACCGAGCTGGAGGCCGAGGTCGGCCAGCGCCCGGCATGGGCGGTGGAGTCCTTCCGGGACGTCGACCAGGACGTACGGCAGTCGATGCAGCGCGTGCGCACCTCGCCGTTCCTGCCGCACACGGACGACGTGCGAGGGTTTGTCTTCGACGTGAAGACCGGCCTGCTGCGGGAGATCGATCCCGCCTCCTGACCTGGCCGCCCGCCCCGGACACAACCTGCTGCAGCTGTCGAAAGCCTGTCAGTCACGCGTTCGAATGGTCGTAAGGCCGACATATCGCGGCCAGTTATCCACAGTCGAGTGACACGAATCGGTAACGGCAGCAAGAATGCGGGAGTGGCGTCGCGCGGAACCTTTCACGCGTGGTGTCCGTGGTTCGGGGTGGGCCGGCCTGCGTCATGTGGCGTCGGCCCGGGAAACTGGGGTATCCCGTGCTCCCTGGGAGCAAGGGAAAGGCCGAGGAGGGCCGGGTGACGACCTATGACGATCGAGCGAGCCTCACTGATCTGACCGCCGTGGTGGAACGCGTGCGGGAGTCGGTGGAAGGCGTGATCGAGGGCAAGCCCGAGGTCGTACGGCTCTCGCTGACCGTACTGCTCGCCGAGGGACATCTGCTGATCGAGGACGTCCCGGGCGTCGGCAAGACGATGCTCGCCAAGGCACTGGCGCGGTCCATCGACTGCTCGGTGCGGCGCATCCAGTTCACGCCCGACCTGCTCCCCTCGGACATCACCGGTGTGTCCATCTGGGACCAGCAGCGCCGCGACTTCGAGTTCAAGCCGGGCGCGATCTTCGCGCAGGTCGTGATCGGCGACGAGATCAACCGCGCCTCGCCCAAGACGCAGTCCGCGCTCCTGGAGTCCATGGAGGAGCGCCAGGTCACCATCGACGGCAAGACCTACGAGCTGCCCAGCCCCTTCATGGTCGTGGCGACGCAGAACCCGGTCGAGATGGAGGGCACCTACCCGCTGCCGGAGGCGCAGCGCGACCGCTTCATGGCCCGGGTCTCGGTCGGTTACCCGAGCGCCGAGGCCGAGCTCCAGATGCTGGACGTGCACGGCGGCGTCTCGCCGCTGGAGGACCTCCAGCCCGTGGCCCACGCGCACGAGATCCTCAAGCTGATCGAGGCGGTGCGCGGCGTCCATGTCGCCGAGCCGGTCCGGCGCTACGCGGTCGAACTGGTCGGCGCCACGCGCACGCACCCCGACCTGAGACTGGGCGCCTCCCCGCGCGCGACGCTGCACCTGCTGCGCGCGGCGAAGGCGTCCGCGGCCCTGAGCGGCCGGGAGTACGCGCTGCCGGACGACGTGCAGGCACTCGCCGTCGCCGTCCTGGCCCACCGTCTGCTGCCCACCGCCCAGGCCCAGCTCAACCGCCGCTCGGCCGAGCAGGTCGTCGAGGAGATCCTCCAGCGCACCCCGGTGCCGGCGACGCCGCAGCAGAGCGGCTTCGGCGGCCTCGGCCGGGGCGTGCCGGCGTATCCCCAGCAGCCGCCGCGGAGGCTGTGATGACCACCGCGGGGACGGGGCAGGCGGAGGCCGACCGGGGCGAGAAGGGCGGCATCCGCACCGCCCTGGCCGGTCTGACCACCCGCGGACGCTCCTTCCTGGCCGCCGGCGTCGCGGCCGCCGTCTGTTCGTACGTGCTCGGGCAGAGCGACCTGCTGCGCGTGGGCCTGCTGCTGGCGGTGCTGCCGCTGGTGTGCGCGACGGTGCTGTACCGCACGCGCTACCGGGTCGCGGGCAGCCGCCGCCTCTCCCCCGCGCGCGTGGCGGCCGGCAGTGAGGCCCGGGTCCACCTGCGGATGGACAACGTCTCGCGGCTGCCCACGGGTCTGCTGATGCTCCAGGACCGGGTGCCGTACGTGCTCGGTCCCCGGCCCCGCTTCGTGCTCGACCGGGTGGAGGCGGGCGGCCGGCGCGAGGTGTCCTACCGGGTCCGTTCCGACCTGCGCGGCCGCTACCCGCTGGGCCCGCTCCAACTGCGCCTGACCGACCCGTTCGGCATGTGCGAGCTGACCCGGTCCTTCTCCACGTTCGACACCCTGACGGTGATCCCGCGCGTGGAGCCGCTGGCGCCGGTGCGCCTCAGCGGTGAGGCGACGGGGTACGGCGACGGGCGGCAGCGTTCGCTCGCGCTGGCCGGCGAGGACGACGTGATCCCGCGCGGATACCGCTACGGCGACGATCTGCGCCGTGTGCACTGGCGCTCCACCGCCCGCTACGGCGAGCTGATGGTGCGCCGCGAGGAGCAGCCGCAGCGCGCCCGCTGCACGGTGCTGCTCGACACCCGGGGCATCGCCTACCAGGGTGCGGGCCCGGACTCGGCCTTCGAGTGGGCCGTGTCGGGCGCCGCGTCCGTGCTGGTGCACATGCTCGAACGAGGCTTCTCCGTACGGCTGTTGACGGACTCCGGCAACGCGGTGCCCGGCGAGGGCGGTGACGGCTTCGCGGGCGCGAACCAGGAGTCGGCGGACGCGGCCGGGCTGATGATGGACACCCTCGCGGTGATCGACCACTCCGACGGCGCGGGCCTGTCCCGGGCCTACGACGTGCTGCGTGGCGGGAACGAGGGGCTGCTGGTGGCCTTCCTCGGCGACCTGGACGAGGAGCAGGCGGCCGTGCTGGGCCGGATGCGGCAGCGCAGCCCGGGCGCGGTCGCCTTCGTGCTGGACAGCGACACCTGGGTGCGGGAACCGAGCGACGTGCCCGGTCCGTTGGACGGGAGCGGGGAGCGGCTGCGCATGCTGCGCGAGGCGGGCTGGACGGCCCTCGGCGTGCCGCGGGGTGCCTCCGTGGACGAGCTGTGGCGGCAGGCGGACCGGGAGCGCAGGGGGATGGCCGCCGCGGGCGGCGGGGAGGG
>NZ_NGFN01000492.1 GCF_002148965.1 Streptomyces swartbergensis | reverse complement strand
TCGTACGCCTTGAAGCCGGTGTACGGGCCTTCACCGAAACCCTTGATGGAGGCGTACACGATCCGAGGGTTGATCTGCCTGATCCGCTCCCAGGTGAAACCCATCCGGTCCACCGCACCCGGCGCGAAGTTCTCCACCAGCACATCCGACCGCTCGATCAACGCGGTCAGGATCTCCTTGCCCCGCTCGGTCTTGGTGTTCAGCGTGACACTGCGCTTGTTGCAGTTGAGCATCGTGAAGTACAGCGAGTCCACATCAGGCACATCCCGCAACTGCCCGCGCGTGATGTCCCCGCCCGGCGCCTCCACCTTCACCACATCCGCCCCCAGCCACGCCAGCAACTGCGTCGCCGACGGACCCGACTGCACATGCGTCATATCCAGCACACGAACGCCTTCGAGCGCCTTCGTCGTCACAGGTCACCTCACTTGTCCCTATGCCTCGAACGTCCTGGCGGCGCTGGGCACGGGCCATGTCCGGCACATTGCATACAGTCGACGGATACTGTATGAAGATTGTTATCCCGCATCCCGTGGGTGATGTCCAGGGGTCGCGCAGCACTTTTCAGTCGTGCGGCCTTTTTGAGACGGGAGCCAAATCATGGACCTGTACGAGCACCAGGCCCGAGGGCTCTTCGAAGAACACGGCATCCCGGTACCGAGGGCGGACGTCACGTCCTCGGCCGAGGAGGCGCGTGAGATCGCCCGTGGGCTCGGTGGCCGCGTCGTCGTGAAGGCGCAGGTCAAAACCGGTGGCCGGGGCAAGGCGGGCGGTGTGAGACTCGCCGCCGACCCGGCCGCCGCGGAACTCACGGCACGTCAGATCCTCGGCATGGACATCAAGGGGCACACGGTCGGCAAGGTCATGCTGGCCCAACCCGTCGACATCGAGGCCGAGTTCTACGTCGCCTACGTCCTCGACCGCGCGGCGGGCCGGTTCCTCGCCGTGGCCTCGGCGGAGGGCGGCACGGAGATCGAGGAGGTCGCCGCCCGTCGCCCGGAGGCCGTCGCACGCATTCCCATCGACCCGGCCGAGGGCGTCCACTCGGCGAAGGCGGGCGAGATCGCCGCGGCGGCCGGGCTTCCGCCGCAGACCGTCGACGTCCTCGAACGGCTGTGGGAGGTGCTGGTCCGGGAGGACGCCGTCCTCGTTGAGGTAAACCCGCTCGTCCGTACGAACAAAGGCCAGATTCTCGCTCTCGACGGCAAGGTCACTCTTGACGACAATGCCCGCTTCCGGCAGAACCGCTGGGATACCGAGGGCGCGGTGCACGACGACCCGCTGGAGGCGGCGGCCGCCGCGAAGGGCCTCAACTACGTCAAGCTCGACGGCGAGGTCGGCATCATCGGCAACGGCGCCGGCCTCGTCATGTCGACCCTCGACGTGGTCGCCGGCTGCGGTGCCCGCCCCGCCAACTTCCTCGACATCGGCGGCGGGGCATCGGCCCGGATCATGGCCGACGGGCTGTCCGTCATCCTGTCGGACCCGGACGTGAAGTCGGTGTTCGTCAACGTCTTCGGCGGCATCACCGCCTGCGACGCGGTCGCCGACGGCATCGTCCGGGCCCTGGACGAGGTGCGGTTGACCAAGCCGCTCGTCGTGCGCCTCGACGGCAACAACGCCGTCCGCGGCCGCGCCATCCTCGACGAGCGTGCCCACCCCCTGGTCCAGCAGGCCACCACCATGGACGGTGCCGCCCGCCGTGCCGCCCAACTCGCCCACACCAGCTGAAGGAGCGGTGGATGGCCGTCTTCCTCACCAAGGAGTCCAGGGTCCTCGTCCAGGGCATGACCGGCGGCGAGGGCATGAAGCACACCCGGCGCATGCTCGCGGCCGGTACGAACGTCGTCGGCGGCGTCAACCCGCGCAAGGCAGGTCGTACCGTCGACTTCGACGACCGTGCCGTACCCGTCTTCGGGTCGGTGGCCGACGGCATGCGGTCGACCGGAGCCGACGTCACCGTCGTCTTCGTACCGCCCGCCTTCGCCAAGGCGGCGGTCGTCGAGGCCGCCGACGCCGGGATCGGCCTCGTGGTCGTCATCACCGAGGGCATCCCGGTCCACGACTCCGTCGCCTTCACCGCGTACGCGAAGGAGAAGGGCACACGGATCGTCGGCCCCAACTGCCCCGGGCTGATCACACCCGGCCAGTCCAACGCCGGCATCATTCCGGCGGACATCACCAAGCCGGGCCGCATCGGCCTGGTGTCCAAGTCGGGCACGCTCACCTACCAACTCATGTACGAGCTGCGCGACATCGGCTTCTCCACCTGTGTCGGCATCGGCGGCGACCCCGTCGTCGGCACCACCCACATCGACTGCCTCGCCGCCTTCCAGGACGACCCCGACACCGAACTGATCGTCCTCATTGGGGAGATCGGCGGGGACGCCGAGGAACGGGCGGCCGCGTACATCCGCGAGCACGTCACCAAGCCGGTCGTCGGCTACATCGCCGGCTTCACCGCGCCCGTGGGCAGGACCATGGGCCACGCGGGCGCCATCGTGTCCGGATCGTCGGGCACGGCGCAGGCGAAGAAGGAAGCCCTGGAGGCGGTCGGCGTCAAGGTCGGCACCACCCCCACCGACACGGCCCGCCTCGTGCTCGCCCTGCTGGACGTCGACCGTGACACCACGGGCGCCGACCACGACACCGCCGACGCCGACCGCGACACCGCTCGCGGCTGACACGGACTGACCGCCGGGAACGAGGGAGTGTCCGCCGAAGACATGCGGCGCCTCCGCGTTCCCCCCTCCTACCCGCGACCAATGGTCGCGCGGCCACGCATGCCGCCTTCGGGCAGCTGCCCGGCCTCCCGCCCCCGACTGTGCACCGAGAGCGGAGACACCCAATGACCACCACCCTCAACTCCACCCAGCTCGTGGTGAAGTCCGGCACGTCCTGGGAAGACGCCTGGCGACGCTGCCTCGCGGTCGCGCCAGAGGCGTTTCAGGACGACCGCGTCCTCAACCTCTGGAACTCCGCCTGGCAGGCGGACGGCCGGGCACTGCCCGCCACCAGCCCCGTCGACGGCAGCCCGATCGCCGGCCCGCCGCGCCTGGACGGGGTCACCGCCCAGCAGGCGGTGCGCGCCTCGCTCGACCAGCACCGCGCCTGGCGGCACGTCCCCCTCGGCGAGCGCCGCGCCCGTGTCGCGGCCACCCTCGACGCCCTCACCCAGCACCGCGAACTCCTCGCCCTCCTGCTCGTCTGGGAGATCGGCAAGCCGTGGCGGCTCGCGCAGGCGGACGTCGACCGGGCCATCGACGGAGTGCGCTGGTACGTCGACGGCATCGAGCCGATGGTCGAGGGCCGGGCCCCGCTGGACGGCCCGGTGTCCAACATCGCGAGCTGGAACTACCCGATGAGCGTGCTCGTTCACGCCCTGCTGGTCCAGGCACTGGCAGGCAACGCGGTCATCGCCAAGACCCCGACCGACGGCGGTGTCGCCTGTCTGACCCTGGCCTGTGCGCTCGCCGCACGCGAGGGGATTCCCGTCACCCTCGTCAGCGGCAGCGGGGGAGAGCTGTCCGAGGCGCTGGTGCGGGCGCCCGAGATCGGCTGCGTCTCCTTCGTCGGCGGTCGCGACACCGGCGCCGCGGTGGCCACCGCCGTCGCCGACCTCGGCAAGCGCCATGTACTCGAACAGGAGGGACTCAACACCTGGGGCATCTGGAACCACTCGGACTGGGACGCGCTCACGGCGCTGATCCCCAAGCTCTTCGACTACGGCAAGCAGCGCTGCACGGCGTACCCGCGCTTCGTCGTCCAGCGGGAGCTGTTCGACGAGTTCCTGGCGGCGTACCTCCCGGCCGTGCGCACGCTGCGCGTCGGGCACCCGCTCGCGGTGGAGCACCCCGACGCCCCCTACCCGGCACTGGACTTCGGGCCGCTGATCAACGCGGCCAAGGCGAAGGACCTGCGCGACCAGGTCGCCGAGGCCATCGCCCGCGGTGCCGTCCCCGTGCACCGCGCCAGTGTGGCGGACGCCCGCTTCCTGCCCGGTCAGGACACCTCGGCATACGTCCAGCCGGTCACGCTCCTGAATCCGCCCCCGTCCTCCCCCCTGCACCACGCCGAGCCGTTCGGCCCCGTCGACACGATCGTCCTGGTCGACACCGAGGCGGAGCTGCTGGCCGCGATGAACGCCTCGAACGGCGCGCTGGTGGCCACGCTGTCCACGGACGACCGGGCGACCTTCGACCGGCTCGCGCCGCAGATCCGCGCGTTCAAGGTCGGTCACGGCAAGCCGCGTTCGCGAGGCGACCGGGAGGAGCTGTTCGGCGGGTTCGGCGCGTCCTGGCGCGGTGCCTTCGTCGGCGGTGAGCTGCTGGTGCGCGCGGTCACCCAGGGCCCGGCAGGCGAGCGCCTGCCCGGCAACTTCCCGGAGTACCAGCTGATGCCGTGACCGGCGGCCGGGCGGTGCCCACGTCAGGGCGCCGTCCGGTGACCGGCTGGACCCAGCCCACTCCACGCCCCGCGGCCTTCGCGGAGGCGGCGCCCGAGCCTGCTCTCCGCCGGACGGTGGATCGAGCGGGGGAGGCGCAATCCTCACGGCGCCCGTGGCGCCGTACACACCAAGACGGACCAGTGAGGTGGCGATCATGACGAAGGCTCTTGAGGGGATCCGTGTGCTGGATATGACGCATGTGCAGTCGGGTCCGTCGGCGACGCAGTTGCTGGCGTGGCTGGGGGCGGATGTGGTGAAGGTGGAGGCTCCGGGCGGGGACATCACGCGCGGGCAGTTGCGGGATGTGCCTGATGTGGACTCGCTGTACTTCACGATGCTCAACTGCAACAAGCGCAGTGTCACGCTGAACACCAAGACCGAGCGGGGCAAGGAGATCCTGACCGCGTTGATCGAGCGGTCGGATGTGCTGGTGGAGAACTTCGCGCCGGGTGCGGTGGACCGGATGGGTTTCACCTGGGAGCGGATCAGGCAGATCAACCCTCGGATCGTGTACGCCTCCATCAAGGGTTTCGGTGAAGGCCCGTACACCGGCTTCAAGGCGTACGA
>NZ_NGFN01000491.1 GCF_002148965.1 Streptomyces swartbergensis | reverse complement strand
GCGCTCCGGAGGCGCGGACCGCCGCCCGGGCCGCGGCCGGACCGCCACCGGGCGAAACGGGAGCGGCCGCCGGACCGGCCGCCGCTGCCCCATGCCCCTCGGGCCCCGGCGCGTACCCCATGGCGGGCATGCCGGCGGGGCCCTGGGAGGAGAAGTTCACGCCGCGCTCGATCCGGTCCAGGCGGGCCATGACGGACCGCTCGTCGCCGTAGGCGGCGGGGAGCAGGACGCGGGCGCAGATCAGCTCCAGCTGGAGACGGGGCGAGTTGGCGCCGCGCATCTCGGTCAGTCCCTCGTTGACGAGGTCGGCGGCCCGGCTCAGCTCGGCGGCGCCGAAGGTGCCGGCCTGGGCCTGCATGCGCTCGATGACGTCGGCGGGGGCGTCGATGAGCCCCTTCTCGGCCGCGTCCGGGACGGCGGCGAGGATCACCAGGTCGCGCAGCCGCTCCAGCAGGTCGGCGACGAACCGGCGGGGATCGTTCCCGCCCTCGATCACACGGTCGACGACCTCGAAGGCCGCGGCCCCGTCACCGGTGGCGAAGGCCTCGACGACGGAGTCGAGGAGCGAGCCGTCGGTGTACCCGAGCAGGGCGGTCGCCATGGCATACGTCACACCGTCCTCGGCGGCACCGGCCAGCAGCTGGTCCATGACGGACATGGAGTCACGCACGGATCCGCCACCGGCCCGCACGACGAGCGGGAGCACACCGTCCTCGACCGGGATGGCCTCCTTCTGGCACACCTCGGCGAGGTACTCCCGCAAGGTCCCGGGCGGGACGAGCCGGAACGGATAGTGATGGGTCCGCGACCGGATGGTCCCGATGACCTTCTCGGGCTCGGTGGTCGCGAAGATGAACTTGAGATGCTCCGGCGGCTCCTCGACGACCTTCAGCAGCGCGTTGAAGCCGGCCGACGTGACCATGTGGGCCTCGTCGATGATGTAGATCTTGTACCGACTGCGCGCAGGACCGAAGAAGGCCTTTTCGCGCAGGTCACGGGCGTCGTCCACGCCACCGTGGGAAGCGGCGTCGATCTCGATGACGTCGATGGAACCGGGTCCGTTGCGCGCGAGGTCCTGACACGACTGGCACTCACCGCACGGCGTGGGCGTAGGACCCTGTTCGCAGTTCAGACACCGCGCCAGGATCCGCGCACTGGTCGTCTTGCCACAGCCGCGCGGCCCGCTGAACAGGTACGCGTGGTTGACCCGGTTGTTCCGCAGCGCCTGCTGCAACGGGTCGGTGACATGCTGCTGCCCGATGACCTCGGCGAAGGTCTCCGGGCGATAGCGGCGGTACAGAGCGAGAGACGACACGCATACGAGGTTATAGGCGCCCACTGACAACGGACCCGCCGCAGGAAGCCCGGAACGTAAACGCCCCCCACGCACCCGCCAGAGCCGACCTACCCTTGCTGCCTTCCGGCCCTGGGGGAGTTCAGTCAGATAGCGCCGCGTGAGGGGCTGCGCCAAGGCTACCTGATGTCGGGGGCAGGGAACGAGTTCGCGAGCACCCTTCAGCGTCATGTAATCTCTCCAGCGGAGGATTCGCCTAGAGGCCTAGGGCGCACGCTTGGAAAGCGTGTTGGGGGCAACCCCTCACGAGTTCGAATCTCGTATCCTCCGCCAGTGCCTCACCGGGCACGATGCCGAAGGGCCCCACCGCTTGCGGTGGGGCCCTTCGGCGTTGTCCGTCTCAGTTTCCGTCTCAGTTTGTTTTCGGGAGCTCCCACAGCGCGTCGCCGACCTGCTGCGCGTCCTTGCGGAGCATGGTCCCCGTCACGTGCATGTACCGAGCGCGCATACGGGCCGCTCCCCCGGGCTCCCAACCCATGATCGAGTCGATCACGACGTCCGGGACGCCGAGGATCAGGAGCACGGTCGCTGCGGTGTGGCGAGCGTCATGGAGACGGCCGTCTCGAACGCCAGCGTCCCGCAGAAGCCACTTCCAGACGTGGAAGTCGGTGTTCGGGCTCAGCGGCCCGCCGACCGGCGAGGCGAACACGTAGCCCTTGCCCTCCCAGTCGGCACCGGCCGCGATCCGTTCCCGTTCCTGCGTCTCCTGGTGCTGGCGGAGAATCTTGATCAGCGGGTCGGGCAGGCCGATGGTGCGCCGCCCGGCGCGGGACTTGGTGGACTTGTGCTCACGTCGGGTCTGCTCCCTCTGCGGGCAGTAGCCAGCCTTCCGCCCGCAGGGATCGTCCCCGCAGCCGTGGGCGTACTTGGGGCGTAGACGGTTCTTGCGGATGCGGACGTATCCCGCGTCCAGGTCGACGTCTTCCCAGTGGAGCCCGAGCGCCTCCCCTTGCCGGAGACCGAGTGCCAGGGCGACGACCCAGCGCGCGCTGTTGCGGAGCTTGGCCGCTTCGACGAGCAGGCTTTGCACCTCCTCGATCGTGTACGGCTCGATGTCCTCTTCTTCGAGGCGTGGAGCCTTGGCGATCTCGGCCACGTTGGTGGCGACGTGCCCGCGTCTCACGGCCTCACCGAGGGCGACCCTGATCGTCCGATGAGCGTGGTGGGCGGTGCCGGCGGAGCTCCCGGACTCCTGCATCTTCCGGTAGAAGCGCTCCAGGTGCTCGGGCTCCAGGCGGTCGAGCTTGTGGGCGCCCAGGCCGGGGACGAGGTGCACGCGTACGTCGACCTCGTACCCGTCGTACGTGTTCTCGGAGACGTACGGCTTGGCGATGTTCTCGACCCAGTGCTCCAGCCAGGCTTGGACCGTCCAACTCTGGCCCGGCTTCCTGAGCTTCTTCTCGTCCCGCGCCCGCTCCATCTGGCGGACGGCCTTGGTCACCTCAGCCTTGGTTTTGCGCTCGATATGGCGGCGGTCCGGCTTGCCGTCATCCCGGACGCCGACCGTCACCCGTCCGTGCCACTTCCCGTCCTTGCCGAGGTAGATCGACGAGGCGCCGTTGGGCTGGCGGGTGCGCTTCTTCTCTGGCACGGCTTCCCCCCTCAGGCCGCTTCGGCGGGTCGATGGCGCAGCTTGGCCACGTATGCGGTTACGGCGTCGGCAGGGATGCGGCGCAGCCGTCCGACCGTGACCGACTCGATCTCTCCGGCCAGCACGAGCCGGAAGCACGTCGTGCGGCCGATACGGAGCCGCCGGGTTGCCTCCTCGACGGTCAGAAGGACCAAGGCGGGGTCATGGGGCTCCAGGGCGGTGGCAGGGGTCCGGGGCTCATCCATGGGTCGGTTCTCCTAATTCCTCCTTAAGGCGGTCGATCGTGTGTTGGCTGAGTGGTGGGATGCCTGCGGTTCTCCTGGCCGCGGACGCCTCAGGGAAGAGCGGCACCCACACAAGGCCCGTGGAACGTGACGGCCGCGTGGACACCGGGCAGATGCCTACTGCGCTTCTGGCCCAAAAGCCTTGAGACAGAGCGGCACACCCGGTGTCCTCGGACCATCACGACCTCACACACAGCCGCACAACCCCACGCGGCTGGAGTAGGAGCCAACCCGGCAGAAGGAACCTCTTCTTCGCTCCGCGAGCCAGCGAACTCTTCGTGAGGCAGAGGATCTGCCGGAACCGGGTGCCATGAACGGCTGGTGAGATGGCGGACGGATCAAGTCCTGGAATTAGGTCGCCGCATGGCCCGCACAGGCTCCGCACCCGGCAGCGCCGACGGAGGAAGGACGCCGTGAAGATCTTCTGCGGGATCGACTGGTCCGAACAGCACCACGAAGTTGCTCTGATCGACGAAGCCGGCACCCTGCTCGCCCGTTGCCGCATCACCGACGAAGCCGCCGGACATGCTCAGTTACTCGACTTGCTCGCCGAGCACGGTGACACCTCGAGCCAGCCCATCCCCGTAGCGATCAAGACCAGTCGTGGGCTGCTGGTCGCCGCCCTCCACACCGGACGCCGGCAAGTCTTCGCGATCAATCCCCTCGCCGTCGCCCGCTACCGAGACCGCCACACGGTCTCCCGCAGCAAATCGGATCCCGGCGATGCCCTGGCCCTGGCCCTGGCCCACATCCTGCGCACAGACATGCACCGCCACCGCCCCCTACCCGCAGACAGCGACAAAGCCAGAGCCATCACCGTCCTGGCCCGTGCGCAGCAGGACGCCGTCTGGAACCGACAGCAGATCGCCAACCAGATCCGCTCGCTGCTGCGCGAGTACTATCCCGCTGCCCTGGATGACTTCCACACCAGAAAAGGTGGCCTGTCCCGGCCCGACGCCCGAAAAGTGCTGACTACGGCGCCCACTCCGGAGCAAGCCGCGCGACTGACTCTCAGCCAACTGCGCGCAGCTCTCAAACGGGCCGGCCGCAGCCGCAACATCGACACAGACGCCCGGCAGCTGCACACCCTCTTCCGCACACCCCGGCCCCGCCAGCCCGCGGCAGTCGAACGCGCCACGGGACAACAACTCCTGGCCCTGCTCATCCAACTCGACGCGGCCTGCCAGGCCACCGACGACCTCACCACCGCAGTCGCAGAACACCTGCACACGCACCCCGACGCCGAAATCCTGCTCAGCTTCCCCGGGCTGGGGCCACAACTACTGACCTTGAATGCGTGATGTCGTCATGGTGGCTGGCGTCGGAGGCCGGTGCCGGTGAGGCAGCCGTCGAGGACGTCGTGGCGGTACTGGAGCTGGCGTAGGCCGCGTCGGACGGCAGTGATCGGGTCATCGGGGTCGGCGAAGGCTCGGTTGGCTACGCAGGTGCGTCGCAGAACGGACCAGATGCCCTCGACCGGGTTGAGGTCGGGTGCGTAGGGCGGCAGTTGGAAGACAGTGAGCCAGTCGCGGTCGGCGATGCAGCGGCGCATCCGGCGGTGAGGTGGGTGTTGAGGTTGTCCCAGACCAGCACGATCGGGCCGCCAAGCTGCTGGTGGGCGGTTTGGATGAGGTCGCGGTAGTCCTTCCAGGAGAGGCTTTTGCGCCCATCGGGCCGGGCGTCCGGGCAGGGCCGGTAGATCAGCCGTGAGGATTGGCCGGTCTTGTAGCAGGTCAGGGCGGCCACCGATAAGCGGCGGCGGGAGCGGCCTGTGACGCGGACGACGGG
>NZ_NGFN01000490.1 GCF_002148965.1 Streptomyces swartbergensis | reverse complement strand
TGGAACTCGGGCGTGGTCGGAGCCGGGGACGCCGCGGCCCGCCCCGGCGTCCCCGGCTCCGACCACGCCCGAGTTCCAGGCGCCCCCGTCGGCTCCCGCCGCCCCGGCCTCTTCGCAGGGCTCGTCGCAGGGCTCCGGCCCGCGTCCGGGCGCCCCGCGTCCGGCCGGCCAGGCACCGCGTCCGGGTGCTCCGCGTCCGGCCGGCCAGGGTGGCCAGGGTCGTGGTGACCGTGGCGACCGTCCCGGCGCCTCGCGTCCGGGTGGCGGCGCCCCGCGTCCCGGTGCCCGTCCGGCGGGTCCCCGTCCGGGCAACAACCCGTTCACCTCTGGTGGCTCCACCGGCATGGCGCGCCCGCAGGCGCCCCGTCCGGGCGGTGCCCCGCGTCCGGGCGGCCCCGGTGCCCCCGGCGGCGCCCCGCGTCCGCAGGGCCAGGGCCAGGGCGGTTCCCGTCCCCAGGGCGCGGCGGGCGGTCCTCGTCCGCAGGCTCCCGGAGGCGCGCGTCCCACGCCGGGCGGTATGCCCCGTCCGCAGGGTGGCGGCCCGCGTCCCGGCGGCGGTCCCGGCGGTCCGCGTCCGAACCCCGGCATGATGCCGCAGCGTCCGGCTGCCGGTCCGCGTCCCGGTGGCGGTGGCCCCGGTGGCCGCGGTCCCGGCGGCGGTGGCGGTGGCCGTCCCGGTGGTGGCGGCGGCGGTCGCCCGRGTGGCGGCGGCTTCGCCGGCCGTCCCGGTGGCGGTGGCGGCGGTTTCGCCGGTCGTCCCGGTGGTCCCGGTGGCGGTGGCGGCGGTTTCGCCGGTCGTCCCGGTGGTCCCGGCGGCGGTGGCCGTCCCGGCTTCGGCGGCCGTCCCGGTGGTCCCGGTGGCCGTGGTGGCACGCAGGGCGCCTTCGGCCGTCCCGGTGGTCCGGCGCGTCGTGGCCGCAAGTCGAAGCGGCAGCGCCGTCAGGAGTACGAGGCCATGCAGGCCCCGTCGGTCGGCGGTGTGATGCTGCCTCGCGGCAACGGCGAGACCGTTCGCCTGTCGCGCGGTGCGTCGCTCACCGACTTCGCGGAGAAGATCAACGCCAACCCGGCGTCGCTCGTCGCGGTCATGATGAACCTCGGCGAGATGGTCACGGCCACGCAGTCGGTCTCCGACGAGACGCTCCAGCTCCTCGCCGACGAGATGAACTACACGGTTCAGATCGTCAGCCCGGAGGAGGAGGACCGCGAGCTCCTGGAGTCCTTCGACATCGAGTTCGGCGAGGACGAGGGCGACGAGGAGGACCTGGTGGTCCGCCCGCCGGTCGTCACCGTCATGGGTCACGTCGACCACGGTAAGACCCGGCTCCTCGACGCCATCCGCAAGACGAACGTCATCGCGGGCGAGGCCGGCGGCATCACCCAGCACATCGGTGCCTACCAGGTCGCGACCGAGGTCAACGACGAAGAGCGCAAGATCACCTTCATCGACACCCCGGGTCACGAGGCGTTCACCGCCATGCGTGCCCGTGGTGCGCGGTCGACCGACATCGCGATCCTGGTCGTCGCGGCCAACGACGGCGTCATGCCGCAGACGGTCGAGGCGCTCAACCACGCCAAGGCGGCCGACGTCCCGATCGTCGTCGCGGTCAACAAGATCGACGTCGAGGGCGCCGACCCGACCAAGGTGCGCGGTCAGCTCACCGAGTACGGGCTGGTGGCCGAGGAGTACGGCGGCGACACGATGTTCGTCGACATCTCCGCCAAGCAGGGTCTGAACATCGACTCCCTGCTGGAGGCCGTGATCCTCACGGCCGACGCCTCGCTCGACCTGCGGGCCAACCCCCACCAGGACGCGCAGGGCATCGCGATCGAGTCCCGTCTCGACCGCGGCCGCGGTGCCGTGTCGACGGTCCTCGTCCAGCGCGGCACGCTGCGGGTCGGCGACACCATGGTGGTCGGCGACGCGTACGGCCGAGTCCGGGCGATGCACGACGACAACGGCAACCTCGTCACCGAGGCGGGCCCGTCGACGCCGGTGCAGGTCCTGGGCCTCACCAACGTCCCGGGCGCCGGCGACAACTTCCTCGTCGTCGACGAGGACCGTACGGCCCGTCAGATCGCGGAGAAGCGTGCGGCGCGCGAGCGCAACGCGGCCTTCGCGAAGCGCACGCGCCGTGTGTCGCTGGAGGACCTGGACAAGGTGCTGAAGGCCGGCGAGGTCCAGCAGCTGAACCTGATCATCAAGGGTGACGCTTCTGGTTCCGTCGAGGCACTCGAGTCCTCCCTGCTCCAGCTGGACGTCGGCGAAGAGGTCGACATCCGCGTCCTGCACCGTGGCGTCGGTGCGGTCACGGAGTCCGACATCGACCTGGCGATGGGCTCCGACGCCATCGTGATCGGCTTCAACGTGCGCGCCGCCGGGCGTGCGCAGCAGATGGCCGAGCGCGAGGGTGTGGACGTCCGGTACTACTCGGTCATCTACCAGGCGATCGAGGAGATCGAGGCGGCCCTCAAGGGCATGCTCAAGCCGGAGTACGAAGAGGTCGAGCTGGGCACGGCGGAGATCCGCGAGGTCTTCCGCTCGTCCAAGCTGGGCAACATCGCGGGTGTTCTCATCCGCTCCGGCGAGGTCAGGCGCAACACCAAGGCGCGACTCCTGCGCGACGGCAAGGTCATCGCGGAGAACCTCAACATCGAGGGTCTGCGTCGCTTCAAGGACGACGTCACCGAGATCCGCGAAGGGTTCGAGGGCGGTATCAACCTCGGCAACTTCAACGACATCAAGGTCGACGACGTCATCGCGACGTACGAGATGCGCGAGAAGCCGCGGGTGTGACCCACGGTTCCCAGACCGGCCGACGGGGCCTCGCCCCGTCGGCCGGCTGGCCGTTTGTCTCTCCCGCGCAACAGACCCGGCGCCCCCGCCGGGGTGCCTCGGCGCCCCGGCGGGATGCACGGGTGAGGCCCCGCCGGAGGGCTGGCGTTTGAAGCCCCGCGAGGGTGCAGGATTGAAGCCGCGAGGGGTGCAGGATTGGAGCCCCGCGAGGGGCCAGGGATGTGATGAGGCCCCGCGAGGGGTGCTGGCGTGACACCCCGCGAGGGGTGCAGGGGACGTAGTCCCTGCCGGGGTCTGGGGCGGAGCCCCAGGGGCAGCACCTCCTGGCCGACCGTGTCGGGCGGGTGGGTGGGCAAAGGAAAACCCCGTCGAGCCACCGGCAGGTACGCGGTACCGTTCTTGATGTCCCTGCCCCAACCGCAGGGCCATCGATCCCGTACCGGCGGGTCATCCGGATACACATGTACGTGGGGACGCTGTCCTTCGACCTGCTCCTCGGCGACGTACGGTCGCTGAAGGAGAAGCGCTCCGTCGTCCGCCCCATCGTCGCCGAGCTCCAGCGCAAGTACGCGGTGAGCGCGGCCGAGGTGGATCACATGGACCTCCACCGCAGGGCCGTCATCGGCCTCGCGCTGGTGTCCGGCGACGCGGCGCACGTGAGCGACGTACTCGACCGGTGCGAACGGCTGGTCGCCGCCCGCCCCGAGGTGGAGCTGCTGTCCGTCAGGCGGCGCTTCCACGGCGAAGACGACTGACGAACCGAGAATGACCCAGACAGGAAAGAACGGGAGACGGACCAGTGGCCGACAACGCGCGGGCCAAGAGGCTGGCGGACCTCATCCGGGAAGTGGTGGCCCAGAAGCTGCTGCGCGGGATCAAGGACCCGCGGCTCGGCACCCACGTCACCATCACGGACACCCGGGTCACGGGTGATCTGCGGGAGGCGACCGTCTTCTACACCGTGTACGGGGACGAAGAGGAGCGGAACGCGGCCGCGGCCGGCCTGGAGAGCGCCAAGGGCATCCTGCGCTCCGAGGTCGGCCGGGCCGCCGGCGTGAAGTTCACGCCGACCCTGACCTTCGTCATGGACGCCCTCCCGGACACCGCCCGGAACATCGAGGACCTCCTCGACAAGGCGCGCCAGTCCGACGAGAAGGTGCGGGAGGCGTCCGCGGGCGCGCATTACGCCGGCGACGCCGACCCGTACCGCAAGCCGGACGAGGACGACGAGACGGACGACACCGCCGAATGACCCAGAAGCACACCACGCCCGACGGCCTCGTCATCGTCGACAAGCCGTCGGGCTTCACTTCGCACGATGTCGTCGCCAAGATGCGCGGCATCGCCAGGACACGACGCGTCGGGCACGCCGGCACCCTCGATCCGATGGCGACGGGCGTCCTCGTCCTCGGCATCGAGAAGGCCACGAAACTCCTCGGCCACCTCGCACTGACCGAGAAGGAGTACCTGGGCACGATCCGGCTCGGGCAGAACACCCTCACCGACGACGCCGAGGGGGAGATCACCTCCTCCACGGACGCCTCCGCGATCACCCGTGACGCCATCGACGCCGGTGTCGCCAAGCTGACCGGCGACATCATGCAGGTGCCGTCCAAGGTCAGCGCCATCAAGATCAACGGCGTGCGGTCCTACAAGCGGGCCAGGGACGGCGAGGAGTTCGACATCCCGGCCCGACAGGTCACCGTCTCCTCCTTCGGCGTGTACGACGTCCGGGAAGCCGTCGCCGAGGACGGCACGGCCGTCCTCGACGTGGTCGTCTCGGTCGTCTGTTCGTCCGGCACGTACATCCGGGCCCTGGCCCGCGACCTGGGCGCCGACCTCGGCGTGGGCGGGCATCTCACCGCCCTGCGCCGCACCCGCGTCGGCCCCTACAAGCTGGACGCGGCCCGCACCCTCGACCAGCTCCAGCAGGAGCTGACCGTGATGCCGGTCGCCGAGGCCGCCGCGGCCGCGTTCCGCCGCTGGGACGTCGACGCCCGGCGCGCCCGGCTGCTCACCAACGGCGTACGGCTGGACATGCCCGAGGAGTACGCGGGCTCCGGCCCCGTCGCCGTCTTCGACCCGGAGGGCCGCTTCCTCGCCCTCGTCGAGGAGCAGCGGGGCAAGGCCAAGTCCCTGGCCGTTTTCGGCTGACAGGGCGCCGGGACCGTCCGCCCGTGGAGCGGCGACCACGGGGTACCTCCACTGCCGCCGCTCCACGGTCCCCCCTCGGTTCCCCCAC
>NZ_NGFN01000049.1 GCF_002148965.1 Streptomyces swartbergensis | reverse complement strand
GCCCCCGAATCGCCGGATCGATCGGATCGATCGGACAACAAGCCTGTCCAACCCCCATCCGGCCCCCGATCCTGAAATGCTGGACCCCTCGCACGGGTGGGCGCGGAGCCGTTGTGGGCCGCGGACGGGCGACATCGGGCTGTGGGGGGCCGAACATCGTGGAGGACAGGGTGCGGGTGGTCATCGCCGAGGATTCAGTGCTGCTCAGGGAGGGCCTGACCCGGTTGCTGACCGACCGGGGGCACGACGTCGTCGCCGGGGTCGGTGACGGCGAGGCGCTGATCAAGACCATCACGGAGCTGGACGCGCAGGGCGAGCTGCCGGACGTCGTGGTCGCCGATGTGCGGATGCCGCCGACGCACACCGACGAGGGGGTGCGGGCCGCGGTGCAGTTGCGCAAGGCGCACCCGGGGCTCGGCGTGCTGGTGCTGTCGCAGTACGTGGAGGAGCGCTACGCCACGGAGCTGCTCGCCGGGTCCAGTCGGGGCGTCGGCTATCTGCTGAAGGACCGCGTGGCCGAGGTGCGTGAGTTCGTGGACGCGGTGGTGCGGGTGGCCGAGGGCGGGACGGCCCTCGACCCGGAGGTCGTCGCGCAGTTGCTGGGCCGCAGCCGTAAGCAGGACGTGCTCGCGCGGCTGACCCCGCGGGAGCGTGAGGTGCTGGGGCTGATGGCCGAGGGGCGGACGAACTCGGCGATCGCCCGGCAGCTCGTGGTCAGCGACGGGGCGGTCGAGAAGCACGTCAGCAACATCTTCCTGAAGCTGGGGCTCTCCCAGAGCGAGGGGGACCACCGCCGGGTGCTGGCCGTGCTGACGTACCTGAACTCCTGACCGGCCGACCAGTCCCCGACCGAACCACGGGGCGGGCGCGGAGCGTCTTGAAGGAGAGCACCCGGGAGGAGAGCATCGGAGATCACCGGAGATCACCGGGGATCGGAAAACAGGACAAGTCAGGGCGCGCGATCGTCTCAAAGTCGTGTCCAACATGCGAATGACCCGAAGAAGGCGACCCTTGCGGTCGTAGTGTTGATCCTGGGAACGCCTGCGGGAAGGCCTTCCCGGACAGCCGCCTCGAGGGAGGTCCAGTTCAGTGACCAGCCAGGTCAGTAGCCCAGCGGAGCAGGCCGACGAAGCAGTCGTAGGAGAGCAGCGCAAAGCGGGGGGCGCGAAGGACGTTCGCCGCCTCGACCGGGTGATCATCAGGTTCGCGGGGGACTCGGGTGACGGTATGCAGCTCACCGGTGACCGTTTCACCTCGGAGACCGCGTCGTTCGGCAACGACCTGTCGACGCTGCCGAACTTCCCGGCCGAGATCCGGGCGCCCGCCGGGACCCTGCCGGGCGTGTCGTCGTTCCAGTTGCACTTCGCCGACCACGACATCCTCACCCCGGGTGACGCGCCGAACGTGCTGGTGGCGATGAACCCGGCCGCGCTGAAGGCGAACATCGGCGACCTGCCGCGCGGCGCGGAGGTGATCGTCAACACGGACGAGTTCACCAAGCGGGCGATGCACAAGGTCGGCTACGACACCAGTCCGCTGGAGGACGGGTCGCTGGACGGCTACCAGGTCCACCCCGTGCCGCTGACCACGCTCACCGTGGAGGCGCTGAAGGAGTTCGACCTCACGCGCAAGGAGGCCGAGCGCAGCAAGAACATGTTCGCGCTGGGTCTGCTGTCGTGGATGTATCACCGGCCCACCGAGGGCACGGAGAGATTCCTCCGCTCGAAGTTCGCGAAGAAACCCGACATCGCGGCGGCCAACATCGCCGCCTTCCGGGCCGGCTGGAACTTCGGCGAGACCACCGAGGACTTCGCCGTCTCCTACGAGGTCGCCCCGGCGGCCGCGGCGTTCCCGCCGGGCGTCTACCGCAACATCTCCGGCAACCTCGCCCTGTCCTACGGCCTGATCGCCGCGTCCCGGCAGGCGGACCTGCCGCTGTACCTGGGCTCGTACCCGATCACGCCGGCCTCCGACATCCTGCACGAGTTGTCCAAGCACAAGAACTTCGGGGTGCGGACCTTCCAGGCCGAGGACGAGATCGCCGGTATCGGCGCGGCCCTGGGCGCGGCCTTCGGCGGATCCCTCGCGGTGACCACCACATCCGGCCCGGGTGTGGCGCTGAAGTCGGAGACCATCGGTCTGGCCGTCTCGCTGGAGCTGCCGCTGCTGGTGGTGGACATCCAGCGCGGTGGCCCGTCGACCGGTCTGCCCACCAAGACCGAGCAGGCCGACCTGCTCCAGGCGATGTTCGGGCGCAACGGCGAGGCCCCGGTCCCGATCGTCGCGCCCCGTACGCCCGCGGACTGCTTCGAGGCGGCCCTGGAGGCCGCCCGGATCGCGCTGACCTACCGGACCCCGGTGTTCCTGTTGTCCGACGGTTATCTGGCCAACGGCTCCGAGCCCTGGCGCATCCCGGACCTGGAGGAGCTGCCGGATCTGCGGGTGCAGTTCGCGCAGGGCCCCAACCACACCCTCGACGACGGCACCGAGGTGTTCTGGCCGTACAAGCGCGACCCGCAGACGCTGGCCCGCCCCTGGGCGATCCCGGGCACGCCGGGTCTGGAGCACCGGATCGGCGGCATCGAGAAGGAGGACGGCACGGGCAACATCTCCTACGCCCCGGCCAACCACGACTTCATGGTGCGCACCCGCCAGGCGAAGGTGGACGGCATCGAGGTCCCGGACCTCGACGTGGACGACCCGCACGAGGCCAGGACCCTCGTTCTCGGGTGGGGCTCGACGTACGGGCCGATCACGGCCGCGGTGCGGCGGCTGCGGCGGGCCGGGGAGTCGATCGCGCAGGCGCATCTGCGCCACCTCAACCCCTTCCCGAAGAACCTGGGCGCGGTCCTCGAGCGTTACGACAAGGTGGTGATCCCCGAGATGAACCTCGGGCAGCTCGCCACGCTCATCCGGGCGAAGTACCTGGTGGACGCCCACTCGTACACCCAGGTCAACGGTATGCCGTTCAAGGCGGAGCAGCTCGCCACGGCTCTGAAGGAGGCCATCGATGGCTGAGACGTCCACACAAGGCACGGGCACCATCGAGGCGCTTTCCCTCGTCCCCAAGGCCGAGGGCAGGCAGTCGATGAAGGACTTCAAGTCGGACCAGGAGGTGCGCTGGTGCCCCGGCTGCGGCGACTACGCCATCCTCGCCGCGGTGCAGGGCTTCATGCCCGAACTGGGGCTGGCGAAGGAGAACATCGTCTTCGTCTCGGGCATCGGCTGCTCCTCCCGCTTCCCGTACTACATGAACACCTACGGGATGCACTCCATCCACGGCCGCGCCCCGGCCATCGCCACCGGCCTGGCCAGCTCCCGCCGCGACCTGAGCGTGTGGGTCGTCACGGGTGACGGCGACGCGCTGTCCATCGGCGGCAACCACCTCATCCACGCCCTGCGCCGCAACGTCAACCTCAAGATCCTGCTGTTCAACAACCGGATCTACGGTCTGACCAAGGGCCAGTACTCGCCGACCTCCGAGGTCGGCAAGATCACCAAGTCGACGCCGATGGGCTCGCTGGACGCGCCCTTCAACCCCGTCTCGCTCGCGATCGGGGCGGAGGCGTCCTTCGTGGCGCGGACGGTCGACTCGGACCGCAAGCACCTGACGGAGGTGCTGCGACAGGCCTCCGCCCACCAGGGCACGGCCCTGATCGAGATCTACCAGAACTGCAACATCTTCAACGACGGCGCCTTCGACGCCCTCAAGGACAAGCAGCAGGCCGAGGAGGCCGTGATCCGGCTGGAGCACGGCAAGCCGATCCGCTTCGGCGGCGACCTGGCCAAAGGTGTCGTACGGGACCCGGTGACCGGTGATCTGAAGGTGGTGGCGGTGACGCCGGACAACGAGGACCAGGTGCTCGTCCACGACGCGCACGCCGAGTCCCCGACCACGGCGTTCGCGCTGTCCCGCCTCGCCGACCCGGACACCCTGCACCACACCCCGATCGGTGTGCTGCGCTCCGTCGACCGGCCCGTCTACGACACGCAGATGGCCGACCAGCTGGACAACGCGATCGAGCAGCACGGCAAGGGCGACCTTGCCGCGCTGCTGGCGGGCGGCGACACCTGGACGGTCGTCGGCTGAGCACGGCCGCGCCGTACGGCTACGAGGCCCGGGACTGCTGGGAAGCGGCCCGGGTCTCGTCGTATGCCCGGCGGGCCTTCTCCACCTCGTCCATGCGCCGGTGCGTCCACTGCGAGAGCGCCCGCACCTGCTCGGCGGCCTCGCGGCCCAGGTCGGTGAGGGAGTAGTCGACGCGGGGCGGGATCACGGGCTGGGCGTCGCGGTGGACGAGGCCGTCGCGCTCCAGGGTCTGGAGCGTCTGCGTGAGCATCTTCTCGCTGACGCCCCGGCCCCCGTAATCGCTGATCGCCCGGCGCAGCTCGCTGAACCGGTACGGCCGGTCCAGAAGCTCGATCAGCACGAGCACGCCCCAGCGGCTGGTGACGTGCTCCAGCACCAGCCGGTACGGGCACAGGGCCTCGCCATCACTTACTGCCATGCCAGTACCTTACTTCAAAGTGGGTACTTTCCAAGAGTTAGCGCTCCTCCTAGGGTTAGTGTCATCGCACCCCACAAGGAGTCAGCCCCATGAGCATCATCGTCACCGGAGCCACCGGAAACCTCGGCCGTCACGTCGTGGAGCAGCTGCTGGAGAAGGTCCCCGCCGAGCAGATCACCGCGGTCGTCCGCAACGCGGAGAAGGCCGCCGACTTCGCGGAGCGCGGTGTGAAGATCGCGCTGGCCGACTACAACGCGCCCGCTTCCTTCGACGGACTGTTCTCCGCCGGCGACAAGGTGCTGCTCGTCTCCGGCAACGAGTTCGACAAGGGCCGTGTGCAGCAGCACAAGGTCGTCATCGACGCCGCCAAGGCGGCCGGTGTGGCCCTGCTCGCCTACACCAGCGCCCCGGGCACGCTGACCGCCGCGCTCGCCGACGACCACCGCGGCACCGAGGAGCTGCTGCTGGACTCCGGCCTGCCCTACACCCTGCTGCGCAACGGCTGGTACCACGAGAACTACACCGAGAACCTCGCCCCGGTGCTGGAGCACAACGCGGTCGTGGCCGCCGCCGGTGAGGGCAAGGTCTCCTCCGCCGCCCGCGCCGACTACGCCGCTGCCGCCGTCGCCGTGCTGACCGGCGAGGGGCACGAGAACAAGACGTACGAGCTGGGTGGCGACACCCCGTGGAGCTTCGCCGAGTACGCGGCCGAGCTGAGCCGCCAGACCGGCAAGGAGATCACCTACAACCCGGTCTCGACCGAGGTGCTCACCGGGATCCTGACCGGCGCCGGCCTGCCCGAGCCGCTGGCGCAGACGCTCGCGGGCGTGGACGCCTCCATCGAGAAGGGCGAGCTGGTCGTCTCCACCGGCGATCTGTCCCGGCTGACCGGCCGTCCGACCACCCCGTTCTCCGAGGCCATCACCGCGGCGCTCAAGGGCTGAACTCCCCCGTCGGGCCCTTGAACGCCAAGCCCCCGGCTGTCATGACCGTATTCCGATACGGCCATGACAGCCGGGGGTGCTCGGCGTTACCGTCGTGCAGCGGAACACCACGTACGGAGGAGGGGCCCGTGAGCGGCAAGCCGAGGGGTGAGCGGCACATAGGACTGCTGAACGGCTTCGCGGCCTACGGGATGTGGGGCCTCGTGCCGCTGTTCTGGCCCCTGCTGAAACCCGCCGGAGCGCTGGAGATCCTGGCCCACCGGATGGTGTGGTCGCTGGTCTTCGTGGGCGCCGCCCTGCTCGTGCTGCGCCGCTGGGCCTGGGCCGGCGAGCTGCTGCGGCAGCCGCGCAGGCTGGGCCTCGTCGCGGTCGCGGCGACCTTCATCACCCTCAACTGGGGCCTGTACATCTGGTCCGTGAACTCCGGGCACGTCGTCGAGGCCTCGCTGGGGTACTTCATCAACCCGCTGGTCACCATCGCCATGGGTGTGCTGCTGCTGAAGGAGCGGCTGCGGCCGGTGCAGTGGCTGGCGGTCGGGACCGGCGGCGCGGCCGTCGTCGTGCTGACCGTCGGCTACGGCCGGCCTCCGTGGATCTCCCTGGGCCTCGCCTTCTCCTTCGCCACGTACGGGCTGGTGAAGAAGAAGCTGAACCTCGGCGGCGTGGAGTCGCTGGCCGCCGAGACCGTCGTTCAGTTCCTGCCCGCGCTCGGCTTCCTGGTGTGGCTGACCGCGCGGGGCGACTCCACCTTCGCCGCCGAGGGCGCGGGGCACGCGGCGCTGCTCGTCTCGGCCGGGATCGTCACCGCGCTGCCGCTGGTCTGCTTCGGCGCGGCCGCCATCCGCGTGCCCCTGTCCACGATCGGCCTGTTGCAGTACCTGACGCCGGTCTTCCAGTTCCTGCTCGGCGTCTTCTACTTCCACGAGGCGATGCCGCCGGAGCGCTGGGCCGGGTTCTCGCTGGTGTGGCTGGCACTGACACTGCTCACCTGGGACGCCCTGCGCACCGCCCGCCGGGCCTCCCGCGCACTCACCAGCGAGATCAGCGTGCCCAGCACCACCAGGACCACCGGCACGATCAGCGCCGCCCGGAACGCCGACAGCGTGGCCTCGGGGCCGGACCCGGTGGACGCCAGGCCGTAGACCGCGGTCACCGCCGCGATGCCGATGGCCGAGCCGAACTGCGTGGCGGTGGTCAGCAGCCCGCCGGCCAGGCCCTGCTCCGACCCGGTGACCCCGTCCGTGGCCGCGATCGTCAGCGGCCCGTAGGCCAGGGCGAAGGCGAGGCCCGAGAGGAACAGGGTGGGGAACATCGCGGCGTAGGACCAGTCCATGCCGACCGGCAGGAACAGCACGTACGCGATCACGGCCAGGACGAAGCCGCCGACGATCACCTGGGCGTTGCCGAAGCGGGCGACCAGCCTCGGGGTGAGCGTCGGGGCGAGGACGGCGTCGACGCCCATGACGATCAGGGCCACGGCCGTCATGAGGGGCGACCAGCCGCGCAGCTCCTGGAGGTAGAGCGTGACGACGAACTGGAAGCCGAAGAAGGCGCCGAGGAAGAGCAGCGCTCCCAGGTCGGCGCGCACGACCGGGCCCTGGCGCAGGATGCCGAGGCGGACGAGCGGATCCGGGCTGCGGCGTTCGACCACGACGAAGGCACCGGCCAGGGCGAGCGCCACGAGACCGGAGAGCACGGTGAGCGGCCAGTCGCGCAGGCCGTGTTCGAGGCGTATGACGGTGTAGGCGGCCAGCAGCATGGCGCCCGCCGCGGTGATCACGCCGGGCAGGTCGAACCCGCGCCGGCGTGCGGGCGGGCCGTCCTGCCGGGGCACCAGGCGTACGGCCGCGACGAGCAGCGCCGCGGCCAGCAGCACCGGCGCGAAGAACACCCAGCGCCAGCCGAGCTGGGTGAGCAGACCGCCGATGACCAGGCCGAGGGAGAAGCCGGCCGCGCCCGTGCCGGCGAAGACCAGCACGGCCTTGTTGCGTTTCGGGCCTTCCTCGTACGAAGTCGTGATCAGGGAGAGCGCGGCTGGGGTCATGAACGCGGCGGCGACGCCCGTGACGAAGCGGGCGACGACCAGCATCCAGCCCTCGGTCGCGAAGCCGCCGACGCCCGAGAAGGCGAGGAAGACGGCCAGCCAGAAAAGGAACATCCGCCGCCGTCCGAGCAGGTCGGCGGCCCGGCCGCCCAGCAGCGTGAAGCCGGCGTAACCGAGCACATAGCCGCTCATCACCCAGGCCGCGGTGTCGGTGGCCAGCCCGAGGTCGGAGCGGATGGCCGGGATCGCCACCGCCATCATCGCGACGTCGATGCCTTCGAGGAAGATCGTTCCGCAGAGGACGAACAGCAGCGCCCAGGCACGGGTGCCCATGAATCAACACTCCCCTTGTCAGGATCGGTTACGCAAGTGAGGGTCGGTTCCCCCTTGTAACCACGACCACCCTGCGGCAGCATCGACAAACATGGAAGTAGGCACTTCGAAGTCACCGAGTAACTGCCAGAGCACCGTGGACCACGGCGACGCCGACCCCTTCCAGTGGGACACGCGCGAGGACTGCCAGGTCCGGCAGATCCTCGACCGGATCGCCGACAAGTGGTCGCTGCTCGTCATCGCACTGCTGGACAACCGGCGGCTGCGCTTCACCGAGCTGCGCCGGGAGATCGACGGGGTCAGCCAGCGGATGCTGACGGTGACCCTGCGGTCGCTGGAGCGGGACGGTCTGGTGAAGCGGACGGTGCACCCGGTGGTGCCGCCGCGGGTCGAGTACGAGCTGACCTCCCTCGGCAGGACGCTGCACACCACCATCCAGTCCCTGGTGGCCTGGACGGAGCGGCACCAGGAGGAGATCGCGGCGGCCCGCAGCGCGTACGACGCCCGCGATGCGGAGGCGCGGGCCGCGCAGGCCCCGGCGTCCTGACGGGCCGCGGAGCTACGGCGTCCCGGAGCCCGGCGGGACCGGTGCGCCCGGCGCTCGGCGGGACCGGTGCGCCCGGGCCTTCTCGCGGTTGCCGCAGTGCTCCATCGCGCACCAGCGGCGGCGGCCCGGGCGGGAGGTGTCGACGAAGAGCAGGTAGCAGTTGTGGGCGCCGCACTCGCGGACGCGGTGTGCGTAGGGGCCGGTGAACAGGTCGATCGCGTCCCGGGCGATCGTGGAGAGCAGCTGGGCTCCGGTGGCGCACGGGGCCCAGGCGCGGGTGCCGTCCGGCTCGATGCGGGCGACCAGCGGGGGGCCGGCCGCGGCGGCGTTGACGACGTCCAGGTGGGCGGCGCGCAGCGGGCGGCCGTGGGCGCGGTCGGCGGCGAGCGGGAACACGGCGTCGCGCAGGGTGCGCACGCGCTCCAGCTCGCCCTCGGTGACGGTGATGTCCAGGCCGTCCGGGAGGCGGCTGCGCACGGTCCAGGCGACCAGGTCGGCGGGCTCGTGCAGCACCTCGTAGCGCGCGAACCGGCCGGGGCCGCCCGTCGTCAGCAGCTCCAGGCACAGGGCGCCGGGGTCGAAGCGATAGGCCTTCCCCTGGTGGGAGACCAGCGTCAGTCCGGGTGTCCGATCCGGCGTTTCCCCTGCGCGTCCACTCATGTAACCACTATAACTGGTTACATGACACAGACCCCGGCATCACCCGCACCCCTGCACTGGAAGATCGTCATCGACGCGAACGACCCGCACATGCAGGCCGACTTCTGGGCCGCCGCCCTCCGCTACGAGGTCGAGGACAACAGCGCCCTCATCGAGAAGCTGCTCGGCTTCGGCGCCCTGCCCGAGGAGGCCACGGTCGAGTTCCACGGCCGCCGCGCCTTCCGGGACCTGATCGCCGTACGGCACCCCGAGGACCCGTTCGAGGAGGAGAGCGGGACCGGGCTGGGGCGGCGGCTGCTGTTCCAGCGGGTGCCGGAGGCGAAGACGGTCAAGAACCGGCTCCACCTCGATCTGCACCCGGGCGAGGGACGGCGCGAGGAGGAGGTCGCACGGCTGGAGGGGCTCGGTGCGCGGGTGCTGCGGCGGGTGGCGGAGCAGGGCGGCGAGTGGGTCGTGATGGCGGACCCGGAGGGGAACGAGTTCTGCGTGCAGTGACCTTCCCGTCCAGCGCGGGCGGTCCGGTCTCCACCATCTACCTGGCCGAATAGGTCTCTTGACGGAGAGTCAGTACCAGCTTCACCATCCAGGCACCCCATTCACTGTGGGCTGCCTGTGGACACCCCACGGGCTTCCCGAAGGAAGTCGGAGCCCCCACATGAAGCTCTCCGTCTCCGCGCGTGCCGTGGCGGCCGGTGCCGTGGCCACCGCCATGCTCCTGACCGGCGGGGCCGTGGCGGACGCCGCGTCCGCTCCCCCGAGACCGGCCGCCGCGCCCGACATACCCCTGGCGGGCGTCAAGGCCCACCTGTCCCAGCTCCAGTCGATAGCGACCGCCAACGGCGGCAACCGCGCGCACGGCCGCCCCGGCTACAAGGCCTCGCTCGACCACATCAAGGCCAAGCTGGACGCGGCCGGATACACCACCACCGTCCAGCAGTTCACCGCCTCCGGCCGCACCGGCTACAACCTGATCGCCGACTGGCCCGGCGGCGACGCGAACCGGGTCGTGATGGCCGGCTCGCACCTCGACAGCGTCTCCTCCGGACCCGGCATCAACGACAACGGCTCCGGCTCGGCCGCCGTCCTGGAGACCGCGCTCGCCGTGTCCCGGGCGCAGTACAAGCCCGCCAGGCACCTGCGGTTCGCCTGGTGGGGCGCGGAGGAGCTCGGCCTGGTCGGCTCCCGTCACTACGTCAACCGGCTGACCACCGGGGACCGTTCGCGGATCAGTGCCTACCTGAACTTCGACATGATCGGCTCCCCGAACCCCGGCTACTTCGTCTACGACGACGACCCGGCGATCGAGAAGACCTTCAAGGAGTACTTCGCCGGCCTCGGCGTCCCGACCGAGATCGAGACCGAGGGCGACGGCCGCTCCGACCACGCACCCTTCAAGAGCGCGGGTGTGCCGGTGGGCGGCCTGTTCACGGGGGCGAGCCGGACGAAGACGGCGGCGCAGGCGGCCAAGTGGGGCGGCACGGCCGGGCGGGCCTTCGACCGCTGCTACCACTCCTCCTGCGACACCACCGCCAACGTCGACGACACCGCCCTCGACCGCAACAGCGACGCCGTGGCGCACGCGGTGTGGGAGCTGTCGCGGTAACGGCGCCTACTGGTTGCGGGCGCGTTCGGTCAGGCGGCCCATGCGGGCGCGGGCCGACTCCAGTTGCTCGATCTCCTCGGCGGCGGGGCCGTCCTCGGCGGCGAGTTCGGTCCACAGGCCGATCAGGTCCCGGCCCAGCTCCAGTCCCACCGCCGGGTCACGCACCGCGCGCCATGCGGTGGCGGCGCTCTGCACGCTGCCGTAGGCGGCCTCCGCGTCGCCGGAGCGGCGGTGGGCACCGGCCAGGTCGAGGGACAGCCGGAAGGCACGGAGCGGGTCGCCCGCCAAGTAGGCGACGTACGCGGTGAGTTCGCGCAGCCGGAGCACCTCGGGGTGCTCCGGCCCGAGCGTCCCCGACGCCTCCGCGACGGTCTGGTCCGCCAGCCCGGCCGCCGTGTCGATCCGGCCCTCCTTGACGGCCTCGTTGATCCGCGCGATCGGCTCCGCGAGGAGGACCGGGGCGCCCGGGGCGCCGAGGGGTTCGTCGCCGAGCATGGCCTCCGCGACGGCGTCGAAGCCCCGGACGGGAGTCGGCTTGGCGTCGGCTTCGGCCGCGAGCAGCTCCGCTTCGGACATCGGCAAGGGTTCCCGCGTGCGGTTCGGCCCCGGGCCGGTTCCGGGTACGGGGAGCGGCCTGGCGTCCATGAGCGGAGGCGGCCCGAACTCGCCGGTCGGGGGTGCGACGGTGCCGGGGGGTGTGGCCGGGCCCGGTGGTGTRTCCTCCGGCTCGGGGAGTGGCGCCTCCGGTGCGGTTCGCGGCTCGAACCCCGGTGGGGGCTGATCGGCCGGCTGCGGCTCGGGGACCGCCCGCAGCGGGAACGTCGGGGCCGTACGAAGGCCGGGCTCCGGTACGGGGCGCAGGACGTGCGTGGCCCTGTCGTCCTGCGGCTGCTGCTGCTCCGGCGCGGGCGGCGTCGCTCCGGGCGGCTCCGTCACCGCACCCGCTGCGGGCGTTCCCGCGGCGGCTACGGCGTCCTCCGGCGGCGCCGTGCGGACCGGCTCTGCGGTGAAGCGGCTGGAGCCGTCCGGGTCGACCCGGAGCGGCACGACGTAGCCGATGCGCTCGTCGTGGACCGTGGCGAGGACGGGATGGCCGGTGGCGAGGGCGATGTGGTGGAGGCGGTTCAGGACGGCCCGCTGGATCTCCTCGCCCGGGGCCGCGAAGACGGGGACACCGCCGACCGACGCACCGTCGGAGACACCCCCCGCGCCGGCTCCCGGCCCCGCTCCCGCCGGGTCCGTTCCGGCCCCGGGGACACGGACGTCGATCGGCGCCGCCGGGGTCGCCGCGTGCGCGGCCTGCTTCTGTTCCCGCTTCTTCTCGCGGCTGAGTCGAGCCATCGTTCCCTCATTCGGCGTCGTACACCTGGTGTCGAGTGTGTCCGCTCGCTCCGGTTTCTCACGTCACCGCGGTGTCACAGGCTCGTCCCAAGGGTTCCTGGTCCCGGCATGGATCGTTCCGGATGGCATGAGGATCGAGAGTACGAGGGAGGAGAGGGGCATGCAGACAGGCATGCGACAGGGGCCGGAGATCTGGATCCGCGGCCCGGTGACCACCCAGGAGCCAGGGGCGCCGGGGCCCGCTCACGCCCATGCCGCGGCACGGTGCTTCTCCTGGGTCGGCACACACGGCGGCGCGGGCGTCTCCACCCTCGCCGCGGTCTACGGCGGTCATGACAGCGGCCGCGCCTGGCCCGGGCCGGGCGACCCGGCGTCGGTGCTGCTGGTCGCGCGGACGCACGCGGCCGGGCTGGACACGGTCGCCGGGGCGGTGGAGATCTTCCGGCGCGGTCAGGCCCCGCCCGGGCTGGACCTCGACGCCGTCGTCCTCGTGGCGGACGCTCCGGGCCGGCTGCCGCGGCCGCTCGCCCAGCGGATCAGGTCCCTGGAGTCGGTCATCGACGTGTACCGCGTGCCGTGGGTGCCGGCCTGGCGGCTGGGCGAGCAGGGGCATCCGCCGCGCGAGACTTCGGCCCTGGTCCGGCTGACGGGAGCGGCGCGCTGACGGCGGTGCCCCTGTCGGCCGGGGAGATCGCGGCGCGCGTACGGGCCCGGGAGCTGCGCGCGGTCGACGTGGTCGCGGCGGCGCTGGAGCGGATCGAGCGGGCCGATCCGGAGCTGTGCGCGTTCGTCGAGGTGTGGCACGAGGAGGCGTTGCGGCGGGCGGGCGAGCTGGACGCGCGCCTCGGCCGACGGGCCGGGGATGTCCCCCGAAAGGGGGAAGCGCTGCCGCTCGCCGGGGTGCCGATCGCCGTGAAGGGGCGGCACGGACTGCGTGCGGCGGGGCCGCTGCTCGCGGCGGGTTGTGTCGCCGTGGGCGCGACCTCCGTGCCCGGGCCGGGGACGCCCTGGCAGACCTGGGGGCTCGGCGCCCGTGGCCGGACGGTCAATCCGTGGCGGGCGGACCGTACGCCGGGCGGCTCGTCGGCCGGGGCCGCGGTGGCGGTGGCGGCCGGGCTGGTCCCGCTGGCGACGGGCAGCGACGGGGCCGGTTCGGTGCGGATCCCGGCGGCGTGGTGTGGGGTGACCGGCCTGAAGACCACGGCGGGGCGGCTGCCCTCCGCCGACCGTACGGGGCTCGCCGTGCAAGGTGTGCTCGCCCGCTCGGCGTCGGACGCGGCGAGCTGGTGGCGGGTGGCGTCGGAGGAACCGGTGCCGACCGGCACGCCCCTGCCCGTCACCGCCGTCTGGTCGTCCGACCTGGGTTTCGCCGGGCCCGACCCGGAGCCCGTCGCGCTCGCCCGGGCGGCCGTCGAACGGCTCGTGGCGGCGGGTGTCGTACGGCTCGTACGGCCGCGGGCGCCGCTGCGGCTCCTGGACCCCGGGCCCGCCTGGCTCGCCCTGCGCACACCCGGTGCCGATCCGGGCGAAGCCCACCGCGTCCGGGCGGAGAACGACCGCCGCCTGGCCGGGCTGTTCGCCGAGGCGGAGCTGCTGCTGACGCCGACCACGCCCACCGCACCGCACGGGCACGACGGCCCGGGCGATCGCTACTCCACCTCTCTCACCTGGGCGTTCAACCTCAGCGGGCATCCGGCGCTGAGCCTCCCGGCGGGCTTCGGCGGCGACGGCTGCCCGGCCGGGCTGCATCTGGTGGCGCCGCACGGCCGGGAGGCGCTGCTGCTGGGCGTCGCACGGGAGGCGGAGGCGCGGGTCGGGAGTTGACGGGCGGCCTTGGCGGATGACGGGCGGCGCTGGCGGTTGACGGGCGGCCCTGGCGGTTGACGGGCGACGCTGTGGTTGACGGGCGGCCCTGGCGGTTGACGGGCGACGCTGTGGTTGACGGGCGGCCCTGGCGGATTTGGATGCATGCGCATATGATGCATGCGCGCGTAATTGATGTGCGCCTATCTTCTGGGGGGACACCCATGACCCGTCGCTTCCTCTTCGTCCTGGGCAGTGCCCGTGCCGACGGCAACACCGAGCTGCTCGCCCGCCGGGCCGCCGAGCAACTGCCCCCGGACGTCGAACAGCAGTGGATCGACCTCTCCGAGCATCCGCTGCCCGACTTCGAGGACCTGCGGCACGACAGCGACCACGTCCGTCCGACCGAGGGCAACGTGGCGCTGCTGCTCGACGCCACCCTCGCGGCCACGGACATCGTGATCGCCTCGCCCCTGTACTGGTACTCGGTCTCCGCACAGACCAAGCGCTACCTGGACCACTGGTCGGGCTGGCTGCGCACGCCCGGCCTCGACTTCAAGGCGACCCTGGCCGGACGCACCCTGTGGGGCGTCACCGCGCTCGCGCACACTCAGCCGGAGGTGGCCGACCCGCTGGTCGGGACGCTCAACAACTCGGCCGCGTACATGGGGATGCGGTTCGGCGGGGTGCTGCTCGGCAACGGCAGCAAGCCGGGTGACGTGCTGAACGATACCGAGGCGCTCGCCCGCGCGAAGACGTACTTGGAGCAGGAGGCGCCACTGGCCCGGTTCGTGTACGAGGACTGAGCGCTACGAGGACTGAGTGCGACGAAAGGCTGAGTGCTACGAAAGGCTGAGCCCTACGCGGTGATGTCCTTCGTCGTGAAGCGCGCCCAGGCCGCCGAGCCGAACACCACCGCGTACAGGGCCTGCAGGCCGAGGTTCTTCGTCAGGTCGTCCCAGTAGACGGGCTCGCGCATGAGGTCGGCGAAGGACAGCCAGTAGTGCGAGAAGAAGTACGGCTGGAGGGCGTGCAGTTGCGGGATCTGGTCGAGGATCTGGACCGTGATCAGCAGGCCGACGGTGGTCGCCATCGCCGCGATGCCGCTGCCCGTGAGCGTCGAGACGAACAGTCCGAGCGCGGCGACGCCGATCAGTGACGCGGCGACGGCCAGGGCGATCAGCAGGGCTCTGCCCAGGCCCTCGGCGAAGCTGATCTGCGTGCCCGAGATGGTCGTCAGGTCGCCGAGTGGGAACAGCAGCGCGCCGACCGTCAGCGCCGAGACGGCCACGACAAGGGTGGCGGCCAGGCAGAAGATGACGACGGTCGCGTACTTGGTGAGCAGCAGACGGCTGCGGCCGGCCGGGGCGACAAGGAGATAGCGGAGCGTGCCGGCGTTGGCCTCGCCGGCGATCGCGTCGCCCGCGACGACACCGATCGCCATCGGCAGGAAGAACGGGAGGGTGGCGGCCAGCGCGGTGAAGACGAGGAACAGGCCGTTGTTGGTGATCTGCGAGATGAAGGCCGGTCCCCCGCCGCCGCCCCCGCCGGGCGACGAACCGTCGCTCGTCTCCATCTTGACGGCGATGCCGACCAGGACGGGAACGGCCGCCAGCACGGCCAGCAGCGCGAGGGTGCGCCAACGCCGGAAGGTGGTGGTGAGCTCGCTGCGCAGCAGCCCGAACGTCCACAGCGGGCTCACCGGCCGTACGCTCTCCACGACTTCAGCCCGCGACATCGAAGCCCTCCCCGGTCAGTGCCACGAACGCGTCCTCAAGCGAGGCGCGTTCGACCGTGAAGCCGCGTACGCGCACACCGGCCGTCACCAGCGCGGTGTTCACGTCGGCGAGGTCGCGGTCGGGTGGTTCGCCGGTCACCCGCTCGTCCGTGACGACGACATCGCTCACGCCCTGCTCCTTCAGCACCCGGGCGGCCTCCGCCGGGTCCGGCGTGGTCACCACCAGCCGGCCGCGCGCCCCGGCGGACAGCTCGGCGACCGGGCCCTGGGTGATCAGACGGCCCTGCGTCATCACGGCGGCGTGCGTGCAGACCTGCTCGATCTCGTCGAGCAGGTGGGAGGAGAGGAAGACGGTCGTGCCCTCCGAGGCCAGCTCCCGTATCAGGGCGCGGATCTCGCGCATGCCCTGCGGGTCGAGGCCGTTGGTCGGCTCGTCGAGCACGAGCAGCCGGCGCGGCTGGAGCAGCGCGGCCGCGAGGCCCAGGCGCTGTTTCATGCCCAGCGAGTACGCCTTGGCCTTCTTGCCCGCGGCGGCCGTCAGGCCCACCCGGTCCAGCGCGGCGGCGACCCGGGCCCTCCGGGTGCGCGGATCGGCGGCCGGGTCGGCGGAGTCGTAGCGGATCAGGTTGTCCCGGCCGGAGAGGAAGCCGTACAGAGCCGGGCCCTCGATGAGGGCGCCGACGTGCGGCAGCACGGCGCGGGTGGCCCGGGGCATGGGCCGCCCGAGCACCCGTGCCGTGCCGGAGGTGGGCTCGATGAGGCCCATCAGCATGCGGATGGTGGTGGTCTTTCCGGAGCCGTTGGGGCCGAGGAAGCCGAAGACGCTGCCCGCGGGGACGGTCAGGTCGAGGCCGTCGACGGCGAGCTGTCCGCCGCGGTAGCGCTTGGTGAGCGCGCGGGTGGCGATGACCGGTTCCACGGCGGACAGTTCGCCCATCGGCTTCCTCGTTCTCTCGACCTCGCGACGTCCCGAACCCGTAGGGACTTACTTGCCGGCGTCGGCCGCCTTCACGAGCGCGTCCTTGGTGACCATGCCCACGTAGACCTTGCCGTCGTCCGTGATCAGGGCGTTGACCAGGCGGGTCGAGAAGACCGTGCCCGAGCCGAACTTGCCGGTCACCTTGTCGCCGAGCGAGTCCACGAAGCCGCCGAGGTCGCCGCCGCCCTTGCCCGAAGGCACGCCCTCGCCGCCGGTGTCGAAGGTGGCTATGGAGTTCCAGCCCTCGCCGATGGTCTTCATGCCGCCGAGGCCCTTGCCGAGGCCCTCCTCGGACTTGGGGGCGTGCTTGCGTGCCTCGCCCTTGTCGAAGCCCTTGTGGAAGCCCTTGCCGAAGCCCTTCTCAGCGCCCTTGCCGGCGTCCTTCTCCTCGGTGACCTTCGCACCCTTGGGCGGGGTGAAGTCGAAGGTCGACGCGGCCGGCTTGGCGAAGCTGACCTGGGTGAAGCCCGCGTCGACGACGGCGGCGCCACCGCTCGCCGGGGTCAGCGTGAACTTCAGCGGCATGCCGGTCTCGGAGTCCACGGCCACGGTGATCGCACCGACCGTCGTGCCGGACTGCTTCGGCTTGATGAGCAGCTTGTAGGCGTCCCGGCCGGCGACCTGGGCGGTGCCGTCCACGGTCACGGAGGTCGTGTCGTCGGCTGCCTTCAGGGCCTCCTCGGCGAAGTCCTTCGGCGTGGCCGGCGGCTGCTGCTCCTTCCCCTTCTCGTGCTTCGGGCTCTCGGAGGCGGTGCCGTGGAAGACCTCGTTCGACTTGCTGTCGTAGCCCCAGACGTCCTTGCCGTTGTGGACGAGGCTGTACTCGGCGGCGTTCTCCAGCAGCGACAGCTTCTGCTTGTCCGGGCCGTCGGCCGCGACGCGCAGGGTGTGCGTGCCGGAGGCCAGTTCCGTGAGCTTGGCCGTCGGGTCGGCGGAGGAGCCGCCCTCGCCCCGGCCCGCGGCGCCGGACATCAGGCTGCTCTCCAGGCCGCCGAGGTCCGGCAGGCCGAGGTCCGTGCTGATCTTCACCGTGCCGGACAGCTGCTGGACGTCCGACGTGGCGATCTTCTCGATGAGCTGCTGGGCGGTGATCTTCGGAAGGTCGGGGTCACCGGAGTCGGCGAGTGCGGGGACCAGCCCGATCGTCGCGGCCGCCACCCCCATCACCGTGACCGGGACGACGTACCGCGCGGCTTTGCGCCGCCCGGAGCGCTGCTCGTCGACCTCCCCGCCGGTCGTGCTGTCGTCGGATGCGTACGGTGCCATGTGTGCCCTACCTCCGTGGTCGGCGGCGGCTGTCCGTGTCGTCCACGCACTCGTCCCTGTGCCGCCATTCTCACCCGAACTGGTGAGGAGTGGTGTTTTCCGTGGTGTCCATCTGACCAAATCGGCCAGGGAGATACGTCAGACCCCGGGCTCAACTCCACGTACTGCTGCGGTATGACACGAGAGGGCTGCTTCTCCCCCGACCCGTAGGGGTCGTACGGGGAAGAGGCGCTAGCCGGCCCGGTGCACCACCGCGTCGGACAGCTCCACCAGCGCCGTCTTCGCAGTGCACTCGGGCAGCGGCGCCAGCGCCGAGCGGGCGTCCTGGGCGTAGCGGATGGTGTCCTGCCGGGCCTGCTCCAGCGCCGGGTGGGCGCGCAGCAGGCGCAGGGCCTCGGCGTGCCGGTCGTCGTCGGTGAGGTCGGAGTCCAGCAGCTCGCACAGGGCGATGTCGTCCGCGAGTCCGAGCCGGGCGGCGCGCTCGCGCAGCCGCAGGACCGGCAGCGTGGGGATGCCCTCGCGCAGGTCGGTGCCGGGCGTCTTGCCGGACTCGTGGGAGTCGGAGGCGATGTCCAGGACGTCGTCCGCGAGCTGGAAGGCGACGCCGAGCCGCTCGCCGTACTGGGTCAGCACGTCCACGACCGTCTCGTCGGCGCCGGACATCATCGCGCCGAACCGGCACGACACCGCCACGAGGGAACCGGTCTTGCCGCCCAGCACGTCCAGGTAGTGCTCGACGGGGTCGCGGCCGTCCTGAGGTCCGGCCGTCTCCAGGATCTGCCCGGTCACCAGCCGCTCGAACGCCTCGGCCTGCACCCGCACCGCCTCCGGGCCGAGGTCGGCCAGGATGTGCGAGGCGCGGGCGAAGAGGAAGTCGCCGGTGAGGACCGCGACGGAGTTGCCCCAGCGGGCGTTCGCGCTCGCCACCCCGCGGCGGACGGTGGCCTCGTCCATCACGTCGTCGTGGTACAGCGTGGCGAGGTGGGTCAGCTCCACCACGACGGCCGACGGCACGATCCCGGGCGCGTACCGGTCGCCGAACTGGGCGGAGAGCATCACGAGCAGCGGACGGAACCGCTTGCCGCCGGCCCGGACCAGGTGCTGGGCGGCCTCCGTGATGAAGGGCACCTCACTCTTGGTGGCCTCGAGCAAGCCTTCCTCGACAGCCGCCATCCCGGCCTGGACATCGGCTTCCAGAGCCTGGTCCCGCACGCTCAGCCCGAACGGCCCGACGTCGGTCACGAGGGGTCTCCTGTCTGCTGGTGTCTGCCGGTGATTACGCGGTTTGTCGATAGGTCGCTGCCCTCACTCGAGTCAGCGTATCCGGTCACGTTTCGATCACCGCCAGCGCCCATGGTTACAGGCCGGGCGGTATCCGATCAGGACCGCAATATTCTCGATCAGCTCATAAGAGCAGACATTTATSTACTTTCCAGGAAGTAGCGGGTTATGTGCGATTTGCCGCATTGAGTAAGCAAATTCCTCTTGGCGCACATTGCCCCAGGACTCGTGATCAGTGAGTTGAGTCACGTCGCCCCCTGTGGCGACCCACTCCGGCACCTGCCCGTACCTCCTTCCGCCGAACGCGAGTTGAGCCTTGGCTCCCGCAAAGGATCAAGCGGCACATACACCCCAGACCAAGGTCGACCGGCGCGATGTGTGACTCCGGCGCTTGTTCCCGACATGTGCTCTCGCATACGTTCCGGGCCTGTCCGGCGGACGCCGAATCCTGCCACCGCCCGGACTCCCCACACGAACCCACTCACTCACGCATGGCAGGAGCGGGGGACCCAGGTAAGTCGCCGGTCCGCGCAGCGGAACGGCTCGGGGTGAAGCCGCCCACGGCATACAGCACCGTGGGCGGCCGGGCACCTCCCGGCCCGAACCCGACAGCTCACCTCGCAGGCGTCGGAGAGGAATATCGCCATGCCCCGAGGCAAGCACCGTCGCCCCAGAAGCAACCAGCTCACCCGTCGTGTCGTGGCCGCCGGCACCGGCGGAGCGGCACTCACCCTCCCGCTGCTCGGCGCGACGCAGGCCAGCGCCGCCCAGCCGAGCCAGAGCGCACCCGCCGCAGCACAGTCCGTGCCGCAGGCGGCCCAGCCCGCCAAGTCCCTCACATACACCGTGGCCAAGGGCGACTCGCTCTACCGCATCGCGGACAAGTACGACGTGTCGGGCGGCTGGAAGCAGCTCTACAAGGACAACCGCGCCACCGTCGGCGACGACCCGAAGCTGATCCACCCGGGTCTGAAGCTGAAGGTGAAGACGGCCAAGGCGGACACCGCCAAGAAGACGGCGACCAAGTCCTCGGCCCCCGCCAAGCCGGCCGCGAAGCCCGCCGGTGGCGTCGCCGAGGCCACCCAGGCCTCCGCGAAGACCTACGCCGACAACCTCGACGGCTGGATCCGCGAGGCGCTGGACATCATGGCGCAGAAGGGGATCCCGGGTTCGTACGACGGCATCTACCGCAACATCATGCGTGAGTCGTCCGGCAACCCCCAGGCGATCAACAACTGGGACTCGAACGCCGCCGCCGGCACCCCGTCCAAGGGCCTCCTCCAGACCATCGACCCGACCTTCCAGGCCTACCACGTGGACGGCACGTCGTGGGACCCGTTCGACCCGGTCGCCAACATCACCGCGGCCTGCAACTACGCGGCCGCCCGCTACGGCTCGATCGACAACGTCAACGGCCCGTACTGAGCCGTCCCGCCCAGCAGCCGTTCGAGGACGACGGCGATGCCGTCGTCCTCGTTCGACAGGGTGACCTCGTCGGCCACGGCCTTGAGTTCGGGATGGGCGTTGGCCATGGCGACGCCGTGGGCGGCCCAGTCGAACATCGGGATGTCGTTGGGCATGTCGCCGAAGGCGACGGCGTCCGCCGGCCGCAGCCCCAGGTGCTCGGCGGCCAGCGCCAGGCCCGTCGCCTTGGTCACGCCGCACGGCTGGAGCTCGACCGTGCCGGGCCCCGACATCGTCACCGTCGCGAGTGAACCGACCACCGAGCGGGCCGTCGCCGCCAACTCGTCGTCCGTCAGGTACGGGTGGCGCAGCAGCACCTTGCTGATGGGCTCGCCCCACAGCTCGTCGCGCCGGTCGACCCGTACCGCGGGCAGCGTCGGGTGCGGCATGAGATAGCCCGGCTCGATCAGCGTGAGCCCGTCGACCCCGTCCTGGTCGACCGCGGCGTACACCTGCCCCACCTCGGCCTCGATCTTGCCGAGGGCGGTCTCGGCCAGTTCCCGGTCCAGGGTGATGGACCACAGCAGCAGGTCCGCGCCGGCGTCGTACACCTGCGCGCCCTGCCCGCACACCGCGAGCCCCGTGGCCCCGAGGTCGTCCAGGAGCGGCCGCACTCTCGGCGCCGGCCGGCCCGTCACCACGAGGTGCTGGGCACCGGCGTCCGCCACCCGCGCGAGCGCGGCGAGGGACCGGTCGGACAGGGTGTCGTCGCCGCGCAGCAGCGTCCCGTCCAGGTCGGTGGCGATGAGTGAATATGCGATGGGTGCGGCCATGATCAGAGAATACGGACAGCGCGCCCCTTCGTTTCATCGCGCGTCGGACGCCGATTGCCCGGTTGAAGGCCTCTGCACCAGTTGGCAACAACATGGTCCGCTACCTACCGTCGGGGCCGTCTCGGGCGGTACCTTCCAAGTGTCCAGGGGGGACTTGATCGGGGGGTCAGGTTGAGCAGTGGGCGCATACGTGTGGCTCGGCCCGGGGAGCTCGGCGAGGGGGAGAAGGAGCGCTGGCGCGCGCTGCGCGCTGCGGCGGAGACACCGCGCAACCCCTTCATGGAACCGGAGTTCACCGAAGCCGTCGGCCTGGTGAGGCCGCAGGCGCGGGTCGCGGTGGTGTACGAGGGGCTGGAGCCGGCCGGCTTCCTGCCCCATGAGCGGGGCCCGTTGGGGCAGGGCCGGGCGATCGGGCTCGGCGTCTCGGACACGCAGGGCGCGATCCTGCGGCCCGGCCTGCATCTGGGCACGGGTGAACTGCTGCGGGCCTGCGCGCTGTCCAGCTTCGCCTTCGACAACCTGGAGGCCGAGCAGCGGCTGTTCGTCCGGTACGCGGCCGAGGAGCACGCCACCTACGTCATCGACGTGGAGAAGGGCTACGAGACGTACGAGTCGGTGCTGCGCGCCCAGTCGCCGAAGTTCCTGAAGACCACCCTGGCCAAGGAGCGCAGGCTGGGCCGGCAGGTCGGCGACCTGCGGTTCGTCTTCGACGAGCGCGACCCGGCCGCGCTGCGCACGCTCATGGAGTGGAAGTCGGCGCAGTACCGCAGGACGGGCCGCCGGGACCGGTTCGCCCGGGAGTGGATCACCCGGCTCGTGGGGCGGCTGGCGCAGACCCGGGCGCCGGAGTGCAGCGGCACGCTGTCCGTGCTGTACGCCGGACRGCGGCCGCTGGCCGCGCACTTCGGGCTGCGCTCGGCCTCGGTCCTGGCCTGCTGGTTCCCGGCCTACGACCCGGAGTTCGCGAAGTACTCACCGGGACTTGTGCTGCACCTGCGCATGGCCGAGGCGGCGGCCGCCGAGGGCATCGGCATGCTCGACCTGGGGCGGGGCGCGGCCGAGTACAAGGACGCGCTGAAGACGGGCGAACTGCCCGTGTACGAGGGCGCGGTGACGCGTCCGGGGGCGGGCGCGGCGCTGCACTGGCTGAGCCGCGAGCCGGCGCGCCGCGCGCACAGCTTCGTCCGCGCCAGGCCACGGTTCGCGTCGCTGGCCGCGCGGACCCTGAAGGGCGCGGCTCGGCTGCGCCGTACCTGACACAGGTCGTACCCGACAGAGGTCGTACCCGACACAGGTCGTACCTGACTCAGGTCGTACCTGACGACGAGGGGGGAGGGCGCATGGCCCGTTCGGCACGTGCGCAGGAGGAGATACGGCGGTTCCTGGACATCGGGGCGGTGCAGGTCGCCGAGCTGGACCTCGACGGTGACGAGGCGGTGCTCAGACCGGGCCCGGGGAGTCCGCCGGTGACGCACGGCGAGGTGTTCGTGCTGGTCAGGCAGGGCGGGCGGCCCGTGGGGACGCTGCTCGCACGCGTGCCGGAGGGGGCGGACGCGAAGTCCGTGCTCGCGGCGCGGGCGCGGGCGGAGTGTGCGCCGGCGCCCGCGCAGGCTCGTGGCCCCGGGGCAGCCGGTGAACCGCCGTACACGAGTGTCGTGATCGCGACCCGGGAGCGTGCCGGGCAGCTGGCCCGGGCCTTGGACTCGCTGCTGGCGCAGGACCATCCGCGGTTCGAGATCGTCGTCGTGGACAACGCTCCCGTGACGAGCGAGACGCGGGAGCTGGTCGAGCGGAAGTACGCCGAGCGCGTGCGGTACGTCTGCGAGCCGGTGCCCGGCCTCGCGGTCGCGCACAACAGGGGGCTCGCGACCGCGCGGGGCGAGGTGGTCGCCTTCACGGACGACGACGTGGTCGCCGATCCGCGCTGGCTGACCGAGCTGACCGCGCCCTTCGCCGCCGACCCCGGACTCGGGTGCAGCACCGGGCTGATCCTGCCCGCGCGGCTGACCACCCCGGCCCAGGTGCTGCTGGAGAGCCACGGCGGCTTCGCGAAAGGCTTCACTCCAAGGACGTACGACCCGGCGCGTCCCCCGGGCGACGAGCCGCTGTTCCCGTTCACGGCGGGGCGGTTCGGCTCGGGCGCCAACATGGCGTTCCGGACGGCGGTGCTGCGTGAGGTCGGCGGTTTTGACCCGGCCACGGGTGCCGGGACGGCCGCTCGGGGCGGTGACGACTTGTACGGTTTCGTCCGCGTCCTGACGCAGGGCCACCGGCTGCGCTACACCCCGCACGCACTGGTGTGGCACCACCACCGGGAGACCTGGCGGGACCTGGAGACCCAGGCGTACGGCTACGGCGCCGGACTCACCGCCTACCTCACCGCGGTGCTCGTGAACCGCCCGGCGCTGCTGCCGGCGTTCCTCGCGCGGCTGCCCCGGGGCCTCGCCCACGCCCGCACGCTGACCGCCGTACGCGAGACGGAGGGCGGCGGGGCGCCGGGCGACCACGACGTGCGGACGCATCCGTGGCCGCGGCGGCTGTCGCGGTTGCAGCGCAGGGGGATGGTGTACGGGCCTGTGGGCTATCTGCGCGCGCGGCGGGCGCTGCGGGCGCGTGGGAAGGGGGCGAGATGAGGACGTCTGCACGCACGCGTGGTGAGAGGCAGGGGGGCGGCAGAGGCCGGGCGGAGCGGGGTGCGCAGGACGGTGAGGGGCCGATATCGCCACCGGGTGCGGCCGGCTCCCCGGCCATTCCGGTCTTCCTGTACCACTCCGTGATGGACGACCCGCCCGACTGGATCGCCGAGTTCACGGTCACGCCGAAGCAGTTCGCCGCGCATCTCGACGCCGTGGTCCGCAGCGGCCGCACCCCGATCACGATCAGTGCGATCGCCGACCATCTGGCCGAGCGCGCACCCCTGCCGCCCCGGCCCGTGCTGCTCACCTTCGACGACGGCTTCGCCGATCTGCCCGGCCCCACCGCCGAGGCGCTGGCCGAGCGGGGCCTGCCCGCCACCGCCTATCTGACCACCGGCGCCATCGCCCCGGGCGGCCGCAGTCTGCTGCCTCCCGCGCCGATGATGACCCTGGACCGGGCGGCGGAGCTGGAACGTTACGGCATGGAGATCGGCAGCCACACGGTCACGCACGCGCAGCTCGACACCCTGTCCGGCAAGGAGCTGGCGTACGAACTGCGCTCGTCGAAGGCCGTGCTGGAGGACGCCCTCGGGCACGAGGTCCGGCATCTCGCCTATCCGCACGGCTACAACAGCCCGCGTGTGCGGGCGATGTCGGCCAGGGCCGGCTACGAGACCGCGACCGCCGTACGGCACGCGCTCAGCTCCGACCGCGACGAGCGCTACCGCATCGCCCGGCTCATCGTCCGGCGTACCCACACCGTCGCCGACGTCGAGGGCTGGCTGGCGGGTGCGGGCGCGCGGGTCGCGCCGTACCGGGACGGGCCGAAGACGATCGCGTGGCGCTGGTACCGGCGGGCCCGCGCGGTGGTGCGCGGGCCCGAGTTCGCGGGCTGATCCCTGCCTGAGTCACTTGAGCGGCTGGTTGAAGTACGGGTCGGCGACCGCCTCGCGCAGGCTGTCCCAGGCCGCGTCGTTCGCCAGGGCCAGGTTGCAGTGCGGTCCGGGGTCGCGGTAGTTCCACTGGAGGGCGGCCTTGACGCCCTCCAGGCCCTTCAGCACACCGGGCACCTGCGCGTACCACTCGGCCTGCCGCTGCGGGCGGGCCGAGTCCGCGGCGGTGCCGAACTCGGAGAGCATCAGCGGCTTGTCGTCGGAGATGTTCTTACGGATCCAGTCGTGCGCGGCGTGCTGTGTCTGCGCGAAGCTGAGCCAGCCCGTTTTGTGGCAGCGGTAGTAGTTGTACTGGTTGTAGCCGATCCAGTCGACGTACTCGTCGCCGGGATACATCGCCTTCATGTCGTCGGCGTGGTCGAGGTAGCCGGTGGTGATCCACGTCCACACCACGTTGTCGACGCCCAGTTCGCGGAACCGGTCGTGGATGTGCCGGTACGCCTTCACGTACTCGGCGGGGGTGCCGTTGTCCGGGGTGCGGGTGTCCATCTCCAGGTCGAAGGAGAGGAACACCTTCTTGCCGTAGTCCTTGATGCGCCCCGCCTGGACATCGATGACGGTCTCGTCCAGCTCGCCGGAGGCGATCTGCTCCCAGGTCGGCTGCTGCTTCTTCGTGCCGCCCCACCACTTGCTCTCCCAGGACAGCAGCAGCAGGTGGTCCTCGCCGACGCGCTGTTCCTCCGGGGTGAGCAGCTGGCCCTCCCGGCGGGTGCCCTTGGGCAGGGACATGTCGTGGTACGTGTACACGATGTCGAGCTCGCGGCCGACGCGCTTCTCGTAGGCGCGGACCTTCTCCGGCAGGTCGTCCCGCTCGTGCGGCACGAACGCCCCGAACCAGGCGCCGCAAGGCGGTTCCAGGATCGCCGTGGGGCGGCAGTCCGCCTTGGAACCGGCCGCTCCCGGGTCCGGCCCGGAGGCGTTCCTGAGGGCGAGTACGCCGACCAGGACCGCGCTGACGATCGTGGCGGACGTGATCAGCAGACGGCGCCGACTCGATGTGAACGGGCCGGCGGACGGCTGCTCCTCGTGCGGCTGTGGCCTCCTGCGGTGCTGTCCGGTCGTGGTCGGCTTGCGGCGAAAGGGACGGTGGGGACGGTTGAACCTCACGGAGCAGAACCCTTCGGTGTCCTCGGTGTCGTCCTCGGCGGCGGGGAGGCGCGCAGCGGCGGGCAGAACGCGGCGAGTGTGGTCAGCAGCGTCAGCGTCAGCAGCACCCGTTGCGCGCTGAAGGTGTGCGTGGCGATCAGCACGGTCGCGACGAGCATCACGGCGCCGATGCTCAGGAACAGCACCAGCATCAGCCGCTCCAGCAGGTCGGAGTGGCGGGCGAAGTCCGGGTCCCGTCGCTCGACGGGTCCTTCGGCGGGCCGCGCCCCCAGCGCGGGGGCGCAGACTCTGATCACGGCCGCGCCCGGGCCCGCCGCCAGGAAGAGGACGACGGCGGCGCCCCGCAGCGGCGATCCGCCCGGCAGCGCGAGCGCGGCGAGCGCGAGCCAGCCGCCGAACGGCGGCAGCATCCGGACCACGAGTTCCTGCGGTGTCATCGCTCCGCTCCCTGCGCCTGCTTCAGTACGTAGAGCCATCCGGCGCTGTTCTCCGCCACGAGCTGGAACCGTGGTGAGGCGGCGACGGACTTCTGTATCCGGTCCAGCTGCGCCTCGTCGAGCTGTCCGTTCATCTCGGAGTTGGCCAACTGCCCCTGCGTGAGCAGGAAGTAGGCCCGGGCCGGCCGCTCCACCCCGGCCATGTCGCCGGCGAGGGTGCCGGCCGGGTTCCTGACGATCCGGTCGACGTGGCTGCGGGCGTCGTCGAGGAACCAGTAGTGGTCGACGCTCCAGTAGGAGGCGTACGCGAGCGGGTAGTTGCGGTTGGCGGCCACGACGAGCGAGCCGTCGGGCGCCTGGTCGAAGAGCTGCCGTACGAGGGCCACTTCCTGCGGCGGGAAGTAGTTGATCCGGTCCTTGCCCGAGTAGGCCGGGACGAACGCCAGGGTTCCGCCGAGCAATGCGGTCAGCCCCACCCATGTGCCGAGCCCCCGTCCGCGGGGCTTCACGGGGGCGGCCTGCCGGCTGCCGGCCTCCTTCGCCGCGGCGTCGGCGGCCAGCGTACGGACCTTGGGCAGCAGCGCGGCGGCGGCGAAGAACGCGGCGCCGGGCAGCATGAACAGCAGCACCCGGAAGATCATCTCGCTGCCGTAGCTGCTCGCCGCGAACATCGGCAGCGGGGCCGCAGCGATCAGCAGCAGGGGCCGGGCCCGGTGCCGCAGCACCCGTTGGCGCAGGACGCCGACGGCCGCGAGCAGCAGGACGGAGCCGGACAGCAGCCGGGCCGCCCAGGAGGTCGCGATCGCTCCGGTGCCGGTCGGGGTGGCGCCGTACCCCGTCTCCACGTTGGCGCCGACGTCACCGACGGAGCGGATCATGTCCGGCATCGCCGCGGACAGGAAGGGCAGCGCGGCCGTGAGACACCAGGCCAGGAAGATCACGACGGTTGTGACCACCGGGACCCAGTCGCGGTAGCGGCGGCTGAGGCACAGGGCGAGCAGACAGACGACCAGCATGCCCGGGGTGAGCTGGTGGGAGATGACGATCGCCACGAGCATGACGGTGAGCACCACCGTCCACACGGCCTGCCGGGGCCGCCCGCGCCGCCCGGCGGACCGGCCGAAGCGGCGCAGGACCACGGCCAGGACGCCGACGTGCAGCGCGTAGGCCACGGACTGAGGGGAGAAGTAGTCCTGCCCGACCCAGTTGGCGACGTAGAACAGCCAGACCGCGGTCCAGATCAGCCGCCGGTCCTCCGTGAAGGTGCGGTAGATCAGCAGCAGCGGGAGCAGCAGCATCAGGCTGGAGACCAGGGGCCACCAGGCCATGAACATCGCCGCCGAGTCCACGCCCAGCAGCCGCATCAGGGCGGCCTGCGCGGCGAAGAAGCCGGGCCACTGGTCGTACACCGCCATGTCGCCGACCTGGTCGGCCGTTTGCAGACCGCCCGCCGTCAGCAGATGGTCGATGACCGCCTCGTGCTTCCACGCCCACGCGTACAGCGGGGTCGGGTAGACCACGGCCTGCGTGACCCGCTCCATCACCAGCAGCCCGAGGACGTACGCCGCCGCCCAGACGCCCGGCCGGCGCGGATCGCGGACCGTGAACCAGAACCCGGTGGTGAGCACCACGAGTCCTGCCCAGAAGGCCGGGTGCAGCGCGGTGACCAGCCCGTAGTCGTCGAGCCGCGAGACGTCGGTGTGCCGCACGGCGTACGCCCACAGGGCGAGCGCGACGAGCAACGGAACGCCGGGCCAGGCCTGAGCGCGCCGCCCGGACCAGGCGGGGGGCAGGTCGGACAGGTCCGTCACGGCCTCATGGGCGGGGCTCGACGACTCCGAGGAGGAGGAGCTGGAGGACTGGCTGGAGGTCTCGGGGCTGCCGCCGGGGGTGCTCGCGCCGTCCCGTGCGGGTGTGGGTTCCGGCGTGGATCTCTCCCTCGGAGTTACTGGCGGACGCACGGTGGTTCCCCCCTGGCGGTTCGGCTCTGTCCGGCTCTGGAGCTTGATCAGTCGCTGGGTCGGCTGTTCGGCCTTCTGCGGTGCGGTAGGGCCCTTCTGATGGATATCCGCAGGAGAAGGAGCGGCGTTCGGTGCGTGCGATCGGCGTGCGGTGCGGAGGGTCATGTGGCGGAGCCACCTGGCCCTCCGCACCGTGCGGCGAGCGTGCGTACCGGGCGTCGTGACGCTGCGGAGATCCATCAGAAGGGCCCTGGCCCCATGGCCGACGCGGCGCGGCGGCAGACCGGTAGGAGCACGACGAGTACGACAAGTACGGCGAGCAGGGGCGGCGCGACCGGTGCGAGCGCCTCACGCCACACCCAGCCGCCGACCGCGACGAGATACAGAACCCCCCAGCGCCCCGGCCACGGCAGCCGTCCGCCCGCGCTCGCGAGCAGCAGCCACAGCGGTACGAGGCACAGCAGCTGGCAGACCGGCGGCGCCCAGCGAAGCAGCGGCTCGGGCCCGTCGAGCCCCACCGCGTCCGCGAGGAAGCCGGCCGTCTTCACATACAACGCCCCGTCCACCGGCCGCGGTTCCCGCCCGAGCGCGACCGGTGCGGCGTACAGGGCGAGCAGGGCGGCGGACAGCGCCGTGCCGGGCAGCCACGGGTCGCGCCGGGTGCACAGCGTGATGGCGGCGACGAACACCACGAGCAGCAGACCTCCCGCGGTGAGCGACGGCAGCGGCAAGCCCTCCAGCAGCTGACGCCCCGTCAGTGCCGCGTCGGTGGCACCGTCGAGCCAGGGCAGGTCGCGCAACGGCGCCCAGAAGAAGACGGTGGCGACGCCGAGCAGGCTCCAGAGGGCGCCTGTCAGCCGCCGCTCCCGGGTTTCGTCCTCGGCTCCGGCGGTTCCCTCGTACCCGCCGGTCCCCTCGTGGCCGGCCGTTCCTTCGCGCCGGGGTGCTCTCGCCTCCGCGCGGCCGTCGCGCTCCTCGCCCGGGCCCGCAGTCTCGACGGCCTCGGCCGCCTCGGCGCCCGCCCCCTTCTCGGCGGCGCCCGGATGGTGCGGCCCACCCGGATGATGCGGCCCGTCCGGAGCGTGCGGCCCGTCCGGAGGGTGATGCGGCCCGCCCGGATGGTGATGCGGCCGCACGATCAGCGCCAGCGTGTCCGCCTGGAGCGCCTCACGTTCGTATCCGGGGCGCCCTATGAACAACGTGACCGTGTCCTCGTCGCCCTCCTTGGGCTGGTACGCGGCCCGGCGGGCCCAGGTCGTGCCGTACCCGGCGGTGGCGTTCAGTTTCGCCCAGCGGGTGCCGTAGGACGGATGGGAGGGATCGGTGGGCGTACGGGTCGCGGGCACGGTGTCGTTGTGCCGCAGTGCCGCGCGCAGCCCGACCGAGGAGACCACGGCGATCAGCGTCATGCTCAGCAGCACCGCCCAGCCGGCGCCCGCGATCCCGGCCGGGGTCAACAGCACGGCCGCGCTGCCCAGCACCAGGGCGCACATGGCGCCTTGGAGCGCGGCGAGCACACCCGTGCGCCCCTGCACGCGCAGTACGCCGATGTACAGCTCCACCACCACCCGCGGCAGCGCGCCGAGGGCGAGCAGCCGCAGCACGGTCGAGCCGTGCTCGGCGTAGTCCGGGCTGAAGGGCGTGAGGATGTAGGGGGCGAAGAGGACCAGCACCAGCACGACCGGGACGAGCAGCAGCGTCATGCGCCGCAGGGCGCCCCGGACTCCGTCGGCGAGCTGTCGCGGGTCGTGGGAGGCGTGCGCGGTGAGGGACGAGGCCATGTTGATGGCCATGAACTCCATCGTGCCGCCGACGGTGTACGCCACGTAGAAGTAGCCGTTCTCCGCGGCGCTGAAGCGGACCGCGACCATCACCGGCAGCAGGTTGATCATCGCCAGGCTGAACAGCGCGCCCAGCGAGTCCCCGGCCAGGAAGCGGCCCATGTCGCGGAGTTTCGGGGGCTCCTTCTCGCGCTCGAGTTCGGTCTGGCGAGGGATGAGCCGGCGGAAGATCAGCCAGCCCAGCGGCAGTGTGGAGAAGGCGATCGCGACGGCCCAGGAGACGAAGATGCCGAGGACGGGCAGCGTGCCGGCGAAGACGGCCAGCAGGACCAGCTTCCCGACCGAGAACACCGCGTTCCCGGCCGGCACCCACTCCGCCTTGCGCAAGCCGGTCAGCACCCCGTCCTGGAGCGTGAGCAGCGCCCAGGCCACGCACGCCGCGACGAACACCGCGCCCGCCATGGGCGTGCCCAGGGGGGCGTATGACGCTCCCCACGCGTCGAGCGTGAGCAGGAAGACGGCGGCGGCCAGCGCCACGATCAGCGAACTGGCCGCGTACGTGCCCCACACCAGGCGCCCGGTCTCCCGTCCCGCGCGCGGGACGAAACGGACCACGGCGCCGATCATCGTCGTCGCCGTGATGCTGGCGAGCAGCCGCATCGCGGCGATGGCGGCGGAGCCCTGGCCGACGGCCTCCTCGGAGTAGTAGCGGGCGGCCACCAGCCAGAACCCCAGGCCCAGTACGGCGGACACGCCGGTGCTGAGCATGAGGAAGTAGGCGTTCTTGAACAGTGAGTCGTGCGTGTGCTCGTCGACGGCAGGCTTCGGTCCGCCACCGTCGGCGCGCGTGGTGGCGGGCTCGTGCACCTGGATCTCAGCCACGGGACTGATCCAGCCTCCCCGATGCCGGCCTGCCACGGGGCGGTTCTCCCGGTGCCTCGACCGGCCGTGCCCCGGACCGCTCCAGCACCTTGACGACCGTCCGGGCCCGCAGCGGGTCCACGGGCAGCGCGTGCCGCGCGAACCAGCGGGCGGCCTCGGGGGCGGGTGAGGGGTCGGTGAACTCCGCGCCGGCGTAGTCGTCCAGGGGCGGGTCGTAGAGGTAGCCGACGACGACGCCCTGCCGCGCCAGTGCCGCGATCGCCGCGTCCCGGTCCGCCACGAACAGCGGGACGCGGAACAACGGCTGGGTGCCGTACGCGTCACGCGGCTTGGCCCAGGGCGTGGACAGCAGCAGTTCCGTGCCCGCCCGGCAGGCGTCCAGCACGTCGTCCAGCCGGTCGAGCTTGCGCCCGATGCGCCCCAGCCGCAGCCGGCCGGACTCCTGGCGGTAGTCGTGCATGTCGACGCGCACCCAGGGGTGGTGGGCGTCGAGCCCGGGCGCCCGGCGGGCGGCGCGGGCGAGTTCGTCCGGGCGCAGCGGCATCCGGATCTCCTCGCGGTCCGCCAGCCCCAGCAGCCGGATCGCGGCCCAGGCGGCGCGCCGCAGCCGCAGTCCGCGCACCGCCGCCTCCGCGTACGGCCGGATCGCGTAGGCGAGTTCGGAGCCCGGACGGCGCGGTGCGAGCAGTCCCGCGCAGGTCTTCTCCACCGCGTCCCGCAGCCCCGGGTCGGCGAGGGAGAGCATGCCTCCGGCCTTGGCCCCGACGTGCTTGGACAGGCTGAACGCGGAGGCCTCGCCCCACGCCCCGACCGGCCGGTCCCCCACCCGGCTGCCGATGGCGTGCGCCGCGTCCTCGAACAGTGGGATCCCCAGCGCGTCGCACTTCTGCCTGAGGCGCGGCGCCGGGTCCGGGTTCCCGTACAGGTTCGTCGTGAGCACGGCCGACACCGATCTCCACGTCCCGTCCGGCACGGCATCGATGTCGATGGACGCGTCGAGCGGGTTCAACGGCGCCTGCACCGGGCGCAGTCCGGCCGCGAGCACGACGAAGAAGATGACGTCGTCGTTGACCGGCGACATCAGTACCCGCCCGCCGGGCGGGCACCAGTGGCGCAGCGCCACGTACAGCCCAAAGCGACATGACGGTACATACACGCATTCCCGGCCGAGCCGCACGCGCATGGTCTCTTCCAGCCGCTTGAGCTGCGAACCACGCCGTACCGAGCCCGGACCGGCCTCCCCAATGGCCATCCGC
>NZ_NGFN01000489.1 GCF_002148965.1 Streptomyces swartbergensis | reverse complement strand
CTCCGAGACCTGCGATCTGCTGGTCGTCGGCGGCGGCTACAGCGGACTGTGGACGGCGCTGATCGCCAAGGAACGCGACCCGCGGCGGGACGTGGTGCTGGTGGAGGGCCACGAGGTGGGCTGGGCCGCCTCGGGCCGCAACGGCGGATTCTGCGCCGCCTCCCTCACCCACGGCCTGCCCAACGGCCTCGCCCGCTGGCCGGAGGAGATCCACAAGCTCCAGGAGCTGGGCGCCCGCAACCTCGACGCGATCGAGGCGGCGGTCGCCCGGCACTCCATCGACTGCGACTTCGAACGCACCGGCGAGATCGACGTCGCCACCGAGCCCTACCAGGCGGCGCAACTGCGCGACTGGCACGAGGAGACGTCCCGCCGGGGCCTCGCCGAGGGCGTCGAATACCTGGACGCCGAGGCGGTCCGGGAGCAGGTGAACTCACCGACCTTCCAGGCGGGCCTGTGGGACCGCAGGGGCGTGGCCATGCTGCACCCGGCGAAACTCGCCTGGGGCCTGAAGCGGGCCTGCGTGGAGCTCGGAGTCCGCGTCTACGAACACACCCCCGCGCTGACGCTGAAGCCGTACGGCGCCGGCATGGCCGTACGCACCCCCTACGGCAGGGTCCGCGCCCGCCAGGTCGCCCTCGGCACGAACATCTTTCCGAACCTGGTCAGACGCGTCCGCTCGTACACCGTCCCGGTCTACGACTACGCCCTCATGACCGAGCCGCTCACCCCCGGGCAGCTCGCGTCGATCGGCTGGAAGAACCGTCAGGGCCTCGGGGACAGCGCCAACCAGTTCCACTACTTCCGCCTGTCCGCCGACAACCGGATCCTCTGGGGCGGCTACGACGCGGTCTACCCCTACGGCGGCCGCGTCCGCGCCGAGTACGACAACCGCCCGGAGACCTACGCCAAGCTCGCCGGGCACTTCTTCACCTGCTTCCCGCAACTGGAAGGCGTCCGCTTCACCCACGCCTGGGGCGGTGCCATCGACACCTGCTCCCGCTTCTCGGCGTTCTTCGGCACCGCCCACCAGCAGAAGGTCGCCTATGCGGCGGGCTACACGGGCCTGGGCGTCGGCGCGACGCGCTTCGGTGCCGAGGTGATGCTGGACCTGCTGTCCGGCGAGCGCACGGAACGCACGGAACTGCACATGGTCCGCAAGAAGCCCTTGCCCTTCCCGCCCGAACCCTTCGCCTGGACGGGCATCGCCCTCACCAAGTGGTCCCTGGCCCGCGCGGACGCCCAGGGCGGGCGCCGCAACCTGTGGCTGCGCACGATGGACCGGCTGGGGCTGGGCTTCGACAGCTGAACCGGCGAGGTGTGAGACGGTTCACTCCAACGAGGGGCCGAAACCCGCGTAATGACCGCAAGGAGACCTCCCTCTCCCTCGTGACGCCCTCGGGACGCCCTGCGCGTCCGCGAGATTCACGAGTGAGAAGGAGGTCTTCCTGATGACCGGTGCGAAGACGGCGGTCGACTGGCTCACATCCGTCGCACCCGACCCCGAGGCCTGCCGCTGGACGTGGGAGCGCGACCCGCTCGGGGTCACACTGCTGCCGGCCGGCAGCGCGTGGGACGTGCTCATCCTGCCCGGCGAACTCGGCTACGCCACGCTCGACGTGCTCAGCCGCGTGCTCGACCAGCCGGGCCCCGTCCTCGTCGACTTCGGCGACGCGCGCATGGGGTTCTTCGTGCCGCCGGGCACCGCCGCCCGCTGGCTCGGCACGGGCATCCGCACGGCGGGCGCCGGCACCTGGATCGTCGTGCCGTACCCGGGCCGTTCCTCACCCGGCGGAGTCCGCTGGCTGATCCCCCCGGACGGCTCGGGCACCCTGACGGACCCCGCCCTGCTGGAACTGGCGATGCACGAGGCGGCGGCGGGACTGGCCACGGAGAACGACGGTTAGGCCCTACCGGGGCCGCTCGGGCGGCGTCGTCCGCCTGAGGAACAGCCACATCGACGACAGCAGCACCGCGCACAGACACCAGCTCGCCACCACGTCCAGTGGCCAGTGGTAGCCACGGCGGACCAGGCCGTAGCTCACGCCGAGTACGAGGACGAGGCAGGCGGTGACCAGGGCGCGGCGGGCGAGGGGCGCGCGGAGCCGGGGGAGCAGGAGCACGGTCGCGCAGCCGTAGGCGACGGCGGCCGTGGCGGTGTGGCCCGAGGGGTAGTAGCCGGTGCCGGGCGGGACGGCCGGGGTGCCCGGGCGGTCCGTGAGTTCCTTGAGCGGGATGATCAGTGCCGGGACCAGGGCCATGAGGAGGGCCGCGGCGGTGACCGGCAGCCACCAGCGGTCCGTGCGGCGGGTCCGTAGCGCGACGTGTCCGAGTGCGACGGCGAGGACCGGGACCGCGACCTGGACGTTGCCGAGGTCGGAGAGGAACTCGGAGAGGCCGTCGGGATGGACGAGGTCGCGGCTGACGCCCTCGTCGAGGCGGACGAGCGGGCCGCCGGCGACGACCTGCCAGGTGATCAGGGCGAAGAGCAGCGCCGGGAGGCCCAGCAGGAGGGCCGGGAAGCGCGGGTGCCGCGCGGTGGTGGGCTCGTCGAGACACTGGTCCCCGGAGATCGGCATGGGACACAGCTTGGCACGGGCACGGATATCCACTGTCCGCCCGCGCGACCCAGTGGAGGATCACGTGAACCAGCCGGAGAGCGACGACCACGGCCTCTTCGACCACTGTCCGTGGCTCTACGCCGAGCAGGCATCGCAGGGGCAGCGGGCGGAACAGGAGCAGCGGCGGAAGCGGCCGGCCGGGGGAGCGGGGTCGGGGTCGGCGTCGGAATCCGTATGCCTTGGCGAGGGCTGCGTCGTCGCGGAGACGGCCGCCGTGTTCCCGGAGCACCTGTACTTGGGCGACCGCTCATGCGTCGCGGGCCAGGCCTACGTCACCGAAGACATACTGCACGATCAACCGTTCCTCGAGACTGAGTGGGAGTGGGTCCTGTTGCCAGGACTGTTGCTCAGCCGCGTGCTCCGAACGGTGTTGGGCACGCTGGTCACCCGCTTTCACTCCGTGTCCGGGCGGCACGACTCGTGATCGTGGTCCGGGAATGCGGGGGCGGGTTTCCTCACGCCGTCGGGTCTCCGGTCGGGCCTGGGCCACCGTCGACGAGTCGCGCGAGCAGGAGTGGTGCGAGAACCCCGGCGCCGACTGGAGCGCGTCGCGCGGGAGGCCGGCGACGGCTGATGCGGGCGAGCCGCAGAGAAGGAAGAGGGAGGTCGGCCGCCCCGGAACAGGGGGGGGTGGTTCCGGGGCGGCCGTCCGGACCGGAACGTCGCGCGCCCCGGGGGGTTTGGGGCGGGCGACTGTCCGATCGGTGAGGAGATCCAGAGCCTCAGGCTCCGGTTGTGTGCGCGAGGGCACGACCAGGTCGAAGCTGGGGAGGCCCCGGCCTGATGTCACCCACAGTCCCCTGTGGGCGGGGTGTATCTCTCATCTGGGTAGAACCTACGACAGGGGCTGGTCGGAGGACAGGCCGCAGGGCCCCCTGTCATCCACCTCGCACACCTTCTTCACACGCTCTGCCGCTCGCCGCCCCGGTAGCGGAACCGGAGCGGCTCACCTGCCCCGATGCCGGCTCAGATGCGCGCGGTCCGGCGCCGGGGCAGAGGCGAAGCCGACGTCAGATGCGTGCGAAGGCCTGCTCGATGATGTCGAGGCCCTCGTTCAGCAGGTCCTCGCCGATCACCAGCGGAGGCAGGAAGCGGAGGACGTTGCCGTAGGTGCCACAGGTCAGGACCACCAGGCCCTCGGCGTGGCAGGCCTTGGCGAGCGCGGCGGTCGCCTCCGGGTTCGGCTCCTTGGTGGCGCGGTCCTTGACCAGCTCGATGGCGATCATCGCGCCACGGCCACGGACGTCGCCGATGATGTCGAACTTGTCCTGCATGGCGGACAGGCGCGCCTTCATCACGGCCTCGATGTCCTTCGCCCGGGCGTTGAGGTCGAGCTCCTTCATGGTCTCGATCGCGCCCAGGGCGCCCGCGCAGGCGACCGGGTTGCCGCCGTAGGTGCCGCCGAGACCGCCGGCGTGCGCGGCGTCCATGATCTCGGCGCGCCCGGTCACGGCGGCGAGCGGCAGGCCACCGGCGATGCCCTTGGCGGTGGTGATCAGATCCGGGACGATGCCCTCGTCCTCACACGCGAACCACTGGCCCGTACGGCAGAAGCCGGACTGGATCTCGTCGGCGACGAAGACGATGCCGTGGTCGGAGGCGAACGTGCGGATCGCGGGCAGGAAGCCCTTGGCCGGCTCGATGAAACCGCCCTCGCCGAGCACCGGCTCGATGATGACCGCGGCGACGTTCTCCGCGCCGACCTGCTTGCTGATCTGGTCGATGGCCTGCGCGGCGGCTTCGGGGCCGGCGTTCTCGGGACCGGTCGGCCAGCGGTAGCCGTACGCCACGGGCACGCGGTACACCTCGGGCGCGAACGGTCCGAAGCCGTGCTTGTACGGCATGTTCTTGGACGTCAGCGCCATGGTCAGGTTGGTCCGCCCGTGGTAGCCGTGGTCGAACACCACGACGGCCTGCCGCTTCGTGTACGACCGCGCGATCTTCACGGCGTTCTCGACGGCCTCGGCGCCGGAGTTGAACAGCGCGCTCTTCTTGGCGTGGTCACCCGGGGTCAGCTCGGCGAGCGCCTCGGCGACCTCGACGTACCCCTCGTACGGCGTGACCATGAAACAGGTGTGGGTGAAGTCGGCGAGCTGCGCGGACGCCCGGCGCACGACGGCCTCGGCGGAGGCGCCGACGGAGGTCACGGCGATGCCCGACCCGAAGTCGATCAGCCGGTTGCCGTCGACGTCCTCGATGATCCCGCCACCGGCCCGTGCCGTGAACACGGGCAGCACGGACCCCACACCCTGCGCGACCGCGGCGGTACGGCGGGCCTGCAACTCCTGCGACTTCGGTCCGGGAATGGCGGTGACGACGCGGCGCTCCTGCGGAAGTGCGGTCATGCGGGGCTCCTGGGGTGGTGCGGACGGGGGTGTACGGACACTTCGCTTCTTTTCTCGCAGGCTAGGGCGGGGGG
>NZ_NGFN01000488.1 GCF_002148965.1 Streptomyces swartbergensis | reverse complement strand
GTGCTCCCCGTCGAGACGTTGACCACAGTCGGCGCAGGTCGGGGCGGTGGCGGGGTACCCGCACGGTGGCTCGGGTACCGGACAGGAAGGTGGGGCGGTGCTGCGTGCAGGAGTTGGCCAAGGGACTCGTAGAGCGGACGGTTGTCGTTCGGCAACTATAGTCGTGAGGCAACAATCTAGCCGTGCCATGCGTGCGCGGGGGAGGATCCGGAATGTTCGTCCCGGTGCCACGACGGGCGATTCAGGCAGTGCGGGTACCGGACGCGGCGGAGTCGTCGGAGTCGTCGTGTATCCGGGCCGCGGCCGCGTCGCAGAACGCCTCCAGCCCCTGCAGCAGCGCGACCCGCTTGGCGGCGGGCATCTGGTCGAGCACCGCGCGCAGCGTCTGTTCCCGGCGGACGCGCAGGTCGGCCAGGAAGGCGCGGCCCCGCCCGCTGAGGTGCAGCCGTACCTCGCGCCGGTCCGCCGCGCTCACCACGCGTTCGACGAACCCCGCCGCCTGGAGCCGGTCGCACAACCGACTGGTCGAGGGCGGGGTGGAGGCGAGGGAGTCGGCGAGGGTGCGCAGGTTGATGCCCTCGTGGTGCTCCAGGATGAGCAGCACGCGCAGCTGGGACGCCGAGGCGGGTGCCGTGGAGGCCCGGCCCCAGAGGACTTCCAGCAACTCCGCGGCCGTGGAGGTCACACGGGCGACCTCTGCTGGCTCAGGGCGGGGTCGGAGGGAAGTCACAGTCACACTCTCGCAGGCACCGGGATGGCCGCCAGCGTACTAGGCGGGCCGCGAGCCGGCGCCGACACCGGCCCCCGGGCCGAGGGCCGTGCCCGAAGAGCCGTAGGTGTCCGACCGAGGATTCAAGGATTGGGCTTCGACCATCGTGACGACGATCGTGAACAGACTCGTGACCGCCGAGCGCGCCCTGCGCACGGCGGCGCCCCATCAACTGCTGGACGCGGTCCGTCGTGTACTGACCGATCAGTACGCGGCGGACTCCGTCGAGCTGTACCTGGCCGACTACGGACTGACGGTGCTTCAGCCGGTGTCCGTGCCGCCGCACACCCTTCAGCCGGTGTCCGTGCACAACAGCCCGGCGGGCCGGGCCTTCGGCGCACAGGAGCCGTACGTGGAAACCGTCTCGGGTGACTCGGGGGATTCCGGTGACTCGGTACGCGTGCATCTGCCGGTCACCGTGCGCGGTGACCGCCTCGGCGTGCTGACGGTGACCCTGCCGGGCGGCGAGCACGACGACGGATGCCTCGGCGAACTGGCCGAGATCGCCGAGGTGCTCGGGCACGAGGTCGTCGTGGCCGAGCGGGACACCGACGTGTACCTCCAGGCGCGCCGCAGGGACCGGCTCACCCTGGCCGCCGAGATGCAGTGGCAGTTGCTGCCGGGCCGCTCCTGCTCCCGCCCCGAGTACGAGCTGGGCGCACAGCTGGAACCGGCGTACGCGATCTTCGGCGACAACTTCGACTGGTCCGCCACGGCCGACCGGCTCAGTCTCTACGTCACCAACGGCATGGGCGAGGGCATAGAGGCCTCCCTGCTGACGAACCTGGCGATCAACGCCCTGCGCAACGCGCGCCGGGCCGGTCTCCCCCTCGCCGACCAGGCGGCCCTGGCCGACCAGGCGGTGTACGCCCATTACCGGGGCCGTTGCTACCTGTCCGTGCTCATGCTGGACATCGAGCTGGCCACCGGGCGGGTCCGGGCGGTGGACGCCGGTTCCCCGCGACTGCTGCGGCTGCGCCGGGGCGCGGTGGAGCGGGTGCCGTTCGACGCCCAGTTGCCGCTCGGCATGTTCGAGGAGACCGACTACGTGGCCCAGGAGTTCGCGGTCGAGCCCGGTGACCGGCTGGTCTTCGTCAGCGACGGGGTGTACGACGCCGCCACCGCGGGCGGAGCGGCGTACGGGGACAACGCCCTGTCCCGGGCGATCCAGTCGACCCGGCTGCTGCGGGCCGCCGAGGTGCCCCGGGCCGTCCTGCGCGAACTGTCCGGCCACCGCGGCAGACCCGTCCCGGACGACGACGCCCTGGTGGTGTGCCTGGACTGGCGTGGGCGGTGAGGACGGGGGCAGACGCAGGTCAGGTGTGGACGAGCGGCTGTTTGGTGGTGTCGTACGGCGGCCTTAATGTTTGTCATACGGCAAGTAAGGGCTGAGGTGCCGTAGCGCGGCCTCGGTCCGGCCCATGCAAGGGAGCGATGCACGTGTCGGTGTCGGATGAGAACGCGGAACGGGAGCCGGCCGCACAGCAGGTGAGTGCCTTTCTCGAACGGCGCCGGGAGCAGATCGCCCAACGGTGGGCGGACGCCATGCTGTTCCGCACGGTCTTCACCGTCTCGCGCGACGAGGCGGTGGAGGCGGGCAGGTCCGTGGCGGCGGCGCTGGCCGCGGTGGCGGCCACCGGGCGGCTGGACGACATCCGGGCCCCCGGATTCGCGGCGGTGCGCGACCAGTTGGGGCGGATGGCGGCGGCCCGCGTCCGCAGGGGGATCGGCGCGGACGGGCTCGCCGACGAGGTGGCCGCCCTGCGCGAACCGGTGACCGACCAGCTGCGCGGCGAGTTCCCCGACCCGTACGCCCCCGAGGCCCAGGAGTGCGTGCTGGCCCTCACCGTGCTGATGGGCACGCTGCGTCTGGTCGTGCTGGACACGACGGTCAGCGCGGGCGAGGAGTTGATCGCACGGCAGCGCGAGCAACTGCACGAAGTGGCCACCCCGGTGATCAAACTCTGGGAGAGCACCGTCGCCGTACCGCTGATCGGCACGCTGGACAGCGCGCGCAGCCAGGTGGTCATGGAGAACCTGCTGGACGCGATCGTCGCCGAGCGCGCCCGGTACGCCATCCTCGACATCACCGGCGTGCCCACGGTCGACACCCTGGTCGCCCAGCACCTGATGAAGACCGTGGCCGCGGCCCGGCTGATGGGCGCCGAGTGCATCGTCTCCGGCATCCGGCCCGCGATCGCGCAGACCATCGTCCATCTGGGCATCGACCTCGGCACGGTGCTCACCCGCGCGAGCCTGGCGGACGCCCTGGCCTACGCGCTCAGCCGGCAGGGCGTCGAGATCGCGCCGGTCCGCATGGCCGACGCGGGCGCGCGATGACCGGGCCCTCGGGGACCGGGCCCTCGGGGACCGGGCCCGCGGGATTCGGGCCCCCGGTCGCCGGGCCCCCGGTCGCCGGGCCCCCGGCCGCCGGGCCCTCGGTCGCCGGGCCGCCGATCGCAGGGCCCTCGGTCGCCGGCCCCTTGGGCGGGCACGGCTTCTCGGTGCCGGTCCTCCGGCTGGGCGACATCCTGCTGGTCACCCTCCAGGGGGAGCTGCACGACGGGATGGCCGAGCAGCTCCAGCAGGACATCACCGAACGGATCGCGCACACCCGCGTGACCGGCGTGGTCATCGACATCTCCGGCGTGGACATCGTCGACTCCTTCCTGGGGCGGGTCCTCGCCGAGATCGCCGCGGGAGCCGCACTGCTGGCCGCCCGTACGGTGCTGGCCGGCATGCGCCCCGCGGTGGCGATCACCCTGGTCGAGCTGGGGCTCACCCTGCCGGGACTGCGTACGGCCCTGGACGTCGAACGCGCGATGGAGATGCTCACCGCGGGTGAGCATCAGGACGGGGGGAATCCGTGATGCGGGCCTCCCGCCACGCCGCCCCGACCAGCCTGCCGATCGGCTCGGACGCCGACCTGGCCTGGGTACGGCAGCAGGTCCGGCAGACCGCCGCCGAGCTCGGTTTTGGTCTGGTGCAGCAGACCAAGCTCGTCACCGCCGCCAGTGAGCTGGCCCGCAACACACTCGTCCACGGCGGCGGTGGCCACGTGGAGATCACTCCGCTGGACACCGGCCCGTCGCCCGGCCTGCGGCTGACCTTCGTCGACGCCGGGCCCGGCATCCGCGACCTGGACCAGGCGATGACCGACGGCTACACCAGCGGCGGCGGGCTGGGCCTCGGCCTGAGCGGGGCCAAGCGGCTGGTCCACGAGTTCGACGTGGACAGCCGGCCCGGTGAGGGGACCACCGTCACCGTCACCGCCTGGGCCACGGTCGTGCCGCCGGCCCGGCCGGGGTCGCGATGAGCAGGGTCTGGGACGTGCCGGTGGACGACTCGACCCGGGTACGGGACGTCCGGGTGGCGGCCGAGGAGGCCAGCGAGTGTGCCGGGCTCGGCCCGCACCGCACCGCGACCGCGGCGCTCGTGGCGACGGAGCTGGCGACCAACCTGGTGCGGCACGCGGACGGCGGGTACGTCGTCATCAACCTCGTCGAGCGCGCACCCGCCGACGACGGGCGCTTGTCCGTGCAGCTCGTCGCGCTCGACCACGGCCCGGGCATCCCGGACGTCGCGGCGGCGATGCGCGACGGCTACACCACCGCGGCCTCCCTGGGCGCCGGCCTCGGCACGTGCCGGCGCATAGCCAACGACTTCGACCTGCACAGCGCCTCCGGCCGGGGCACGGTGGCCGTGGCCCGCATCGACCACGAGCCGCCGGCCGGCCGGTACCGGACGCCCCCGCGTGGTCTGCGCGCCGGTGGCGTCAACGTCCCCCTCGGCCGGGCCGAGTACTCCGGCGACGCCTGGAGCCGGGTGTGCGCCGGCGACCGGCTGACCCTGCTGCTCGCCGACGGGCTCGGTCACGGCCCCAAGGCCGCCGAGGCGTCCGGCACCGCCGTGGAAGCGCTGCACGGCGTGGCCGACCGGCCGCCCGCCGAGATACTGCGGCATCTGGGCCGGGCCCTGCGCCGCACCCGGGGCGCGGCCGTCGCCGTGGCCCAACTGGACATCGGTTCCGGCCGGTTGCACTTCGCAGGGGTCGGCAACGTCGGCGCCCGCCTGCGGAGCGACGGCACCTGGAAGGCGATGCTGTCCCAGCCCGGCATCGTGGGCGCGCAGGTTCCGGCGTCCGTGTCCGTGCAGCGGGAGCCGTGGCAGGACGACAGCCTGCTCGTCCTGCACAGCGACGGCCTGCCCGGCCGCTGGACGCCCCCAGAGGACGCCGTGCTCCTCGGCTGCGACCCGGCGGTGGTGGCCGCGGTGGTCCTCCGGGACGCGGGCAGCGCGGCACGTCCGGTGCGGGACGACACGTGTGTGGCGGTGCTGGGT
>NZ_NGFN01000487.1 GCF_002148965.1 Streptomyces swartbergensis | reverse complement strand
CTAGTGCTCTGACCGGGAAGGTTCGCCGGGGCGGTCGTCCGGGCGGTTGGATGTGCGTTGACGTCCGATCCGACTGCTGGGGGTGTGGTGGCTGAGCCTGTCCGTGTGCGTAGGTTGACCGACCAGGAGGGGCAAAAGCTGCAGCAGATCGTGCGCCGGGGCAGCACCAGTTCGGTGCGGTACCGGCGCGCGATGATGCTACTGGCCTCGGCCGGCGGGAACCGGGTGCCGGTGATCTCGAAGTTGGTGCAGGCCGATGAGGACACGGTCCGGGATGTGATCCACCGGTTCAACGAGATCGGCCTGGCCTGCTTGGACCCTCGGTGGGCGGGAGGCCGTCCCCGCCTGCTCAGCCCTGACGATGAGGACTTCGTCGTGCAGACGGCCACCACCCGCCCAACCAAGCTCGGCCAGCCCTTCACCCGCTGGTCCATCCGCAAACTCGCCGCCTACCTGCGGAAAGTGCACGGCCGTGTCATCCGGATCGGCCGCGAGGCGTTACGGTGCCTGCTCGTCCGCCGCGGCGTCACCTTCCAGCGGACCAAGACGTGGAAGGAATCGCCCGATCCGGAGCGCGATGCCAAGCTGGACCGTATCGAGGAGGTGCTGGAGCGTTTCCCGGACCGTGTCTTTGCGTTCGACGAGTTCGGGCCACTCGGCATCCGGCCCACCGCCGGGGCTGGCTGGGCCCCTGCCAGTCACCCCGAGCGGCATCCGGCGACCTACCACCGCACCCACGGGGTCCGCTACTTCCATGGGTGCTACTCGATCGGCGACGACACCCTCTGGGGCGTCAACCGCCGCACGAAGAGTGCCGCGAACACCGTGGCCGCGCTGAAGTCGATCCGGGCCGCCCGCCCCGACGGCGCCCCGATCTACCTCATCCTGGACAACCTGTCCGCCCACAAGGGCGCCGACATCCGTCGCTGGGCGAAGAAGAACAAGGTCAACCTGTGCTTCACCCCGACCTACGCGTCCTGGGCCAACCCGATCGAGGCCCACTTCGGACCGCTGCGGCAGTTCACCGTCGCCAACTCCAACCACCGCAACCACACCGCCCAGACGCGGGCCCTCCACGCCTACCTGCGCTGGCGCAACGCCAACGCCCGCCACCCAGACGTCTTCGCAGCTCAACGCCGTGAACGTGCCCGGATCCGCAGCGAGAAGGGCATCCGCTGGGGCGGCAGGCCCCTCCAAGTCGCAGCATGACCCAGCCCGGCGAAACGCATGCAGTCACAGCACTAGCTTCGGCTGCGCATCATGGACATCAGCAGCCCGTGGGTCTCGTCGTCGGCGGCGACCACAAGCCCACGACCTGCCTCACCTATCGGGGCACCGTCGATGCCGGTGACAACGCAGCCGGCAGCCCGGCACAAAGCGATGCCGGCCGCGAAATGCACGCTCCGGGAGAGGTCGCCACCATCGGTGACATACGCGGCGCGCTTGCCGGCAGCCACCCAGGCCAGCGCTAGCGTCGTGGATACGACGCGCGGCCGGAAACGTTCGATGAACTCAGGGCGGGCCAGCAGATCCCGGCGGCGCCCTGCTCCCCGCCTCCTCGCCGAGCACCGCGTCATCGGGCCGTTCGGCACGGATGACCCCGAGGATCGTCTTCTCGGCCTCCACATCGGCGGCGGTGGCAAAGTCCCCGGCACCCTGGTCGATGCGGCTGAGCCGCTGGCCGTACATGTTGCGGACCACGTCCGCGCCAGCCCGCGCCCCGGTTATCGCCACTGCAGCATCGTCCGAGCTCGCGTATGAGTTGATCATGCCGTGCAGACTATCGAGGCGAAGCTACCGCCCCGGCGAACCTTCCCGGTCAGAGCACTAGGGACTGTCCGGCGGATCTTTCCGGGCTCGGCACTCCTGGCACGGCTGTGCTACTGGGCGGCACCAAAGTTGGCCGGACAGTCACGCGAGCGATGGCCACCGGTCGGCGGCCCACTCCAGCCATCCTGACCACCCAGGAGGCGGACCTTCTACCTCATGTCCATCGAGTTCCGCGGCGTCGGGCTCCTCGAACAGCGTCCTCCAGTGCAAGAGGTCCCGCTCGCTCATCACGAAGGTCTGATCAGGGGTGGTCGACTGGCGATGGACGATCCGAGCACGTTGGGTCTCATGGTCCACCGGCACGTACACGAGTTGACAGGACGCACCCACAGACATCACCAACCAGCGGATCGCGGACCTCTCGTCACGAGACCAGCATCCGAAATCCAGGACCACGTTCGTTCCCAGCTTCAGCGCCTCCAGACCCAGCCAGAGCAGCCGTCCTTCCAGCACATCGCGCTTCCCGGCCGGCTGCGGATCGCCGAACAGCGGGAGCATCCACTCATCCGGCGTCAGCCGCAGCGCGTTGTGCTCCTTGGCCAGCTGTCGAGCTCTCGTGGTCTTTCCGGCCCCGGGCAGGCCAACCGTCAGGAACAACGTCGTCACGCCCAGATCTTGTCACGAAGCCAAGTGATCACGGCTGGAGCCAAAGGCGGATCGAAGCCACGGTGACGGTGCCGTGGAAGACATAGGCGCGCTTGTCGAATCTCGTGGCCACGGCCCGGGAGTTCTTGAGCGCGTTGATCGTTCGCTCAACCTCGTTCCTGCGCTTGTAGATCGTCTTGTCGAAGCCGACGGGCCGGCCGCCCTTGCTGCCGCGGCGGTAGCGGTTGGCCCGCTGGTTCTTCGGCTCGGGGATCGTGTGCTTGATCTGGCGTCGTCGCAGGTAGCGGCGGTTGCGGCGGGAGGAGTACGCCTTATCTCCGCCGAGATGATCAGGCCGAGTCCGTGGACGCCCGCCGTCCAGCCGGGCGACACGGACACGCTCCATAACCGGGATGAGCTGCGGGGCGTCGGCCCACTGGCCCGGGTTGATCAGCAGGGCCAGTGGGCGGCGTCCACCCTCACCGGCGAGGTGAATCTTGCAGGTCAGGCCGCCCCGAGAGCGTCCGATTCCCTCATCAGGGCGGTGCTGCCGAGGCGTGCGTCTTTTCCCGGCAGCCTCGGAGGCTTCTTGCGTGCTCCGGCGGCGTGCTGGTGGGCCCGGCAGGAGGCGGAGTCCACGCTCACCATCGACCAGTCGATGCGGCCTTCCGCGTCAGCATCGGCCAGGACAGCCGCGAAGAGCCTGTCCCATGTGCCATCCGCTGACCATCGCCGATGCCGCTCGTACACGGTCTTCCACTTGCCGAAACGCGCAGGCAGATCCCGCCACGGCACCCCGGTCCGGTTCCGGTACAGGATCCCGTTGATGATCCTGCGGTGTCTGCCCCAACGTCCCCCACGGAGCCCGGACTTCGGCAGATGCGGCTTCAGCCGGACCCATTCGTCTCTTGTGAGATCTCCCCGCCCCATGCACATGCCAACGAGGCAGGACCGAGACGGTCACAAGATCCCCGGACAGACCCTAGTAGGGCTTGGTCAGGTTCGTTCGCCGGTGGCGTGTCTGTTTGAGCGGGTGTGTCGTTGACCGGGTGTGCTGGGTGGGGAATTGGCCGCGGTCCGGTGTGATCTGGAGGACTTCGCGGCGGAGATGTTCGAGCCGTTCGCGCGGGCGGACCAGCGCCGGTGGGGCGAGGTATATCTGCGGGGGCTGCTGCTGGACGGGCGGCGTAAGTCGGTGGAACCGATGGCCGCCCGGCTGGGTGAGGACGGCAACCGGCAGGCCCTGGCCCACTTCATCACCACCAGCCCGTGGGACGCGGCGCATGTGCGTGCCCGCCTCGCCTGGCGGATGCAGCAGGTGAGCAAGCCGACCGCGCTGATCGTCGATGACACCGGCTTCCTCAAGGACGGGGACGCCTCGGCGTGCGTGGCCAGGCAGTACACCGGCACCGCCGGCAAGGTCACCAACTGCCAGGCCGGGGTGTCGCTGCACCTGGCCTCCGATGACGCCTCGGCGGCCGTCGACTGGCGCTTGTTCCTGCCCGAGAGCTGGGATCCCGCCTCGCCGAAGGCCGATCCGGCCAAGGTGGCCCGGCGCATCAAGTGCGGCATCCCCGAAGAGGTCGGCCATGTCGAGAAGTGGCAGCTGGCTCTGGACATGATCGACGAGACGAGGTCGTGGGGCATCGAGGTCCCTCTCGTCGTCGCCGACGGCGGCTACGGCGATGCCGCAGCCTTCCGCCTCGGCCTGGAGGAACGCGGCCTTGACTACGTGGTGGGCATCTCCACCACGACCACTGCCCAGCCGGAACAAGCCAGGCCGCACATCCCGCCCTACGGCGGTGGCGGGCCTCGGCCGCAGCACGTTTACCCCGAGCTGGCCCAGGCCGTGAAGAAGCTGGTCATCGCGGCAGGCAAGCGGGCCGCGAAGCCGGTGCAGTGGCGGGAGGGCTCCCGCCCCGGCAGCGGCCGCAGCGGCTTGAAGCGGATGTACTCGCGGTTCGTGGCCCTGCGGATCAGGCCCGCTGGACGCGAGATCCGCAAGGCCGCCGACGGCCCGGAACTGCCCGTGCGCTGGCTGCTGGCCGAATGGCCCGCCACCGAGCCCGAACCCGTGCAGTTCTGGCTGTCCAACCTGCCCGCCGACACCCCGCTGGCCACCCTCGTGCGCACCGCGAAACTGCGCTGGCGCATCGAGCACGACTACCGCGAGATGAAGCAGGTCCTGGGCCTGGCCCACTTCGAGGGCCGCACCTGGAGAGGCTGGCACCACCACGTCACCCTCGTCTCCGTCGCACACGCTTCTGCACCCTCCAGCGCATCACCCGGTCCCCAAAAGAAACGGCGCCGGCCTGAGCCTCTACAAGGTCGCCCGCGAACTGCAGCTACTCCTCGCGGTCTGGACCGGCGCCTGCCCCACCTGTCACCGCGACATGCCACAACCAATACCGACCTGACCAAGCACTACTAGGGCGTGTGTGAGGTCGTGATCAATCTCGGGTTCTGGCCCCGTGCGGGGGCGGGATGCGGTAGGACGCTGGGTGTGACACGTAGGCAACTCACAGACGAGCAGTGGGAGTTCATCGAGCCGTACCTGCCGATAGGCGAGTACGGTCCGTACCCCGAGCGGCTGCGGGAGCAGTTCGAGGGGGTGATCTGGCGGTTTCGGTCCAGCGCCCAGTGGCGCGAGATGCCCTCCGAGTTCGGACCGTGGGCGACCGTCTACGGGCGCTTTCGCGTCTGGCGGGACGCCGGGGTCTTCTCC
>NZ_NGFN01000486.1 GCF_002148965.1 Streptomyces swartbergensis | reverse complement strand
GGTCCCGCTCCCGCCGGCACCCGACCCGTCGTGTCCTTCGGGGAACCCGAGGGATACGACGCCGACGCGCGGCCCCGGCCGCTCGGGCGGCGCGGGGCGTCCCAGGCCGTCGCTGCCGCCGTCTGTCTCGTGCTCGGGCTGGGGCTCATCTCGGGCGCCGTCACCGGGAGCTGGCTCGTGGGGGACTCCGGGGAGGAGGGCTCGCCCTCCACCTTCACCGCGGCCGGCAGCCTCTGGCACAGCGTTCCCGTCGACCAGCTCTTCCCGCCCACCGTGCAGGGCCAGGGCGCCGGCCCCGGCGGCGCCGACCGCACCTGGACCCGGATCGCCGTCGCCCCGGACAGCGGCTGCAAGGACGCCTTCGACCCCCTGCTGCGCAAGGCTCTCGCCCCCGTCGGCTGCGAGCGGCTCCTGCGGGCCACCTACACCGACGCCACCGAGAGCTACGTGACCACCGTCGGCCTGCTCTTCACCAAGGCCGACGCCGCGGGCATGACCTCCCTCGCGAACCGTTTCCGCAAGGAGCGCCTGGACCGCCGCAGCGACCTGATGCCCCTGCCGTACGCCGCGAAGGACACGCCCGCCGCCCACTTCGGCGCGGAACAGCGCGCCGCCTGGACCGTCTCCGTGCTCACCGAGGCCCCGGTCGTCGTCTACGCCGTCTCGGGCTGGGCCGACGGCCGCACCGTCGACGACCCGCAGCCCGCCGAGGACGCCATGGAGTCCGGCGCCACCACCGCCCCCGCCCAGGCCGGCCTCGGCAACGAGGCACAGGGCCTCGCCGACCGCGTCGAACGGGGCCTGCGCAAGAACGTCCGCTCGGCCACGGAGCAGCCGTCGTGAAAGCGGTCATGTCCCGCGCGGGCGGGTTCCTGAGTGTTCTCCTCGCCGCCGGCCTCGTCCTGGTCCCGTCCACCACCGCCCACGCCGACGGCATCCGCGCCCAGCAGTGGGCCCTGGACGCCATGCACACGCAACAGGCCTGGCAGACCACCAAGGGCAGGGGCGTCACCGTCGCCGTCCTGGACACCGGCGTCGAGGCCGACCACCCCGACCTGGTCGGCAATGTCCTCACCGGCGAGGACCTGGTCGGCTTCGGAGCCGAACCCGGCGACCGCGCCTGGGCCCGGCACGGCACCGCCATGGCCGGCATCATCGCCGGGCACGGACACGGCCCGGGCAACGCCGACGGCGTCCTCGGTATCGCCCCCGAGGCGAAGATCCTGCCCGTCCGCGTGATCCTGGAGGACGGCGACCCCTCCCGCGCCAAGGCCCGCAGCACCCGCGGCAACGCCCTCGCCGAGGGCATCCGCTGGGCCGCCGACCACGGCGCCGACGTCATCAACCTCTCCCTCGGCGACGACTCCGCCTCGGCGCACCCCGAACCCGCCGAGGACCAGGCCATCCAGTACGCCCTGAAGAAGGACGTGGTCGTCGTCGCCTCCGCCGGCAACGGCGGCGAGAAGGGCGACCGCATCTCCTACCCGGCCGCCTACCCGGGCGTCATAGCCGCCACCGCCGTCGACCGCTCGGGAACCCGCGCCCCCTTCTCCACCCGCCGCTGGTACGCCACCGTCAGCGCCCCCGGCGTCGACGTCGTCATCGCCGACCCCGACCGCAAGTACTACGAGGGCTGGGGCACCAGTGCCGCCGCCGCCTTCGTCTCCGGTGCCGCCGCCCTGGTCAGGGCCGCCCACCCCGATCTGACCCCGGCCCAGATCAAGTCGCTCCTGGAGGACACCGCCCGCAACGCCCCCGCCGGGGGCCGCGACGACTCCCGAGGCTTCGGCTTCGTCGACCCGGCCGCCGCCATCCAGGCCGCCGACCGGCTGAAGCCGCAGGGCCTCCGCTCGGCGGCGTACGGCGGGAAGTACTTCGGCAGCGGCCCGGACGCCACCGGCTCCGACGACGACACCGCCGACTGGGCCGCCCCCCTCGCGGGCGGCGCCGGCGGCGTCCTGCTGGTCGCGGCCGTGGTCCTGTGGCGCGGCCGCCGCGCCGGCCACGACCACTTCTAGTCACCGGGCACCCGGACCGCCCGCCGAAGCGGCGGCACCCGGCCTATAGGGTCGACGACCGTGGCGAACAAGAACATCCCCGACTCCGGCTTCTCCGACGACGACGGCTCCGCCGACCCCCGGCTGAGCGCGGCACTCGCCGCCTGGTCCGAGGACCGCGGCGCGGTGGGCCCGGTCCTCGACGCCCTCAAGGGCGCCCGGCTGCTCGTCCCCGTCGTGGCCGTGCTCGGCGAGGTCGAGGAGGACGAGCGGGGACTGCGCCGCGAGAAGACCAGCGACATGGCCGTACCGACCCTGAAGGCCGGGAACCGCACCGCCCTCCCCGCCTTCACCTCCACCGACTCCCTCGCCCGCTGGGACCAGGCGGCCCGGCCCGTCGCCGTACCCCTGCACCAGGCCCTCCAGGCCGCCGCGCACGAGAAGGCGGACACGATCGTGCTCGACCTGGCCGGGCCCGTGCCGTTCGAACTGACCGGCCCCGCCCTGCTCGCCCTCGCGGAGGGCCGTACGACCACCGACCCGCTCGCCGACCCGGCCGTCGTCGAAGCCGTACGCGAGGCCGTGGCCGCCGAGCCCGCCGTTCTGCGCGCCCACCTCGGCCCCGGCCAGGCCGACGGCACCCTCGCCCTGGTGCTGGACCCGTCCGCCGCCCCCGCCGAAGCCGCCCGGGCGGTCGCCCGGCGGCTCGCGGCCGACGAGACACTGAGGGCCCGCCTGGTGCGCGGCCTCGACCTGGCACTGCTGCCGGCCGGGGCGACGCCACCGGGCGAGCCCTTGTACGAACGCTGAGGCGGATCCGCCGGACAGGCTCTAGCCGTAGACCGGGCCCGTGTACTTCTCGCCCGGGCCCTGGCCCGGCTCGTCCGGGACGAGCGACGCCTCGCGGAACGCCAGCTGGAGCGACTTCAGACCGTCGCGCAGCGGCGCCGCGTGGAACGAGCTGATCTCGGTGGTGGACGCGTCCAGCAGACCGGCCAGCGCGTGCACCAGCTTGCGGGCCTCGTCCAGGTCCTTGTGCTTGTCGCCCTCCTCGGTCAGACCGAGCTTCACCGCGGCGGCGCTCATCAGGTTGACGGCGACCGTCACGATCACCTCGACCGCCGGGACCTCGGCGATGTCGCGGGCCATGGCGTCGAAGTCGGGGGACTCAGGAGGGGTCTCACTCATGCCCCACACGATAGGCGCAGGCCGGGCGTGTGCCGTACCAGGCCCCGGGTGGCCGCAATTAGCCGTTCCTGGCCAATGCTGGTAATCTCGTGTAACGACCGGTCGGACCCGTATGCCTAGCGGCCCGCGAGCCCGACCCACAAGTGGAGGCTTTCGAACTCCCACCTGACCGCCCCCAGGGCGGCGGGTCACCGGTCAGACGGTCCCGTCCCAGCGGCGGCGATCCGTCCGAAAGCGCGCCCCGCGGCTCTCCGCGGCGGTGCTCCGGTAGTTCGAGGAGCCCCGCCTGGGAATCGTCCGGGGCATTTTTTGTGCTTCGGCGCGGTTAGGTCTATCGAACAGAGACGTTACGCGGCCGTCCGCCAGACCGTCGCGTGGTGCTACCGAGGAGGATCCATCAGCGCCGAGCCCCGCATCAACGACCGGATTCGCGTTCCCGAGGTGCGACTTGTCGGTCCCAGTGGCGAGCAGGTGGGCATCGTCCCCCTGGCCAAGGCACTGGAGCTTGCGCAGGAGTACGACCTGGACCTGGTCGAGGTCGCGGCGAACGCCCGTCCGCCCGTGTGCAAGCTCATGGACTACGGGAAGTTCAAGTACGAGTCGGCCATGAAGGCCCGTGAGGCGCGCAAGAACCAGGCGCACACGGTCATCAAGGAGATGAAGCTCCGGCCGAAGATCGACCCGCACGACTATGACACCAAGAAGGGTCACGTCGTTCGGTTCCTCAAGCAGGGCGACAAGGTCAAGATCACGATCATGTTCCGTGGTCGCGAGCAGTCCCGGCCCGAGCTGGGCTACCGACTGCTCCAGCGGCTCGCGGAGGACGTCGCAGACCTCGGGTTCGTAGAGTCGAACCCGAAGCAGGACGGCCGAAACATGATCATGGTTCTCGGTCCGCACAAGAAGAAGACCGAGGCGATGGCCGAGGCTCGCCAGGCGCAGGAGGCCCGCAAGGCTGAGGCGAAGGCCAACCCCGGCAAGTCGCAGAACGCCGCTGAGGCCGACGACCTCGCCGAGGACACCGCCGAGGACTCCGCCGAGGCTCCGGCCGAGGCTTCCGCCGACGCGTGATCCCGGGGGACGCGAGTCCCCAAGGACGTAACCGATACAAGAGCGACGCTCCACCGTGCCCGGTTTTCGCGACCGGGCACCGGAGCGCCACCGACGAGGAGAGAACGGCGCTATGCCGAAGAACAAGTCGCACAGCGGGTCCAGCAAGCGCTTCAAGATCACCGGCTCCGGCAAGGTGCTCCGCGAGCGTGCCGGCAAGCGCCACCTGCTCGAGCACAAGTCGTCCCGTGTGACGCGTCGCCTCACCGGCAACGCCGAGATGGCCCCGGGCGACGCCAAGAAGATCAAGAAGCTTCTCGGCAAGTGACGTCCCGGCGCGTCAGCGCCGCACGTCAGGACCGGGACCCAATCGATATCCGGGCCGTGTGAAGACCACCGCGGCCCCGCTACAAGGAGTTAAAAAGTGGCACGCGTCAAGCGGGCAGTGAACGCCCACAAGAAGCGCCGGGCGATCCTCGAGCAGGCCTCCGGCTACCGCGGTCAGCGTTCGCGCCTGTACCGCAAGGCCAAGGAGCAGGTCACCCACTCGCTGGTCTACAACTACAACGACCGCAAGAAGCGCAAGGGTGACTTCCGCCAGCTGTGGATCCAGCGCATCAACGCCGCTGCCCGCGCCAACGGCATGACCTACAACCGCTTCATCCAGGGTCTGAAGGCCGCGAACGTCGAGGTCGACCGCAAGATCCTGGCCGAGCTGGCCGTCAACGACGCCGGTGCGTTCGCCGCGCTCGTCGAGGTCGCCCAGAAGGCGCTGCCGAGCGACGTCAACGCCCCCAAGGCGGCCTGACGCCGGCTCCGAGCCGATGTGACGGAAGGACCCGCAGGCCGAGCGGCCTGCGGGTCCTGCTGTGCAGCCAGCTACTGAGAAAGCGAACGGAATGCCCCCCGC
>NZ_NGFN01000485.1 GCF_002148965.1 Streptomyces swartbergensis | reverse complement strand
AGACCCATCATCACCCGGCAGACTCCGCCCCCGCTGGCGGAACTCTCCATGCTGGCCTCCCTCGGCACCATGCCCGAGCTGGCCCGCCAACTCTCCGGCCTGGGCGGCTGCACCAACCCCGTGCGCCTCGACGGCCACCGCACCGAGTACGCGGTCGACCGGACGACCGGAGAGATCGGGCGCGTCCTCCACCACCTCGACTCGTCCTCCCTGCCCGCCGGAAGCCTTCTCGTCCGCTGCAACAACCGCCGTGCCACCCGCTGCACGGCCTGCGCGGAGGTCTACCGCCGAGACACCTTCCACCTGATCACCGCCGGACTCCGCGGCGGCAAGGGCACCGCCGAACAGGTCGGCACACACCCACGCGTCTTCGCCACCCTCACCGCACCGAGCTTCGGCCCGGTCCACAACCGCCCCTCCAGCGGGCGGCCCTGCCGCTGCGGTGCCCGGCACGACGACACAGACCCGGCCCTCGGTACGCCCCTCGATCCGGACGCGTACGACTATGAAGCGGCTGTGCTCTGGAACGCCCATGCCGGAGCCCTCTGGCGGCGCTTCTCGATCTACCTGCGCCGTGAGATCGCCAAGCGCGCCGGACTCACCCAGCGCGCGTTTCGGTATCACGCGCGTGTCTCCTTCGCCAAGGTCGCCGAGTACCAGAAGAGGGGCGCCGTCCACTTCCACGCGGTCATCCGCCTGGACGGCCCGGAGGGCGGCGACACGGCTCCTCCGGCCTGGGCGTCCGCCGAGCTGCTGACCGGCGCCATCCATGCCGCCGTCACCGCCACACGCGTCAACGGACCCGACGTCGACGGCCGCGCCCACACCTTCACCTTCGGCCGCCAACTCGACGTCCGCACCATCCGCTCCGCCGACTTCGACGGCGGCCAGGAGCTGACCGAACGGGCCGTGGCGGCGTACATCGCCAAGTACGCCACCAAAGGAGCCGAAACGGCGACCGGCACCCTGGACCGGCCGATCCGCTTCCTCGCCGAACTGGCTCAGGCACGGATCACCGACCACGCCCGCCGCATGATCCGAACCGCCTGGACCCTCGGCGCACGCAAGGACCTCGAACACCTCCGCTTACGCGCCTGGGCCCACATGCTCGGCTTCCGCGGCCACTTCTCCACCAAGTCCCGCCGCTACTCCACCACCCTCGGCGCCCTCCGCGACGCCCGCGCCGAATGGCGCCGCGCACAAGCGCCCACGGCCGCTCCCCAGGACGGCGAAACCACGCTCGTCCTCGCCCACTGGGTCTTCGCCGGAACCGGCCTCAGCACCGGTGAAGCCTGGCTCGCCACTTCCCTCGAACCCGCGCCCGGAACGGAAGGAGAACCGACGTGGACGCCCGTCGCGACGAGCTGATGACCGTTCGGCAAGTCCTGGATGAGCTGGGCGGTGTCTCCCGTCGGACGTTCTACCGCTGGCGAGAACTGGGGTACGGGCCGGCCGCATTCAAGCTGCCCAACGGAGAGCTGCGGGTTTGGCGGAGTGACTTCAACACATGGCTGCGACAGCTGGAGGAGGCGGCGTGAAGTCTCTCGATGTGAAGGTCTGGGGAGTCCGCAAGCGGGATACCAAAACGCCCTCGTACGGTGTCCGCTGGTCCGTCGCAGGCAATGTGTTCTCGGAGTCCTTCCGTACCAAGGCGCTTGCCGACCACTACCGCACGAAGCTCATGCGTGCGATGCGCGAGGGCGAGGAGTTCGACACTGTGTCGGGACTTCCGGCCTCGATGGAAGAGAAGAAGTCGGCCGTGTCGTGGTACGCCTTCGCGCTCAGGTACCTCGCCATGAAATGGCCTCATGCCGCCCCGAATACGAGGGATGGCATCAACGAATCTCTCACCAGCGTGACGCTGGAGCTCCTGGACGAGCGTGCCGGACGACCGTCCGACGAGGACCTCCGCAGAGCACTGCGCAACTGGGCCTTCGTGCTGCCAGGTCCCGATGACCGGGAAGTTCCGGACGACGTGCGGAACGTTCTCCACTGGGTGTCCAAGGCATCCCGGCCGCTCGCCGACCTCGCTGAAGCGGCCACGGCACGCACGGTCCTCGACTCGCTGAAGCTCAAGCTCGACGGCACGGCGGCAGCGGCGGAGACCGTGCGGCGCAAACGTCGTACGCTCGTCAACGCCGCGAACTACGCCGTCGACCTGGGGGAGCTGCGGGAGAACCCCATCACGGCTGTCCGCTGGCAGAAGCCGAAGGTGTCCAACCAGGTCGACCCGCGGGTTGTCGCCAATCCGGAGCAGGCACGGAACCTCCTGGCGGCGGTTTCCTACGTGGGCGGGTACCGGCGTGCTCGTGGTCGTCGCCTCGTGGGTCTGTTCGCCGCCATGTACTTCGGTGGCCTGCGGCCGGCGGAAGCGGTCGGCATCGTCGAGACGGACCTTAAGCTGCCCGAGCAGGGCTGGGGCTCGGCGCTGCTCCACCGGACCCGTCCGTCCGTCGGCAAGCAGTGGACCGACTCGGGGGAGACCCATGACGACCGCGGGCTGAAGAACCGGCCGACCGAGGACGTCAGGCGGGTGCCCATCCCGCCCCACCTCGTCGCCGTGCTCCGCGAGCACCTGGCCACCTTCGGCACGGCGGACGACGGACGGCTCTTCTTCAGTGAGAAGGGCTCGGTCGTCCCGTCGTCGACCTACTACCGCGTGTGGCAGGAAGCTCGGCACCTCGCGCTTCCGCCGGCCGTCGCGGCCTCGCCGCTCGCGAGTCGGCCGTACGACCTTCGGCACTCGGCGCTGTCGACGTGGCTGAATGCGGGTGTCGACCCCACCGAGGTGGCCGAGCGCGCCGGCAACAGCGTGGAGGTTTTGCTGACCCGCTACGCCAAGTGCCTCGACGGACGGCAAGACGTCGCCAACCGGCGTATTGAGGATCTGTTGCGTGAGTACGAGTGATCGCAGACGACGGTAGCTCCGATGCCCCCGGACTTGGTCCGGGGGCATCGGCATGCCTTGGCCGAGAGGAGCGTTTCCTGGTCCTCAGGAATTCCGCGCCGGTTGCTCCGGGGTGTAAGTCGGGCCGGCCCATGAAGTCAGGCCGGCTTCCATCACTCGTTCAGAGGCGCCCCTCATGCGCATTACGCGCATGATGCCCAGAGTTGACCACGACTAGTTGCGTCTACTTACAGGGGTAAAGGATCATGCCGACGTTTGTTGCGCTGCTGAACTGGACCGACCAGGGAGTCCGCAGCTACAAGGACACCCCGCAACGCGCCGAAGCCTTCGCGGCAGCGGCTCAGAAGCTCGGGGTGAAGGTCCTGAACCTCTTCTGGACCGTCGGCCCGTACGACATCGTGGCTGTCGTGGAGGCGCCCGACGACGAGACTGCCACCGCAGTGCTCCTACAGGTCGGCGCGTTGGGCAACGTCCGTAGCACGACCCTGCGAGCCTTCGGCCGGGAGGAGATGGACCGCATCATCGCCAAAGCCACCGGCTGAGGGACTTCCCCGTCGAGGTTCTGTTGGTACGAGTGACACGCTCAAGGCGGTACCCCCAAGGCCCCTGGACCTGTCCCTGACCTTCGGGGATGCCGGGCATGACCTGCGCTTACGTCCCAAGATCCCGTCCACGCCTCGTCCACAGCCCCCGACATGCAGCCGCTCCGGGCCGCACACGCCTGCACATACGCGAAGACCCCGCACTCAGCGTTTCCGCTGATGACGGGGTCTTTAGGCACCTCATACAGGGTGCCCCCGGCAGGATTCGAACCTGCGCACACGGCTCCGGAGGCCGTTGCTCTATCCCCTGAGCTACGGGGGCGTGTCGGTCGCGTTGCTCGCGGCGACGGGTAGAACACTACCAGCTCCCTCGCGGTGGTCATGAACGGGTTTCCGCTGTCGGGGGCGGGGTTGCGGGTCGCCCGGTCGGGGTGGAAGTGGGGAAAACCCGGACGCGGTGGCCGGGGCCGACCTACTCTCGAGTTGTGCCAGGCGCGTCGGGCCGGGTGCTTGTTGTGGACGACAACAAGGTCATCCGGCAGTTGATCAGGGTCAACCTCGAGCTGGAGGGGCTGGAGGTCGTGACCGCGGCCGATGGTGCCGAGTGTCTTGATGTCGTTCATCAGGTGCGGCCCGATGTCGTGACCCTCGACGTCGTCATGCCCCGGCTGGACGGGATCCGGACCGCCGCTCGGCTGCGAGCCGATCCGCGTACCCGTGGCGTGCCCCTCGCCATCATCAGTGCCTGTACCCAGTACGAGGTCGAGGCCGGGCTGGAGGTCGGCGTCGACGCCTTCCTCGCCAAGCCGTTCGAGCCCGCTGAACTCGTCGGGATGGTCCTGCAGTTGGTGGAGCGGGAGCGGAGCGGGGGGAGGCAAGGGAGCGCTGGTGGGAGTGCGCCCGCTTACGGGTCCGTCCTCGGCGCGGGGGAGGCCGAGCGGGCCGGGAGTGCCGGCGGCTGATCCGCATCTGCGTGTGGGTTGCTGATGCCTGTGGGTTGCTGATGCGTGTGGGTTGCTGATCGATTGGTGATCGAGGGCCCGTCCATATCCCGGACCCCGTCCACATCCCGGACCCTCGTCAAAACCGGTTCGCATACCCACCCCCTTCCTCCCATACGCTTGTCCCCGTGACCCCCGTCGAGCTCTCCCGCACCGTGCTGCACGCCGTGCGTCGCGCTGTCGACGAGGGTGAGCTCAGCGTGACCGTGCCGGAGCGGGCCGTGGTCACTGCGCCGGGGCCCGGGGGCTGTGGCGACTACGCCACCAACATCGCCCTCCAGCTCGCCGGCGCGGCAGGGCAGCCGCCGCAGCGCGTGGCCGAGATCCTGAGGGCGCGGCTCGCCGGTGAAGCCTTCATCGGCGATGTCGTCGTCACGGGGCCCGGTTTTCTCAACTTCAGCCTGGAACGCAACGCCTCCGCGCTCCTCGTCGAGGAGGTCCTGCGGCGTGGGCGGCGATACGGCCACACCGAGGGGTTCAGCGGGACCATCGTGCGCCTCCGGTGCCCGGCGGAGGTCCGTGCCGTCGTCGTCACGGACGCCCTGGCCCGCGTGCTGCGCAGCCGAGGTGACTTCGTCCGCGTCGAGTGCGACGGTCGGCCCGCGCCGGAGTGGGAGACCGTCCTCGGCGTGGACAGCGGCAGTCGCTCCCGTAGTCGATCCAGCGACCGCGTCGCTGGTCATTCCTGGTCATTCC
>NZ_NGFN01000484.1 GCF_002148965.1 Streptomyces swartbergensis | reverse complement strand
GCACACCCCCGTCCACACCCACGACGGCCGCAGTGCACCGCCCGCGGCGTACAGGGCGGCGGGCGCGGCGACGGTGAGGTAGCCGAGGACGACACCCGCCCACGCGGTACGGGGGGAGACCAGCGGCGGTCCGGCCACCGCGATGCCCTCGAAAGCCTCGACGTCCTCGCCGGTACCGTCGTCCCCGTCCGCCGCCCCGCCGTCCGTGGCGTCCCGCGCCGCCCGGTGCAGCAGCCACACCGGCAGCGCGAGCAGCAGCAGCGGCAGGACGCCCACGGGGGCCGGGACGCCGGCGAGCGTGTCGGTGCGGACCAGTTCGGCCCCGTGGGCCAGCAGCCACAGCGCCGCCGCCACGTGCAGCGCGCCACCGGGCCCGCTGTCGGGATACGGCGAGGTGATCCACAACATCATCACCAGCACGGCGAACGACGCGAGTCCGAGTCCTGCCGCGACCGCGCCGGCCGTGAGGGCGCCGCCCAGTCCGGGCGAACGGTCGCGCATCCGGGTGAGCAGGGGCGACGGCGGACGTCGGCGAGCGGTCATCTCGATCACGTCCGCCATGCTCCCAACGACACGCGCTTTCCCGTCGTAACAGGCGAACCACCGCTGTGTCGCTCAATATACGTTTATGTACTTTTCCGTACGGAGGGGCGTCCGGTGACACAGAGCGCTGCCACCCCGCTCCCCCCGCCCAAGGAACGCCGACGCCTGCGCGAGGCCGCCTCGCTGACGCGGGCTCAGCTGGCCTCCCGGGTGGGCGTCACCAGCGAGACGGTGCGCGGGTGGGAGACCGGCCGCTCGACGCCGCGCGGCCGGAAAGGCGAGAAGTACGCGAAGCTGCTGAACTCACTGAGTGTGGAGGCGGACGTGACACCGCCTCATACGGAGCGCGGGACCGCCACCGGGAGCGATCGGAGCCGCCCCCCGGCCGGGGATCGCGGCCGAGCCTCCGGCAGGAACCGGGGCGGCCGCACCGCCGTCGCGGACCAGGACCGCACCACAGCCGGCCACCGCAGCCGCGCCTCTGCCACCGAACGCAGCCGCGTCGCCGACCGGAACCACGCCATCGGCACCGACCGCGCCCGCACCGCCGTCACCGACGACCACCGCCGTGCCGCTGTCACCGACCACGRCCATACCGCCGTCACAGACCGCGACAGCGCCGCCGTCACCGGGCGGCGCCCCGTCCCGGCCCGCGCGGCGGCCCCGCGGCGGCCGGATGACGCGGCCGCCGCCCTGACCCCCGATCAGGCCTTCGACGCGCTGTACTCCTTCTGCGCGCCCGCGCTCGTCCGGCAGACCTATCTGCTGACCGGCCGCCGCGAGCTGGCGCGCGAGGCGGTCGAGCGGGCCTTTCACATCGCCTGGCAGCGCTGGCCCGAGGTGGCCCGCGACCGCGACCCGGCGGGCTGGGTGCGGGCGGTGGCCTACGACTGCGCCCTCTCCCCGTGGCACCGGTTCCGCCTCCGCCACCGGCACCCCGAGCCCCCGCCCTCCGACGCGTTCGACCGCGCGCTGCTGGACACCCTGGTGAAGCTGCCGCCCTCGTACCGCCGCACGCTGCTGCTGTACGACGGTGTCGGTCTCGGCCTGCCGGAGACGGCTGCGGAGACGGAGGCGAGCAGCCGCGCGGCCGCCAACCGGCTGATGCACGCGCGGGAGGCGATCGCCGAGCGGCTGCCGGAGCTGGCGGACCCGGAGGTGCTCCACTGGCGGCTGGTCGAACTGGCCTCCATCGAGCGGCTGCGGGCCGCCAAACCGCTCGTCGTGCGCCGCACCGGGGAACGCCGGGCCCGTTTCTGGACCCGGGCCGCCATCGCCTTCACGATCGCCCTGATCGGAGCCACGGCCCTCACCGCCCGCACGGCCCCCACACGCTACGAGCCACCGGTGCCGCCGGGCGAGACCGTCGAGGGCGTGCCGCCACGGGTCGCGCCCGGACCGCTGTCGGAGTCGGAGCAGGAGCTGCGGGCGAAGCTGCGCAAGGAGGAACTGCGAGGGCCGGTCCGGCTGATGCCGCAGCCACGCTGAGTCCTGCTTCACGAGAAGGACGCCTGATCACGAGAAGGACGCCTGATTCGCGAAAGAGACGCCTGATCCGCGAAAGAGACGCCTGATCCGAAAAGAGCGGTGGGCCCGCCCCCGTGCAGGGAGCGGGCCCACCTGTGAGCTCTGCGGCTGCTGCTCAGCCGGCGAGGATCGCGCGCGCCAGCTTCGCCGTCTCGGTCGGCGTCTTGCCGACCTTGACGCCGGCGGCCTCGAGGGCCTCCTTCTTCGCGGCGGCCGTGCCGGAGGAGCCGGAGACGATGGCGCCGGCGTGGCCCATGGTCTTGCCCTCGGGCGCCGTGAAGCCCGCGACGTAGCCGACGACCGGCTTCTTCACGTTCTCCTTGATGAAGGCCGCGGCCCGCTCCTCGGCGTCGCCGCCGATCTCACCGATCATGACGATCAGGTCGGTGTCGGGGTCGGCCTCGAACGCGGCGAGCGCGTCGATGTGGGTCGTCCCGATGACCGGGTCGCCACCGATGCCGACGGCGGACGAGAAGCCGATGTCCCGCAGCTCGTACATCATCTGGTACGTCAGCGTGCCCGACTTCGACACCAGGCCGATGCGGCCCGGCTTGGTGATGTCGCCCGGGATGATGCCGGCGTTGGACTGGCCCGGCGTGATGAGACCGGGGCAGTTCGGGCCGATGATCCGGGTCTTGTTGCCCTTGGACACGGCGTACGCGTAGAACGCGGCCGAGTCGTGGACCGCGATGCCCTCGGTGATGACGACCGCGAGCGGGATCTCGGCGTCGATGGCCTCGACGACGGCGGCCTTGGCGAAGGCCGGCGGGACGAAGAGGACGGATACGTTCGCGCCCGTCTTCTCGATCGCCTCGGCGACCGTGCCGAAGACCGGGATCTCGTTGCCGTCGATGTCGACCGACGTGCCCGCCTTACGGGGGTTCACGCCACCGACGATGTTGGTGCCGTCCGCCAGCATGAGCTTGGTGTGCTTCATGCCCGTGGCACCGGTCATGCCCTGGACGATGACCTTGCTGTCCTTGTTGAGGAAGATAGCCATGGCTGTTTAGTCCCTCGTCCCTTACTTCGCAGCCGCGAGCTCGGCGGCCTTGTCGGCCGCGCCGTCCATGGTGTCCACACGCTGCACCAGCGGGTGGTTGGCGTCGGAGAGGATCTTGCGACCCAGCTCGGCGTTGTTGCCGTCCAGACGGACGACGAGGGGCTTGGTGACGTCCTCGCCCTTGTCCTTGAGCAGCTGCAGCGCCTGCACGATGCCGTTGGCGACCTCGTCGCAGGCGGTGATGCCGCCGAAGACGTTGACGAACACGGACTTGACGTCCGGGTCGCCGAGGATGATCTCCAGGCCGTTCGCCATGACGGCGGCGGAGGCGCCACCACCGATGTCGAGGAAGTTGGCGGGCTTGACGCCACCGTGCGCCTCACCGGCGTACGCGACGACGTCCAGGGTGCTCATGACGAGACCCGCGCCGTTGCCGATGATGCCGACCTCGCCGTCGAGCTTGACGTAGTTGAGGTTCTTCTCCTTGGCGGCGGCCTCGAGCGGGTTGGCCGCGGCCTTGTCCTGGAGGGCCTCGTGGTCGGGGTGACGGAACTCGGCGTTCTCGTCGAGGGTCACCTTGCCGTCGAGGGCGATGACGTCACCGGAGGCGACCTTGGCCAGCGGGTTGACCTCGACCAGGAGGGCGTCCTCCTTGATGAAGGTGTCCCACAGCTTGACGAGGACGTTCACGACCTTGTCGGCGACCTCGGCCGGGAACCTCGCGGCCTCGACGATCTCGCGGGCCTTCGCCTCGGTGACACCCTCGTTGGCGTCGATCGGCGTCTTGGCGACGGCCTCGGGGCGGGTGGCCGCCACCTCTTCGATCTCCATGCCGCCCTCGACGGAGGCGATGGAGAGGAAGGTGCGGTTGGCACGGTCCAGGAGGAAGGAGACGTAGTACTCCTCCACGATCTCCGGGGCCGTCTCGGCGATCATCACCTTGTGGACCGTGTGGCCCTTGATGTCCATGCCGAGGATGTTGGTCGCATGCTCGACGGCCTCGTCGGGAGTGGCGGCGAGCTTCACGCCACCGGCCTTCCCACGGCCGCCGACCTTCACCTGGGCCTTGACGACGGACTTGCCACCGAGGCGCTCGGTGGCTGCGCGGGCCGCCTCAGGCGTGTCGATGACTTCACCGGCCAGCACCGGTACATCGTGCTTGGCGAAGAGGTCCCTCGCCTGGTACTCGAACAGGTCCACGCGCTTCCGTCCCTATCAGTGATCTCGCGGTTCGTTGTCTGCGTGGGCGTGCCGCGAGGGCAACGTGACGTCCGCTGTCTGTCACAAGGGAGGCGCACACGGTGTCCGAGCGCGCGGCATGTCCGTCTCGCAGGTTATCGCTGCTTGCGGGGGGCCTCTAAATCGAGGGTCACACCTGAGCGGTGATACCTGTCACATGATGCCGCGCTCTCTGGCACGGCGTGCCTGGGGTGAGGGGCCTCACCGGGCTGGGGTTGACCCGGTGAGGCCCGTCTGACACCCCCAGGGGAGTGCAAGGGCCCTGTTCAGGGCCCGGCTCTCCGGGGTGCGGGGTGCGCTCTCGTCGGTGAGCCAGGAGTGGGTCGCACGGGTGGGTCGCACGGGCCCTGGCGCTCCCGCCCCGGGCGATGGGATACCGAGGGCTGTTCCATGGAGCGGCACCGGAGGGCGGCGGTCTCCCCGTGCTAGCCGGGGAAGACGGGGATGTCCCGGTGACTGTCCCGGGTGTCGGCCGTGCGGGAGCGGGCCACGACACCGGGCAGGAGCCTGAGCGGGTCCCGGTCGCTCAGGGTGACGGCGTGCGGGTCGCCGTGGCGCGACGGGCCGTTGTCGGCCGCGGTCCTGTTGCCGAGCGTGCCGTCAGGCTGACCTGCGGGCGCGTGCCCGCCCGGGCCGTGTCCGGCATGGGCAGACTGAGCGGCGTGGTCTACGGGTCTGGTGTGGCCCGCGTGTTCTGTCCAGCCGGCGGCGCGGTACTCGGCGCCGCGCACCGTGGTGTCCGGCTCCGCAGCGGCGAACTCCGCCCCACCGGCCCGTCCGGCGGAGGCAGGCCGCTCGGCCGGGGGCGGTGTCGTTCTGCCCGGCGGTGGGTCGGCCGTGACTGGTGCGGGG
>NZ_NGFN01000483.1 GCF_002148965.1 Streptomyces swartbergensis | reverse complement strand
CCGACCTCCCCTCCCCCGCCGCGTCTCCCCCGTCCCTGACGGAGGTCGAGACCCACGGTGTCGACCGCATCCCCGACGCCGAGCGCACCGCCACCCCGCTGGACCTGTTCCGGCTCGCCTTCGGCGGCGCCAACACCTTCTCCACCTGCGTCCTCGGTGCCTTCCCGATCCTGTTCGGCCTCTCCTTCCGGCAGGGCCTCGCGGCCACGCTCCTCGGGGTCGTCGCGGGCGCGCTGATCCTGTGCCCGATGGCGGTGTTCGGCCCGGTCAACGGCACCAACAACGCCGTGTCGTCGTCGGCGCACCTGGGCGTGCACGGCCGCGTGGTCGGCTCGTTCCTGTCCCTGCTGACGGCCGTGGCGTTCTTCTCCCTCTCGGTGTGGAGCTCCGGCGACGCCCTGGTCGGCGGCGCCCACCGGCTCTTCGGCCTCGACCGGGGCGACCTGTCCTACGCCGTCGCGTACGCGCTGTTCGCGGTGCTGGTCCTCGCGGTGTGCGTCTACGGCTTCCGGTTCATGCTGTTCGTCAACAAGATCGCGGTGACCTCGGCGAGCGCGCTGTTCCTGCTCGGCGCCGTGGCGTTCGCGGGTGACTTCGACCCCTCGTACGCGGGCGTCTTCACCGACTCGGCGGACGCGGCGACCACGGCCCTGTTCTGGCCGTCGTTCATCGGGGCGGCGCTGATCGTGCTGTCGAACCCGGTGTCGTTCGGGGCGTTCCTCGGCGACTGGTCGCGCTACATCCCGGCGAGCACTCCGCGCGGGAAGGTGATCGGGGCCGCGTTCCTGTCGCAGATCGCGACACTGCTGCCGTTCCTGTTCGGCCTGACGACCGCGAGCATCATCGCGGACAAGGCGCCGCAGTACGTCGATCCGGCGGCCCCCGACTTCGTGGGCGGGCTGCTCGCGATCTCGCCGGGCTGGTTCTTCCTGCCGGTGTGCCTGCTCGCGCTGATCGGCGGCATGGCGACGGGCACGACCGCGCTCTACGGGACCGGGCTCGACTTCTCGTCGGTGTTCCCGAGGCTGTCGCGGGTCCGGGCGACGTTGCTGGTCGGCGCGTTGTCGATCGGGTTCATCTTCGCCGGCCGGTTCGGGCTGGACCTCGTGCGGTCCATCTCGGCCTTCGCCACGGTGATCATCACCTGCACCACGCCGTGGATGGTCGTGATGATGCTGGGCTACTGGACGCGGCGCGGCTGGTACGACCCGGAGGCGCTCCAGGTCTTCAACCGCCGTCAGCGCGGCGGCCGTTACTGGTTCGCGCACGGCTGGAACTGGCGGGGCACGACCGCCTGGTGGGTCTCGGCGCTGACCGGCGTGCTCTTCACCAACATGCCCGGGCAGTTCGTCGGGCCGCTCGGCGACCTCGCGAACGGCGTGGACATCGGTCTGCCCGTGTCGCTGGTGGTGGCGGCGGTGCTGTTCCTGACGCTGCTGCGGCTGTTCCCCGAACCCCGGGCAGTGTACGGGCCCGAGGGCGCGCGGCTGGCCCGGACGGCCGACGTGCCGGTGCCGCCGATCACCGGGCCCGGCGCCGAGGGGGCGTTGTCAGACCCCTCGGCTAAGTTGCCGGCATGACTGACTTCGTACTGGTGGCAGGGACGTGGCTCGGGGCGTGGGCGTGGGACGAGGTGGCCGCGGAGTTGCGTGGCGCCGGGCATGACGTCCATCCGCTGACGCTCTCGGGCCTCGCCGAGAAGCAGGGTGTACCGGCCGGGCAGCAGACGCACGTGCGGGACATCGTCGACGAGGTGGAGCGCCTCGGCCTGCGCGACGTCGTCCTCGTGGGGCACAGCTACGCGGGCATACCGGTCGGGCAGGCCGCCCAGCGGATCGGGGAGCGGCTGCGGCGCGTGGTGTTCGTCGACGCGAACGTGCCGGTGGACGGGGAGTCGTTCCTGTCGGGCTGGCCGAGTGACGCGGTGCGGCAGGCGATCGCCCAGCACGACGGGTTCTGGCCGCCGCTCGGCGCGCCGGAGTACGCGGGGCAGGGACTGACGGACGAGCAGATCGCCCGGATCGTCGACGGGTCCCCGCATCCGGGTGCCACTCTCACCGAACCGGCCGTGCTCGCCGGTCCCTTGGGCGAGCTCCCGGCGACGTATGTGAAGTGCCTCCTCGACGGCGACGAGCCGATGCCGGCGGTGGCCGAGCTCCTCAAGAGTGACAGCTGGGAGCTCGTGGAGCTGGACACCGGCCACTGGCCGATGTTCTCGCAGCCGCACGCACTCGCCCGCCTCCTGGACGCGGCAGGGGGACGCCCCTGAGCCGCCGTCGCGCATACCGCTCGGTATCGTCGGCCGTCGGGCACGGTCTCGACGAGGAGACGACGAGAGGCGGTTGCGTACGGTGGGCAAGCACTGGGCGGACTTCCAGTACGAGATCTATCTGAACGGGATGACGGGTGCCGTACCGCGGCTGCCCACCGATCTGACCCGGCTGGAGGAGCTGACCGAACAGCGGCTCGGGCCCGGTCCGGTCGGCTATGTGGCGGGCAGCGCGGGCAACGGCAGCACGGCCCGCGCCAACCGGACGGCCCTGGAGCGCCGTCGGATCGTGCCGCGCATGCTGCGGGACGTGCACGAACGGGACCTGTCGGTGGAGGTGCTGGGCCGTGCCCTGCCGGCCCCGCTGGCCCTGGCCCCGGTCGGGGTGCTGTCGATCATGCACCCGGACGCCGAGTCCGCCGCGGCCCGGGCCGCCGCCGCGCAGGGCGTGCCCTTCGTCCTGTCGTCCGCGTCGAGCACGCCCATGGAGCAGATCGCCGAGGCGATGGGCGACGCCGAGCGGTGGTTCCAGCTGTACTGGCCCCGGGACCCCGAGGTGGCCCGCAGTTTCCTGAACCGAGCGAAGGCGGCCGGGTTCAGCGTGCTCGTGGTCACCCTGGACACGCCGCTGCTGGCGTGGCGGCCGCGCGATCTCGACCAGGCGTATCTGCCGTTCCTGCACGGCGTCGGCACGGCCAACTACTTCTCGGACCCGGCCTTCCAGGCGGGTCTGGCCAAGCCGGTGCACGAGGATCCGAACGCGGCCGTGATGCACTTCGTGGGGATGTTCGCCGACCCGGCGAAGAGCTGGCCGGACCTGGCGTTCCTGCGGGAGAACTGGGACGGCCCGATCGTCCTCAAGGGTGTTCTGCACCCGGACGACGCCCGGCAGGCCGCCGAGGCGGGCATGGACGGTGTCGTCGTCTCCAACCACGGCGGGCGCCAGGTGGCCGGGTCCGTCGCGGCGGCCGACGCGCTGCCCCGCGTGGTGGAGGCCGTCGGCGACCGGCTCACCGTCCTCTTCGACAGCGGCATCCGCACCGGCGACGACATCTTCAAGGCACTCGCCCTCGGCGCCCGCGCCGTCCTCGTCGGCCGCCCGTACGTCTACGGTCTCGGCCTCGACGGCCGGGCGGGCGTCGAACACGTCATCCGCTGTCTGCTGGCCGAACTCGACCTCACCCTCGCCCTGTCGGGCCATGCCACGCCGGGCACGATCGGTCCGGCCGACCTCGTCGAGGACCCGGCCTGACAGGCGGGCTGCGCGACGCGTGCGCCGCGCAGCCCCGCGCGGGCCCGGGGGCCCGTGGTCACGCCGTGCGGCCGTGGGGCAGGGTCACCTGCCAGGCCGTCGGCCCCTCCTGCTCCTCGATCGACAGGGAACCCGCCGTCGTCGGCACGGGCTCGGCCTGCCAGCGCTGCTCATCGGAGCGGTCGCGGACCTTGACGACGACGTCGGCGCCGGGGTCGTCGTCGGTGGCGGCGAGGGCGAGCTGCTCGTCCCAGCGGGGCAGCAACTCCCCTTGCACGGTGAGGTCGTAGCGCACGTCCTCGCCCCGCTCGGCGTCCTCCTCGGCGCAGGTGCCGAGCACGACGACGCCGGCGTCCTTGTGCGAGTCCAGGCACAGGCCGGGATCGGCGACGCTGCGCAGCAGCCCGTCGTTCTCGTACGTCCACTGCTGGGTCCACGCCGTCGAGCACTCCGCCAGCTTCGTCCCCGAGCCCTCCTTCGGCAGGTCCCGGACGTCGAGGCACAGGCCGGCGCCGACGTTGCGCAGCCGCGTCACGCCCGATGCCGTGGGAAGTCCGGCCGTGTCGGGCGGTGTCACGGACTCGGCGCCGTTGCCGCCGGCGGCGCTGTTGGAGCCGGCCGGGTCGGCCTGGCCGCCGTCGTAGGACGACGCGTTGATGATGAGCACGGTCGCCAGCACCCCGGCCGACACCGCGCCGACGCCCGAGAGCAGCGCCCGTGAGGAGCGCATCGCGCCCGGGATGCGCGCGCCCGGAACCCGGCGGACCCGCAGGGGGATCCGGGACAGCAGGCGGTGGCGTCCGCCCTCGGGCCGCCCGTCGCCCCGCCCTCCGCCGCGCCGGCCCGCACGCTTGCCCCGCGTGCCGTGCGAGGACCGGCCCGGGCGCGAGTCGAGGTAGCGGCGGGCGCCCCAGCCGAGCACCGCTTCGGCGATCAACGGGCCCAGCCCGCCCTCGAAATGGCTCAGTTGTTCGGCCGCGTTCCGGCAGTAGCGGCACTGGGCCAGATGCTCCTGGACGTCGGGCAGCAGTGCGCCGCCCCGGCGGATCGGGACGTCGAGGAGGCGGTTGTAGAAGCGGCAATCCTGGGTCGGCGCCAGTTCGCTATGGGCATGTACACAACCCTTGCGGAATTTCTCACGCGCTTGTTCGAGTGCGGCCGACGCGATGTCGGTATCCATGCCCAGCAGACCGGCCGGGACGCTTAAATGATCGGCCTCGACCTCGACGTGCCAGAGCAAACAGCGCGCGGCTGCGGGAAGTGCCTGAAATGCCCGCTCCGCGAGGGCGCGATTTTCGGGCGTCATGGACGTCGCCGCGCGCAGCCCGCGCCCTCCGGCCGGTTTCTGCAGCGCCGGCAGTACGGCGGATATCCGATCGTCGCCGGACCACTCCCGGACCGTGTCGCGCACGGTCACCAGAAGCGCCGGGCGCAGCGCGACGGCCGACTCTCCGAAGGCGAGGCGGTTGAGGGTCCGGTGGAAGGCGGTCCCCGTGACCATCTCGGCGACCTGCGCCGACGAGGCGAGACAGATGACCGCGTACTCGTACACCGGCTGCCAGTGCCGCGCCATCAGCAGAGCGACGGAATGGGCGGCGACCCCGCCCTCCGGGCTGCCTCTCAGCGGGGCGGCGAGAGATTCGT
>NZ_NGFN01000482.1 GCF_002148965.1 Streptomyces swartbergensis | reverse complement strand
CTCCTGTGGGGGAAAGGGGGCGGGGGTCGGTCAGCAGTCGGTCAGTACGGCCTTGGAGGTGCCGTCCACGACACCCGGGGCACCGGCCGCGCCCGGCAGCACGACCGGGCCCTCGACGACCTCCGAAGCCACGAAGTTCTGCTCCGGAGTGGCGTTGGTGACGGTCGTGGCCTCCCGGGCGTCGATCCGCACCCGCCATTCGCCCGTCATGCGCTGCATCTTCGGCGTGAACTCCATGTGGAGCACCTTGCCGACCGGCACTTCCCGCTGTTCCGTGTCCCCGGCGGTCGCCGACTTGACGGTCATGTCGAGGGTGCCCTTGTGCTTGAGCCAGGAGCCGCTCAGCGCCCCGAACAGCCCTCCGCCGCCACCCTGCTGGGTGACGGTGTACTTGCCCTGACCCTGTGCGGTCGTCGCCTGCCAGGTGACCGACACCTTCGCCGGTTCGGTGGCGTTCGGTTCGCAGTTCGGGAAGTCGATGGAGGCCTTTTCGGTCGGTCCGTCGAAGGTCTCGAACTTCGTCTCGACGAAATCGCAGGTGTCGGACGCGAAACTCGGGCCGGCGACGGGGTGGCCGCCGAAATCGGTGATGGACTGCTGTTTGCCGTTGAGCACCTTGGCCCTCTGGCACATCGTCATGATCTGCTCGGGCGTCTTCTCCTCGGCGGCGTTCGCCGACGGCAGCAGCACCGCGGCCACGGCACCGCCGGTCACGAGGGCCGATCCGATCGCGACCGCCCTGATCTTTCTGTTCTTGAGTTTTCTCCTTGCCATGGACCAGATCCTGGAAGCTCCCGACCGGCCCCGACAGGGTCAAACATCCCTACTTGCGGGTTACGTGAGATTCGCCTCAGCAACGTCCGCGTCTTGCATCTGACGCTCCGTCAGGTATGTCGGTACGATGCGAGTCCACCGAGTCCACCGCGCGAAGGGGGCTGCCATGGGCAAGCTCGACGGACGGGTCGTCCTCATCACCGGCGCCGCGCGCGGCCAGGGCGAGCAGGAGGCCAGGCTGTTCGCGGCCGAGGGCGCCCGGGTGGTCGTCGCGGACGTCCTCGACGACCAGGGCGAGGCCCTCGCGAAGGAGATCGGCGCCAGGTACGTCCATCTCGACGTCGGCCGGGAGGATGACTGGCAGACGGCCGTCGCCGCCGCCAAGGACGCGTACGGCCGGGTCGACGGGCTCGTCAACAACGCCGGCATCCTCCGCTTCAACTCCCTCCTCGACACACCCCTCGACGAGTTCATGCGGGTCGTCCAGGTCAACCAGGTGGGCTGCTTCCTCGGCATCAGGACCGTCGCCCCCGAGCTGGCCGACGGGGGCACGATCGTCAACACCGCCTCGTACACCGGCCTGACCGGGATGGCGGGGGTGGGCGCGTACGCGGCGAGCAAGCACGCGGTGGTCGGTCTGACCCGGGTGGCCGCGCTGGAGCTGGCCGGGCGGGGGATCCGCGTCAACGCCGTCTGCCCGGGCGCCATCGACACCGCGATGTCCAACCCCGCCCGGCTGGACCCGGACGCCGACCCGGAGGAGGCCGCCAGGGGGCTCGACCGGCTGTACCGCAAGCTCGTGCCGCTGGGGCGGGCCGGGCAGCCGGAGGAGGTGGCGCGGCTCGCCCTGTTCCTGTCGTGCGAGGACTCCTCCTACATCACCGGGCAGCCGTTCGTGATCGACGGCGGGTGGCTGGCGGGAGTGAGCGTCATCTGATCCCTCTCCGGGATGGTCTGACGATCCGTCAGCTATTGACGCTCCCGAGGAGCGGTGGAACAGTCGGAGCCATGAATCTGACGACTCGTCAGATATGACCGTGGGGCGGTGAATCTCCTTGGAATTCGGGGTCTTCGTACAGGGATACGTGGGCAAACGGGCCGAGACCGACCCGCTCGCCGAGCACAAGGCGCTGATGGAGGAGACCGAGTACGTCATCCAGGCGGACAAGTCCGGCTTCAAGTACGCCTGGGCCTCCGAGCACCACTTCCTGGATGAGTACTCGCACCTCTCCGCCAACGACGTCTTCCTCGGGTACCTGGCACACGCCACGGAGCGGATCCACCTGGGCTCGGGCATCTTCAACCCGCTCGCCCCGGTCAACCACCCCGTGAAGGTCGCCGAGAAGGTCGCCATGCTCGACCATCTCAGCGAGGGGCGGTTCGAGTTCGGCAGCGGGCGGGGTGCCGGCTCGCACGAGATCCTGGGCTTCATGCCGGGTGTGACCGACATGAACCACACCAAGGAGATCTGGGAAGAGACCATCGCCGAGTTCCCGAAGATGTGGCTCCAGGACGAGTACGCCGGCTTCCAGGGCAAACACTGGTCGCTGCCGCCGAGGAAGATCCTTCCGAAGCCGTACGGCGGCTCGCACCCGGCGATGTGGTACGCGGCCGGGTCGCCGCCGTCGTACGCCATGGCCGCGAAGAAGGGGCTCGGCGTGCTCGGATTCAGCGTGCAGAAGGTCTCCGACATGGAGTGGGTGCTGGAGCAGTACAAGACGGCGATCGTGGACGCCGAGCCGGTGGGTGACTTCGTCAACGACAACGTGATGGTGACGACCACGGCGATCTGTGCGCCGACGCACGAGGAGGCGGTGCGGATCGCGGCGAACGGGCAGCTGCACTATCTGCCGTCGCTGGTGTTCCGGTACCACGACACGTTTCCGCGGCCCGAGGGGTTTCCGGTGTGGCCGGAGACGCTGCCGGAGTACACCGAGGAGTTGGTGGAGGTCCTCATCGAGGAGGAGCTGCTGATCTGCGGGGATCCGGACGAAGTGCTCACGCAGTGCAAGCGGTGGGAGCAGGCGGGGGCCGATCAGTTGAGTTTCGGGCTGCCGGTGGGGGTGCCGAAGGAGGAGACGCTGCAGACGATTCGGCTGGTCGGGGAGCACGTGATTCCGAAGATCGATACGGATCCTGTGCATCGGACTTCGCGGTTTCGGAGGGGTGTCTGAGCGTCGTTGGCGGGTGCGGGTGTGTGGGGGCTGGTCGCGCAGTTCCCCGCGCCCCTTAAAGGGACATACCGCTCAAGGAGTTGAGGGCTCATGCTCGATCACGTCATCAAGGGTGTGACCGTCGTGGACGGGACGGGTGCGCCCGCTTACACCGCCGACGTCGGCATCCAGAACGGGCGTATCGCCGTCATCGGTGAGGTCACTCAAGAAACGCGCACGAGTGAGGACGCCACCGGCCTCGTCCTCACCCCCGGCTTCGTAGACCCCCACACCCACTACGACGCCCAGCTCTTCTGGGATCCCTACGCCACGCCCTCCCTCAACCACGGAGTCACTACCGTCGCCGGCGGGAACTGCGGGTTCACCCTCGCGCCGCTGCACCCGGACCGGCCCGAGGACGCCGACTACACGCGGCGGATGATGTCGAAGGTCGAGGGCATGGCGCTGGTGGCGCTGGAGGAGGGGGCGCCTTGGAGCTGGCACTCCTTCGGGGAGTACCTGGACGCCCTGGAGGGGCGGATCGCCGTCAACGCCGGGTTCATGGTGGGGCACTGTGCGCTGCGGCGGTACGTGATGGGGCCGCAGGCCGTCGGCGGGCAGCCGACCGGGGAGCAATTTGCGGCGATGGTCCGGCTGTTGCGGGAGTCCATGGACGCCGGGGCCTGGGGGCTGTCCACCACCCAGTCGACCAGCCACTCCGACGGCGACGGGAAACCGGTCGCCTCCCGGCACGCCGGTCCGGCCGAGCTGCTGGCGCTGTCGCGGGCCGTCGGGGAGCACGAGGGCACGCAGATCGAGGCGATCGTCGCGGGCTGTCTCGATCAGTTCAGCGACGCGGAGATCGACCTGTTCGTCGAGATGAGCGCGGCGGCGGGGCGGCCGCTGAACTGGAACGTCCTGACCATCGACGCGGCGGTGCCCGAGCGGGTGCCCCGGCAGCTCCTGGCGAGCGAGCAGGCGCGGAAGGCGGGCGGCCGGGTCGTGGCGCTGACCATGCCGATCCTCACGCCGATGAACATGTCGCTGGGGACGTTCTGCGCGCTGAACCTCATCCCCGGGTGGGGACCGATTCTCGGGCTGCCCGTGCCCGAGCGGATCGAGAAGCTGCGGGATGCGGACGTACGGGACGGGATGCTGCGCCGCGCCCGGTCCAAGGAGGCGGGCGTCTTCCGGCGGCTGGCGAACTTCGGGCGGTACGTCATCGGCGACACCTACAGCGAGGCGAACGCCGGACTGACCGGGCGCGTGGTCGAGGACATCGCCGAGGAGCGCGGCCAGGAGCCCTTCGCGTGCCTGGTGGATATCTGCGCCAACGACGAGCTGCGCACGGTGCTGTGGCCGATGCCGCCCGACAACGACCCGGCCTCCTGGGCGCTGCGGGCTCAGACCTGGCAGCACGAGGACGTGCTGCTCGGCGGGTCCGACGCGGGCGCGCACCTGGACCGGATGTGCGGGGCGCCGTACACGACCCGGTTCCTCGGGGACTGTCTGCGCGGCCGGAAGCTGGTCGCTACGGAGCGGGCCGTGAAGATGCTGACCGACGACCCGGCCCGGCTCTTCGGCCTGCGGGAGCGGGGGCAGGTCCGGGAGGGCTGGCATGCGGACCTCGTCCTGTTCGACCCGGAGCGGATCGACGCGGGCCCGGCCACCCTGGTGCACGACCTGCCGGGTGACAGCCCGCGGCTGGACTCCCGGGCGCTCGGTGTGCGGGCCGTGTGGGTCAACGGGGTCGAGGCGATCCGGGACGACGTGGTGACGGGTGCCGTGCCGGGGCGCGTTCTGCGCTCGGGCCGGGACACGGAGACGGTGAGCACGAGGTGACGGAACGGCAGTCGCTGTTCGTCGGCGGCTCCTGGGTGGAGCCGGACGGCGGGCACTACGAGGTGATCGACCCGGCGACCGAGCAGACCGTCGGGTGGGCGCCGGAGGCCTCGCGGGATCAGGTGCTCGCGGCCTGCGCCGCGGCCCGCGAGGCCTTCGGGCCGTGGTCGGCCACGCCTGTCGAGGAGCGGGCGGCGGTCCTCGCCCGCGCGGCGGACGTCATCCGGGACCGTCTCGTGCCGTACGCCGAGCTGGCCCGGGCGGAGACCGGCGCGACCACCGGTACCGCGCGCGGCATGCAGGTCGGCGTCGCCGCCGCCCGCTTCCGGCGCTACGCGCGCGTGGAGCCCGCCGAGTGGGCGATCCCGCCGCAGATCAACGAAGCGGGGCCTGGGGGTACCTCCCACGCCCTTAAGGC
>NZ_NGFN01000481.1 GCF_002148965.1 Streptomyces swartbergensis | reverse complement strand
GCCTGGTGCTGCCCGCCGCGATCAACGGCGAGATGCAGCGCACGCTCCAGACGTCCGGTGCGGAACTGACCTGGATCAGTGACGCCTTTCTGGTGCCCGCCGCCGTCCTGGCGCTGACCTTCGGCGTCGTGGGCGACCGCTACGGCCGTAAGAAACTCGTCGTTGTCGCGGCGCTGCTGGCCGCCGTCGGCTATTTGGTGTCCGCGACCTCCGACACCCCGGCCCAGCTGATCACTGGCCAGGCGATCTCCGGCATCGGGGCCGCCGCGCTCTTCCCCGCCTCCCTGACGATGATCACCGCGATCACGACCACCCCGGCCGCACGCGCCAGGGGCCTGGCCTCCTGGACCGCAGCCCTGTCGCTCGGCGCCTTCATCGCCCCCCTCATGTCCGGGGGCATCGTCGAACACGCGCCCTTCCAGTGGGCATTCGGCGTGACGGGCGTGCTCGCCGTGATCACCGCCGTGGCGGCCTGGCTGCTGGCCACCGAGTCCAGCGCCCCCGAGGGCCGGTCACTGGACTGGCCGGGGCAGATCACCATCGCAGTGGCCATGCTCGCCCTGCTGTACGGCATCATCCAGGGTCCCTCGGACGGCTGGGGCTCGGCCCCCATCGTCGCCTCCTTCGTCACCTTCGCCGTCTTCATCGCCGCGTTCGTCGTGGTGGAGAACCGCAGCGCGGCCCCGATGCTGAGGCTGAGCCTCTTCCGTATCCCGGCGTTCGCCGCGTCGGCCGCGATGGCGGTGATCGGCATGCTGGGCTTCCTCGGCGGCGCGTACGACCTGAGCATCCGCCTCGGTGTCATCCAGCACCAGAGCCCCTTCGAGGCCGCGATACCGGTCATGATCATCCAGGCGTGCACGCCGTTCATCTGGCCCCTGCTGGTCCGTCTGCTGCACCGCATCGGACCCGGGCCCATGCTCGTCACCGGCTTCCTGGCGATGGCCGCGGGCCAGCTGTGGCTGCGGGCGCTGCCGATCCACGAGACCGCTCTGCTGCCCATGCTGGGCCCGCTGATTCTGAACGGCGTCGGCTTCGGCCTGGTCGTCGCCGCGCTCACCGCCGCCGCTGTCAACGTCGTACCGCAGAACCTGACCGGCATGGCAGCAGCCACCACCAGCCTGGTCCGCGACCTCGGCCAGACCCTCGGCCCGGCCGTCGTCGGCGCTGTCGCCCTCGGCATGGCCGCCAGCCGGCTGACCGGGAGCCTCGCGGATGCCGGGCTCACCCCGAAGGAGCACGGCATCGCCTCCGCCATCCTGCACGAGGGCGGCCCGCTCGCCCTGCACACCGTCGACCTCGGGCCACTCAGCGCCAAGCTCGCCCCCTACACCACGGATGCCCTGGCCCACGGCTACAACAACGGACTGATCCTCACCGCCGCCGCCTGCGCGAGCGCCGCCGTGATCGCCACCGTCTTCGTCGGCTTCCGACCGAGCGGCACCGCGCCGGCCGAGGCGGAGGGGAGCGCGGCGTGAAGTTCGCGAGCTTCGTCCACGACGGGAAACGGCAGTCGGGAGTCGTCGCCGACGACCAGCTCCACCCCTTCGAGCACCCCGTCGACCTCCTGGACCTGATCGTGGAAGGGGAGGAGGCCCTGCGCGCGTGGGGAGAACGCGCCCTGACCGCCTCCCTGCCCGTGCCCCTGGCCGAGGCGCACCTGCTGCCTCCGCTGCAGCCGCCCACCGTTCGCGACTACATGACCTTCGAGAGCCATGTCGCGGGAGTCGCACGGGGATACGGCGACACCGTCCCCGAGGAGTGGTACACCGCGCCCGCGTTCTACTTCACCAACCCGTACGCGATGATCGGCGCCCACGACGACGTGCCGGTACCGCCGGGCTGCGGGCTCTTCGACTTCGAACTCGAAGTCGCCGCCGTCATCGGCAAGGCGGGCCGGGATCTGACGCCCGAGCAGGCACGCGACCACATCCTCGGCTACACGATCCTCAACGACTGGTCCGCCCGCGACCTCCAGGGCCGCGAAATGAGAGTCAAACTCGGCCCGGCCAAGGGGAAGGACAGCTCCACCACCCTCGGTCCCTGGCTCGTCACCGCCGACGAACTCGAACCCCACCGTGACGCCGACGGCCTCCTCGACCTCACCCTCGCCGTCGCCGTCAACGGCAACACGGTCGGACGGGACCGACTGGCCAACATGGCCTGGACATTCGAGGAGATGGCCGCCTACGCCTCCCGTGGCACCTGGATCCGCCCCGGCGACGTCCTGGGCTCCGGAACCTGCGGCAACGGCGGCTGCCTGGCCGAACTCTGGGGCCGCCACGGCATCCTCGAACCACCGCCCCTCGTCCCCGGCGACAGCGTCACCATGACAGTCGAGGGCATCGGCACCATCAGCAACACCGTCATCGGGGGCGTCGCCCCGGTGCCTCTGCCACCTGCCCGCCGCAGGCGATGACCACCGTGCGATGAGCTCTGGCACCACCCCGGTGCCGGACACAGCGTCCGGCACCGGAGAAAGGCATGAACAACGTGGACAAGGTCATGGCCTCGGCCGCCGAGGCGGTCGCCGACATACCGCAAGGAGCGTCGCTGGCGGTGGGCGGCTTCGGTCTGTGCGGCATACCCACCGTGCTCATCAACGCCCTGCACGCCCAGGGCGCCGGCGGACTGCGCGTGGTCTCCAACAACTGCGGCGTGGACGGGCAGGGCCTCGGCGTCCTGCTGGCGGCCGGCCGGATCGTCCGGGTGACCGGCTCCTACGTCGGCGAGAACAAGGAGTTCGCCCGCCAGTACCTCGCCGGTGAACTGGAGGTGGAACTCACCCCGCAGGGCACCCTCGCCGAACGGCTGCGCGCCGGCGGCACCGGCATCCCCGCCTTTTACACCCCCGCCGGGGTCGGCACCCAGGTCGCCGACGGCGGCCTGCCCTGGCGCTACGGCCCGGACGGCAGCGTCACGGTGGCCTCCCCGCCCAAGGAGACACGCACCTTCCGCGGCCGGGCGTACGTCCTGGAGGAGGCCATCACCACCGACTTCGCCCTGGTACGGGCCGCCCGCGGCGACCGGCACGGCAACCTCGTCTTCCACCGCAGCGCCGCCAACTTCAATCCCCTCGCGGCCATGGCCGGCCGGACCACCATCGCCGAGGTCGAGGAACTCGTCGAACCCGGCGCCATCGACCCCGACGCCGTCCACCTGCCCGGCATCTACGTCGACCGGGTCGTGGGCCCCGTCCCCGCCGACGACAAGGGCATCGAGAAGCGCACCGTCCGCACGCGTGAGGAGCGGCACTGATGGCCTGGACCCGCGACCAGATGGCGGCCCGCGCCGCCCGCGAACTGCCCGACGGCTCCTACGTCAACCTGGGCATCGGACTGCCCACCCTTATCCCCAACCACCTCCCGCCCGGCGTCCACATGGTGTTGCACTCGGAGAACGGCATCCTGGGCACCGGTCCCTACCCCTACGACGATGAGGTCGACCCCGACCTGATCAACGCGGGCAAGGAGACCGTCACTGTGCTGCCCGGCGCCTCCTTCTTCGACTCGGCACGGTCCTTCGGGATGATCCGCGGTGGCCGCATCGACGTCGCCGTGCTGGGCGGCATGCAGGTCTCCGCGGCCGGTGACCTCGCCAACTGGACCGTACCCGGCAAGATGATCAAAGGCATGGGCGGTGCCATGGACCTGGTGCACGGCGCCCGCAAGGTCATCATCCTCATGGAGCACACCGCCAAGGACGGCTCACCGAAGATCGTTGACGAGTGCACGCTTCCGCTGACCGGGCGCGCCTGCGTCCACCGGATCATCACCGACCTCGCCGTCCTCGACATCACGGCCGACGGCCTGTTCCTGGTCGAACTCGCCCCTGAAGTGTCCCTCGCGGACGTCCGCGAGCGCACCGAACCGGAGGTTCGAATGGCACTCTCCGTCCCCCACAGCTGACCCCGTTAGGAAGAACCCTCCGCATGTGTCCTGTCCTCACCCCACCCCTCCAGTAGGCAGCGGCTCACACCGGGGCCAGCCGGCGCCGCTCCCTCCAGAGACTGGAGGGAGCGCAGCCGTCGGCGCACTGATGTGTACTGCGAGTACGAAGACCCTCCCGTCCGCCGGACGGAAGGGCCCATGACCAGGTGTTTCTCTGCGCCCCCGGCAGGTTTCGAACCTGCGACACCCGCGTTAAACGATACGACGATGCTGCTCGGTCTCGACGGGGTGTCCGTCGCCCGGGTCGAGCGGCTGGCGGATGGGACACGCCGAGTCCACTTGGTCACGGCCGATGAGAGGGCCCGAGCCTGCCCGGCCTGCGGCGTATTCGCCACCCGGGTAAAGAGCTCCGCGACCACCCGGCCCCGCGATCTGCCGTACGGCGAGCGCGGACTGGAGTTCCGCTGGCACAAGCGTCGCTGGTGGTGCCGGGAGCCCGGCTGCCCGCGCCGGTCCTTCACCGAGCAGATCCCGCAGCTACCGGCCGGCGCGAGGATCACCATGCGACTGCGCGGTGCCGCCGGGCGGCGAATACGCGACGCCGCCTCCACCGTCATCCTCGAATAAAGCCAACGTTACGTACCACGCAGTTTCCAGACCTTACCCACGCCTGGGCATCCGTAGACATCGTCGAACTCACGCATCCGAACAAGGCCGGACATCAAGCTGCGACAGAATCCTTGACGCCACCTCAGCAGCTTCCTACGCTCCCCTGGGAGCGTTCCCACACCCGCCGAAGTGAACGATCACCTTTGCCTCACCTGCCCCACCAGACCCGTTCACTCTGCAGACCCCCCACGCATCGGAGGCCATCGTGACCCCACGCATCGGCGCACCGCCCCCACAGCGCGAGCGTGGAGACCGAGAGCCCGGTCGAGAGGCCGCCCGATCTGCGACATCACCACCGCCGCCACACCGGCCGCCGCACTCGCCGAACTGCCGCAGACGGCACAGCCCGCGACGGCGCGGCAGGTGGAACGTCTCGGCCGCGGCCTGAACCGGCGTCCACACCGGCAGCGGGGACCTGATGCCGTGGCGGTGGCTCGACACCGATCCCTGCGATGTGCGTTCGACGTCTCCCGGGGCAGCCCAAGCTCAACTCTGTCGGGGGACATCCTCGGCGACCGGCGCGAGGAGGTCGTCCGGCCCACCACCGACAACCGAGCCCTACGCACCTGCAGCACGCCGCACCAACCGGGACGCGGATCACCACGCTGCCCCACGACACGCAGTACGGCAC
>NZ_NGFN01000480.1 GCF_002148965.1 Streptomyces swartbergensis | reverse complement strand
CCCACCCCGTCCGCCTCCGAGTCGACGACGCCCCCGGCCCCCAAGCCGAATGGCGGCGGTGGCGACCTCGCCGAAACGGGCGCCAACAGCAGCACGGGCCCGATCGCCATCGGGGCGGCTGCCCTGCTCGCGGGCGGCGCGGCCATCGTCCTCACCACCCGCCGCCGCGCGGCGAAGCGCAACGCGTAGGCACCTGAGCCACCCCACGACGGGCCGCCGCCCGACGCTCAGCGGCGGCCCGTCGTGCTACACCGTCTCCAGGTACAGGTTCACATACCGCTCCACGTCCACGTCCAAGGCCACCTCCACCAAGGCCTGTTCGCGGATGCCCTCGTGGATCTCGGACTCCCCGGGCCGTGGCCGCCGGTCGACGATCGTCTGGCCGCGCGCGGGCCCCGGGGCCAGGACGACCTCGACCGGCAGGCGCTCGGTGGTCAGCCCCTTCGGGTCGACGACCGCGCAGACCGCACCCGCGTCACCGAGACCGCCCATGGGCGTGGGATCGCCCGAGGTGGCCGGGTCCCGGTGGGCGAGCAGCTCACCGGCCATCCGCAGACTCGGTTCCGCACTCGCCCGCAGCCGCTGCACCTCCCCCGCCGGCACCAGCACCTTCTTGAACACGTCCAGCCCGTACATCGTGATCGGCACCCCCGCGGTGAGCAGCACCGCCGCCGCCTCAGGGTCGTGCCACACGTTGAACTCCGCGACCGGCGTGGCGTTCCCCGTCGCCACCGCGCCGCCCATGAACACGATCCGCTCGATGTTGCGGGTCACCTCGGGGTGCGTCCGCAGCAGCAGCGCGATGTTCGTCAGGGGCGCCGTGGGAATCAGCGTGACCGGCCTCGGCGAGGCGAGGATCTCGCGACGCAGCAGCGTCACCGCGTCCACGTCGACCGGCACGCGGGTCGGCGCGGGCAGCCCCAGATCGCCCATTCCGTCCTGCCCGTGCACATGCCGCGCCGTCCGCACGGGCTCGATCAGCGGACGCTCGGCGCCCCGGGCGACGGGAATGTCACCGGCACCGGCCACCTCCAGCACGGTCAGGGTGTTGCGGACCACGCCGTCCACGTCCGTGTTCCCGGCCACGCAGGTGATCGCCCGCACGTCGAGCGCCGGGTGCCGTACGGCGAACAGCAGGGCGAGGGCGTCGTCGACGCCGGTGTCGCAGTCGATGATCACCGGTATGCGCTGACCGTCCGTCACGGCGGTGGCTCCTTCCACTGTTCCCGCGCTGGGCTCCGCACGAGCGACCTTACGCCGCCTCCCACAGGCCACTTCCGCGAGCCGCCACCCGGTCCGCGATACGCCGCAGGAACTCGGCGGCGGGCAGGGCGCCCGGCCGCCGCCCGTCCCGCAGGCGCGGTGCGACCTGGTCCGCTTCGGCCTCCCGGCCGCCGATCACCGCCTGGTACGGGGCCGGCCGGGCAGCGCGGACGCGGGCGGCGAGGGTGCCCTGCTCAGGGCCGGAGGCCTCGGCCCGCAGGCCGAGTTCGCGGGCGCGGCGGACGAGTTCACGGGCGTGGTCCGCCTGGTCGTCGCCCACCGGGAGCACCACCAGCTGCACCGGTGCCAGCCAGGGCGGGAAGGCTCCGCCGTGGGCCTCGACGAGGTGGGCGACGGCCCGTTCCACGCTGCCGATGACGCTGCGGTGCACCATGACCGGGCGGTGCTTCGCCCCGTCGGGGCCGATGTAGTGCAGGTCGAAGCGTTCGGGCTGGTGGAAGTCGATCTGGACGGTGGAGAGGGTGGCCTCCCGCCCGGCGGGGTCGGCGATCTGCACGTCGATCTTCGGGCCGTAGAAGGCCGCCTCGCCCTCGGCGGCCTCGTAGGGGATGCCCGAGCCGTCCAGGACTTCGCGCAGCAGGGCGGTGGCCCGCCGCCACAGGTCCGGGTCCGCCACGTACTTGCCGCCCTCGCCGGGCAGGGAGAGACGGTGGCGGGCCGCGCGGATGCCCAGGTCGGCGTAGGCACGGCCGATCAGCTCCAGCGCGGCACGCGCCTCCTCGACGGCCTGCTCCAGGGTGCAGAAGATGTGCGCGTCGTTGAGGGTGATGGCCCGTACCCGGGTCAGGCCGCCGAGGACGCCGGACAGCTCCGAGCGGTACATGCCGCCCAACTCGGCCATGCGGAGGGGGAGTTCGCGGTAGCTGTGGGAGCGGGAGCGGTAGATCAGGGCGTGGTGGGGGCACAGGCTCGGGCGGAGCAGGACCTGCTCGGAGCCGACGTCCATCGGCGGGAACATGTCCTCGCCGTAGTGGTCCCAGTGCCCGGAGATCTCGTACAGCTCGCGTTTGCCGAGCACGGGCGAGTACACGTGCCGGTAGCCCGCCCGCTGTTCCGCCTCGCGGACGTACTCCTCCAGGGTGTGCCGCACGATCGCGCCGTCGGGCAGCCAGTACGGCAGCCCCGCGCCCATGAGCGGGTCGGTGTCGAAGAGGTTCAGTTCACGGCCGAGCCGTCGGTGGTCGTGCATGGCGGGCTCCTCGGGTCTTGAGGCGAGCTCCCCCAGGCTCTCGGCTCCGCTCGAGCCGGGTGGTACCCCCACCGCGACGAAGCCCCGGGGCACTCGCCCCGGGGCTTGAAGACATCTGGGTCAGCTGTCAGCGCGCCGGGACACTCTCCGGCGTCGTCGTGAGAGACGGGAACGGCTTGGCGCGCTTCATGGGCGGGACCGTAACAGGAGGGCGGCGTGCGGGGCGACGGCTTTTTCGGGGGCCGGCGGCGCGTGCGCGTCGCGGGCACCGGCCGCGCGTACGCCTCCCTCACCCGAACAGCCCGTCGCACTGGTGTGCCGCCCGTCGCGGTGGTGCCGTAAGAGCACGTACCCGATCTTGGAGAGCCCGCCCCGTCCCGAGGCACCTCCATGAACTCCCCGCAGGAGGCCCTCCGATGCCCCAGCCCCCGGCCGGCCGACGCGGCCCAGGTGCCCGCGCCCTCCTCGCCTCCGCGCTGTCCGTGACGGCCCTGCTGGCCACGGCCGCCTGTTCCGTCCAGGACGAGCCGCGGCCACGGTGGTTCTCCGCCTCCGCCACCCCCACCGGCGCGTCGCCCGCCGGCGAACGGCCCGCCGGCTCCGGGTCCGGCCTCACCGAGCCCCAGGCCCAGGCGGCGCTGATCACCCCGGTCGATCTGGGGGAGCCGTGGGGACCGACGCGGGGAGCCAGGACCTGGCGCGACGGACTGCTCAAGGCCACCACGAAGAACCCCGACTGCCAGCGGCTGCTCGACGTCCTCTACACGGAGGAGCCCTTCGGCACCCCGGCCGGCCCGCGGGCGACGGCCGCGTTCGACGACGCCGACACCGACGCCCAGTTGCGCTACCACGTCGCCGCCCATCCCCCGGCGGCCGTCGACCGCACGCTGGCCTGGCTGAAGTCGCTGCCGGAAAAGTGCGGCGAGTTCACGGCCGCGACCGCGCGCGGCGGCGTCCAGACCGTCCAGGTCGGCGACATGCCGCTGCCGCCGGTGGGGGACGCCCGGCAGGCCCTGCGGGTCACCCTGGCCGGCGAGACGGAGGAGGGGGAGCTGACGTACCTCACGATGGACCTCGCGGCCGTGCGGGTCGGTGAGGAGACGATCACGCTCACCAACGCCGGCCTGGACGAGGTGTACGAGGAGGTCACGCAGCAGACCGCGGAACGCGGGGCGAAACGCCTGTCCGAGATCAGGAAGCAGGGCGAGGCACAGATCTGACCGACGCCGGCCGGGGCTCAGTACCGGTCGAAACGCCTGCGGTGGGCGATCACGTCGCGGGCCGCGTCGAGGGCCGTGCAGCCGCGTGCGAAGGCGTCCGCCCGGAGCCGCGCGAGCGCGTCGTCGGCGCTGATGCCGAGCTGCGCCATGATCATGCCGACGGCCTGGTAGACCTCCTCGTGGTCCGTGCCCAGCCCGCTCAGCCAGGGATCCTCGTCCCGCCACTCGGCTTCGGCCTCGCGCGGCAGTGCCATCAGGGCCACCGTCATGACACCGGCCACGAGCCGGGCCACGTGCAGTTGCCGCTCGGTGAGCCCGCCAGGGCTGTCGCGGTACAGGTCGAGGGTGCCCACGCACACCGCGTCGCTGCCCAACGGCACCGCGTACACCGCCCGCACCCCGGCCTCCGTCGCCTGCTGGGCGAAGACCGGCCAGCGGCCCGCGTCCCGGCCGGTCGTCAGATCGCAGGCCAGCACGGGCTCCCCGTCCTCCACCGCGCTCTGGCAGGGCCCGTCGCCCAGCGTCGCCTGGATCTGCGCCAGGTGCGCGGCGTGCGGGCTGCTGGCGCTCAGCTGGACGGGCATGCCCTCGCTGCGCAGCGACACGCTCGCGCCGACCACCGGCAGCAGCTCGACCGCCACCTCGCACAGCCGTCCCGGGACCTCTCCGGGCTCGGCGCCGCGCACGCCCCTGGCGATCACATCGGCGGCCCGGATCCCGTCCAGGTCCAGGTCACCGCCCCCCGTGCGGGGACCGGGGTCGTCGTCTTGGGCACCTGGGGGATCGTCCCTGGGCCGCACGACCACCGCCTCCTTCGATCACCGGCCTTCACCATCGACGCTCTTCCGGGCCTGGCCCCGCCGGCTGCGGGACGGGCCGGTGAGCGCCGGCCGCCCGGGCGGCCGGTCCGCGGCGCCTCCGAGCCCTCCCGGAACGTGCCCCGACTACCCGTCGCAGGTGGGGCGAAACCCCTGCGGGGGGCCGTCGCCGCAGGTCCGGCCCTCAGCGCTTCTCGTACGGGTTGTCCGGCTGCCGCACCCGCCGGACGGAGCCGGCGTCGAGGACCGGCGGCCAGGCGGCGGCCGAGCCCAGCTCGCCCTCCGGGTGCCAGGTGCCGGTGACCGTGACCCAGGTGTCGACGGGCGGGGCGCCGGCGCCGCGCACCTCGGCCTTGGCGGTGGTGGCGTCGGCGGCGCAGCAGGAGACGAGGAGGCGGGTGACGTACCAGGTGCCGTCGTCGTCCCGGGTGACGAAGCCGGTGAGCCGGACCGTGCGTCCCCTCAGGGAGCGGCCGCTGTCGTAGACCGCCCGGGAGCCGAAGTCCCCGAGGGTGATGTCGAGCGGGTTCCCGGCCGGCAGCGCCGGGAACGTGCCGACGCCCCGGGCCGCACGCCGGTCGGCGTCGCGCTCCGCGCTGTAGGAGCCGAGGGCGGGCGGCGGGAACAGCAGCAGGGCCAGGGCGGGGAGAGTGAGGAACCAGGCCACACGGGGGCCGGCGGGGCCG
>NZ_NGFN01000048.1 GCF_002148965.1 Streptomyces swartbergensis | reverse complement strand
CCCCGGCCCCTTCCCAGCTCACCGACAGCCCCCCCGCACCAGCCGCACCGCGAAGGAGCAGCCGTATGCTCTCGCAGCCCCATGTCCCCCTCTCCCGCCGGACGTTCCTCGCCGCGAGCGCCGCAGCGGGTGCCGTCGTCGGTCTCGCCGCCGTCCCCGCGCGGGCCGCCGGCACCCGGCCGCGCCCGTTCGGCCGGTACGGCTCACCGGCCGCCCGCCTGACGCCCAGGACCCTGTACGTCCACCCGGGCGGCGCCGGTGACTTCACCACCGTCCGGGACGCCGTCGCCGCGGCGAACGGCAGCGGACACACCCTCGTCATCGCCCCGGGCACGTACCGGCAGACAGTCGCCGTCGATCCCGCCCGTACGGAGATGACCTGGATCGGGGCGAGCGAGAACCCCCGTGACGTGGTGATCGTGTACGACAACGCGGCCGGGACGCCCAAGCCCGGCGGCGGCACCTACGGCACGACCGGCTCCGCCACCACCACCGTGCAGGCCGACGGCTTCACCGCCCGCTGGATCACCTTCGCCAACGACTGGCTGCGCGCCGACCACCCCGGGATCACCGGAACCCAGGCCGTCGCCATCAAGGTCCAGGGCGACCGGTCCGCCTTCCACCACTGCCGGTTCCTCGGCCACCAGGACACGCTGTACGCCGACTCGATGGCGCTGGGCACCTTCGCCCGCCAGTACTTCGCCCACTGCTACGCCGAGGGCGACGTCGACTTCGTCTTCGGGCGGGCGACCGCCGTCTTCGAGCACTGCCACTTCCGGACGCTGAACCGGACCGACCTGTCGTCCGCCCCGTACGGTTTCGTCTTCGCCCCCTCGACGGCCGGTGCCAACCCGCTCGGATACCTGGTCACCAGGAGCCGCGTCGACAGCGAGGCTCCCGACGGCTTCTACAAGCTGGCCCGCCCCTGGGTGCCCAGCTCCGACACCACCGCCCGCCCCATGCTCACCGTCCGGAACACCTGGCTCGGCCCGGGCATCGACGCGGTCGCGCCCTACACCAACATGTCGAACGACCGTCCCTGGCAGTCGATGCGGTTCGCCGAGTACCGCAACACGGGTCCGGGCGCCGCCGTCTCCGTTCCGGAGAACCGGCCCCAGCTCACCTCCGAGCAGGCCCGGTCGGCGACCCGCGCCGCTCACCTCGGCGACTGGGAGCCGTGGAAGGAGGTGTGCTGAGTGCACCGGCGCACCCTTCTCACCGGACTCGCCGGCGGCCTGGTCGCCACCGGTGCCGCACCCGCTTTCGCCGCGGCCGGCCGTCGCCGTGTCCTCCACGTCCGGCCCGGCGACTCCGTGCAGGCCGCCGTGGACGCCGTGGACGGGCCGGGCTGGACCGTCGTCGTGCATCCGGGGACGTACCGGGAGGTCGTCGCAGTCCCCGCCGACAAGGCGGAGTTGACCCTGCGTGGTGCCACCTGCGATCCGTGCGACGCCGTCATCGTCTTCGACAACGCGAACGGGACGAAGAAGCCCGACGGGACCACGTACGGCACCGCCGGCTCCGCCACCTTCACCTCGGCGGCCCCCGGGCTGACCGTCCGCGACCTGACCCTGGCCAACGACTGGCTGCGCGCCGACCACCCCGACATCACCGGCACGCAGGCGGTCGCGGCGTACACGTACGGCGACCGCACCCGCTTCGAGAACGTCCGGCTCCTGGCCCACCAGGACACCCTCTTCACCGACACGACCGCACTCGGCACCTTCGACCGGCAGTACTTCCGGCACTGCTACATCGAGGGCGACGTCGACTTCGTCTTCGGGCGGGCGACCGCCGTGTTCGAGCAGTGCCACTTCCGCACGCTGGCACGGGACGTCGACTTCACACCCAAGGGCATGGTCTTCGCGCCCTCCACGGCCCGGGCGAACCCGTACGGCATCCTCGCCGTCCGCTGCCGGATCACCTCCGGCGCCGAGGACGGGGCGTACAAGCTGGCCCGACCCTGGGTGCCGTCGTACGAGACCACGGCCTGGCCGTCGCTGGTGGTGCGGGAGACCCGGATCGGGCCGGGCATCGACGCGGTGGCCCCGTACACCAACATGCGGGAGGCCTACCCCTGGCAGTCGATGCGGTTCGCCGAGTACCGGAACTCGGGGCCGGGGGCGGCGATTCACGTCCCGGAGAACCGGCCGCAACTCACCCGCGTACAGGCCCGGTCGCACACCAGGGAGACCTACCTCGGCGACTGGCGGCCCTATGCGTAAGGCCGCTGTTCTCCTCCTCGGTCTCTGCCTGCTCGGGACGGCCTCTCCGGCCTCCGCCGCCGAACGCGCCCCCGTCGGCTGGGCCTCCACCGGCTCCGGCACCACCGGCGGGGCGGGCGGCACGACCTGGACGGTGGACACCCGCGCCGAGCTCGAGCAGGCCCTGGCGAACGACGGCGCGCCCACCGCGCCCAAGGTCATCCGGGTCGTCGGCGACATCAACGGCCACGAGAGCGACGACGGTTCCCTGCTCGGCGAGCAGGACTACGCGCCCGGATACGACCTTGGCAAGTACATGTCCTGCTTCGGCGAGGACGGCGCCGTCTGGTCCGACACCCGCTTCGACCACTGCAGGCAGCAGCGGCAACTGCGCCAGACCGGGTCGAACAAGGAGAAGGCGCAGATCCAGCTCACTGTGCCGAGCAACACGACCCTCGTCGGCGTGGGCCGCGACGCCCGGCTGCTCGGGGTGTTCCTGACGGTCAACACCGGCAGCAACATCATCGTGCGGAACCTGCATCTGGAGGCGCCCGTCGACCACTTCACCAGCTGGTCCCCGGGCGACGGCACACGCGGCAGCTGGAACGCCCGCTTCGACGCGCTGACCGTGATCACCGGCAAGAACATCTGGATCGACCACTGCACCTTCACCGACGGCCGGTTCCCCGACCGCGAGGCGCCCCTCGGCTTCCACGGCGAGCGCGTGCAGCGGCACGACGGACTGCTGGACATCGAGGACGGCTCCGACTTCGTCACGGTCTCCGACAGCCGGTTCGAGGACCACGACAAGGCGATCCTCATCGGGTCGGGCGACGGACGCGGCGACCGCGACCGGGGGCACCTCAAGGTGACCTTCGTCCGCAACCTGTTCAGCGGCATCGTGCAGCGCGCCCCGCGTGTCCGCTTCGGGCAGGTGCACGTCGTCAACAACGTCCACCGGGGGCAGCCGCCGCTCTATGCCCTGGGCGTCGGCGTGGAGTCCGCGATCTTCTCCGAGCGCAACGTCTTCCGGTATCCCGGGGGCGGGCCGTCCCTCGCCGTCGCGGACTACGGGGGCGAGCGGTTCCGCGACACCGGCTCCTGGTTCAACGGCCGGCACGCCCGGCTCGACGCCGTGGCGAGCGGTCTCGGCCTCGGGAACGACGTCGGCTGGGATCCCGCCGACGTGTACGACTACCGCGCCCTCACGTCCCCATCGGCGGTCGAGCGGTACGTGCTGCGGCACGCCGGAACAGGGAGGTCGTATGGGCACCCATGAGCCGCTCGGCAGGCGGACGTTCGTGGTCGGGGGGAGCGCGGCGCTGCTGGCCGGGGGAGCGGTGAGCGGGGCGGAGGCGGCGGTCGTGGCCGGCCCGCTGCCCGACTTCCACCCGGCGCTGAAGGACGCCCTGACCTTCCCGCTCGCCTGGGGACGATCCCCCATCCGAAACTTCCGCGCCTGGCGGCGAGCCGCCCGGGCCACGGTCGAGGAGCACCTGCTCGTCGAACGGCAGGACGGGACACCGTACGCACCGGAGATCGGTGGCCGTGCCCAAGGTGAGGGATACACAAGGGAGTTGGTCACCGTCTCCCTCACCCGCTACGAACGGGTGCGCGGCGCCCTGCTCACCCCGCACGGCAAGGGACCCTTCCCCGCCGTGCTGCTCCTGCACGACCACGGCGCCAGGTTCGACATCGGGAAGGAGAAACTCGTCCGGCCCTGGTACGACGACACGCGTCTCGCCTCCGCCCGGTCCTGGGCGGACAAGTACTTCAGCGGGCGGTTCGTCGGCGACGAACTGGCGCGGCGCGGCTATGTGGTGCTGTGCCTGGACGCGCTCGGCTGGGGCGATCGCGGCCCGCTCGCCTACGAGCAGCAGCAGGCCCTCGCCGCCAACTTCTACAACCTCGGCTCCTCGCTCGCCGGGCTCATGGCCCGGGAGGACCAGCGGGCCGCCGCCTTCCTGGCGGGACTCGACCGGGTGGACGCCCGGCGGGTCGCGGCCGTCGGCTTCTCCATGGGCGCCTACCGCGCCTGGCAGACCGCCGCCCTCAGCGACCACATCGCGGCCGCCGCGAGTGTGTGCTGGATGACCGGGCTGAAAGAAATGATGGTGCCCGGCAACAACACGCTGCGCGGGCAGTCGGCGTACTACATGCTCCACCCGGGGCTCGCCCGGCACCTCGACATCCCCGACGTGGCGAGCATCGCCGCGCCCAAGCCGATGCTGTTCCTCGACGGCGGGCTCGACACGCTGTTCCCGGCCGAGGGCGTACGGGTCGCGTACGACAAGCTGCGTGCCGTCTGGCGGTCGCGCCACGCCGAGGAGCGGATACGGACGAAGACGTGGCCGGAGCTCGGCCACGTCTTCACCCGCGAGATGCAGGACGAGGTCTTCAACTGGCTCGACGACGTCCTGTGAGGCTCATCGCCGTACCGGCTTGATGCCCTCCAGCGTCGGCACCACCGGCTTGATGCTGCCGTCGGCCGCGAACTCCATGCGGTCGATGGTGGTCTCCCGGTGCATGCCGTCGCCGCCCGGCCGCCCCGGGCCGTTGAGGGCGAAGCGGTGGTAGACCATGTACCAGTCGTCGGTGCCGGGGGTGTTCACCACCGAGTGGTGACCGGTGCCGAGGATGCCGTACTCGGGCCGCTTCTGAAGGATCGTCCCGCGCTTGGTCCACGGGCCGAGCGGGGACGGTCCCGTCGCGTACGCCACGTGGTAGTTCTCGCTGCGGGTGTCGTCCTCCGACCACATGAAGTAGTACGTGCCCTTCCGCTTGATCACGAAGGAGCCCTCGCGGAAGTTGTCCGGGGTGATGTCCCGCACCTTCGACGCGTCGAAGGACACCATGTCGTCGTTGAGCGGAACGACGTACCCGCGTCCGTTGCCCCAGTACAGGTACGCCTGGCCGTCGTCGTCCGTGAAGACCGACGGGTCGATCATCTGGCCCTTGAGCGCCCCGCCCTTGGCGACCAGCGGCTTGCCGAGCGCGTCCTTGAAGGGGCCGGCGGGGGAGTCGGCCACCGCCACGCCGATCTGCTGCTCGGCACAGAAGTAGAAGTAGTACTTGCCGTTCCGCTCGGCGATCGCGGGCGCCCAGGCGTACTTGTCGGCCCAGGTCACGTCGGGCCCGAGGTCGACGATGACGCCGTGGTCCTTCCAGTGGACCAGGTCCTTCGATGAGTACGCCTTGAACTTCGTGCCGCTCCAGCCCTGGAAGCCGTCCGTCGTCGGGTAGATCCAGTACCTGCCGTCGAGGTAGTGGACGTCGGGGTCGGCGTTCAGGCCGGGCAGCATGGGGCTGCGGGTGCGGACCGCCTCGACCGTCCAGGTGCGCTTGGTGCCGTCTGCCGCTGTCACGGTGTACTTCTGCGGCGTGCGGAAGTCGCGCCGGGTGCCGGACTTCGGGCTCAGCGTGGCGCCCTCACCGACCCACAGCTTCGGGGCGAGGCCGCGCAGATCGGCGTCGGGCTCCATCGGCAGCACGACCTTCGAGGCGCTGTCCGTGACGATGGAGTAGCCCTTCTGGTGCTTCGCCGTCGCGTCCACGACCGACGTGGGCGTGGCCGGGTACGCCGCCAGCAGCCGGTCGTACTCCTTCTGCGTCACCGGGAGCACCGTGCCGTGCCGGGGGCTCGCCGGGAGCTGGTAGTCCGTGGACGGGGTCCACTTGCCCGAGGCGAGGTCGGTGGTCTCGAACGGGATGTAGCCGCGGCCGCCGTACTCGTCGATGAACAGGTACCACTTCTTCTCGGTGTTGGACTTGAACACCGTCGGGCCCTCACCGCGGTCCATCGCGCCCTTGCCGATGCAGTCGGCCACGAAGTCGTACTTCGTCGAGGTCAGGGACGTCGACTTCTCACCGGTGATGAACTTGGAGCAGGGGCTGGAGGAGCTGGGGTCCCGCTCGTCCTTGGTGTAGCGGTAGTACTCGTCCTTGTACTTCACGACCGTGGAGTCGATCACCGAGTAGCCGGGGTCGTTCCAGATCTTCGGCTCGCTGAAGGTGCGGAAGTCCTTGGTCGTCGCGTACATCATCTTGTTGTACGTGTTGCCCTTGTGCTCCGGGTCGTCGTCGGCGTACAGCTTCGATGCCCAGAAGACGACGTACTCACCGAGCTCGTCGTCCCAGTAGGCCTCCGGGGCCCAGGTGTTGCCCGCGTTGTCCGGGGAGACCTCCACCAGGCGCTGGTCGGTCCAGTTGACCAGGTCGGTGGACTCCCAGACCATGATCGACTTGCTGCCGTGCCGCTGGACCTGGTCCCAGCTTCCGCTGGAGTTCTTGTACATCCGCAGGTCGGTGGCGATCAGGAAGAACTTGTCGCCCTTGGGGGAGCGGATCACGAACGGGTCGCGCAGGCCCTTCTCGCCGATCGTCGACGTCAGGACCGGCTTGCCGGCGTTCAGCTCACGCCAGTGCAGCGCGTCGTTGCCCCGGCTGAGGGCGTAACGGATCTGCTCGCCGTCGGCGGTGCCCTCGCCCGTGAAGTAGGCGAAGAGATAGCCGGCGTACTTGGAGTGCTTCACGGGTGGTGCTCCGGAGTCCGCGGTGCTGGGTGGCGCCGTGAGAAGGGTCAGGAGGAGGCCGGTCAGGGCCAGGAACGGGAGCAGGAGCGTGCGGGGGCGCATGACACTTCCTGTCGGAGTCTGGGGGATTCTGTTGGATGGCGGCCTTCGGAGTTTCACCGGACGGGGACAGGGCGTCAACGGGTGTGCATGAGGCGGGTGGTTCCGAAACTTTCGCAACCTCCGGCACGCCTGTGCACGTGACGGCGGCAACCCTTTCGCGGCGCGGCGGCGACTGCTGGTCGGAAACGGCACGGAGCGGGCCCCTCCGAACCGATTCCGTCCTCAATGCCTCATCGCCTAGGAAAGGAACGCTCCGTGCCGCTCAGCACAGGACGTCACCGCCGGACCCGTACGCTTGCCATCGCCGCCGCGGTGGCCTGCGCCTCGGGGGCGGGCGGCGTCTACCTCGGGCTCTCGGGCGGCGGCGCGCAGGCCGCCTCGTCGACGGTCACCGTCTCCACCGCGGCCCAGCTCGAAGCGGCCGTGCAGAACGCCACCGCAGGTACCACCATCCAGGTCCGTGGCGGCACCTACTATCCGGCCGCCACCCTCAAGTCCACGGCGAACGGCACCCCTTCGGCACGCATCACCCTGCGGGCGTACGACGGCGAGAAGGTCCGGATCGACGGTTCGAAGCTGCCCGCCGGCTCCTGGCTGGCCGCCGTCCATGGCGACCACTGGACCGTCGAGAACCTCGCCTTCGTCAACTCACCGGCCCAGGGCTTCGTCGCCACGTCCTCCGTCGGCGGCGTCTTCAGGAACCTCGTCACCGCGGACAACGGCGACTCCGGCTTCACCCTGCGCGGCGACGGCACCACCGGCAACCTCGTGCGGAACCTGGACAGCCACGGCAACTACGACCCGGCCGGCCACGGCCAGAACGCCGACGGCATCGCCGTCAAGTTCGGCTCCGGGACGGGCAACAGGATCACCGGCGCCCGGCTGTACGACAACTCCGACGACGGCCTCGACCTCTGGCAGTTCTCCTCCCCGGTCACCGTCGAGCACTCCTGGGCCTTCGGCAACGGCGAGAACCGCTGGCACGACCCGGCCTTCGAGGGCAACGGCAACGGCTTCGAACTGGGCGGCGGCGGAGCGTCGGTCGCCCATGTCGTCAACGACAACGCCGCCTGGGACAACGCGCTCCACGGCTTCACCGAGAACTCCAACACCGGCGCCATCGCCGTGAACCGCAACACCACCTACGCCAACGCCCACAACGGCTTCTGCTTCGCCACGGGCAAGGCCCGCCTCGGCAAGAACCTCGCCGTGAGCGACAAGGGCGGGCCCGCCGAGCTGGGCTCCGCGGCCGTCTCCGCCGGCAACCACTGGGACAGCGGCGTCACCGCCCCGCCCTTCAGGTCGACGGACGCGAGAAGCGCGTACGGAGCGCGCCGGGCGGACGGCTCCCTCCCCGCGACGACGTTCCTGACGACCGGCTCGACGACCATCGGTTCGACGATGGACTAGTGCGCCGGGTAGGGCGACGCCCCCGCCGGTGCGAACCGACGGGGGCGTCCTGCCGTCTGGCCGAGGGGGGCTCGGCCAGGGCTGTCCGACCGTCCGGAGGGGGGCTCCGGAGGGTCGGGTGCCGGGTGGTCCGGCTGGGGCCCGGACCTCCGGCATCCGGCCGGCCCGAGGGGGATTCGGGCCGGCCGGAGCTCACACGTGCCGCGGCGTCACTGGTAGCTGATGTCCGAGGCCTTGAACTTGCAGGTCTTGCCGTCCGGGCCGGCCGGGGACAGCTCCTTGGGCTCCTTGCCGGTGTTGTTGCCCTCGAAGCGCACACACGTCTTGATCTTCTTCTTGCTGTCGCCGTGGATGCGGATCTTCGACAGCGTGGCCGTGTCGCCGTAGTTGGCGTTCACGCCGACGATCGAGTTCATGGGCGCCGTGACGTCGATGTCGTTCAGCACGACCGTGCGCTTGTACTGCGTCTTGCAGTTGCCGCAGGAGCGCACCAGCTTCCCGGCGTTCTGCACCTGGAAGCCCGACACGTTCAGCGTGCCGGCGCCGTTGAACTGGAGCACCTTGTCGTCGGCGTTCTTCGCGCCGCCGCCGATCACCTTGTACACGGCCGACGACGACTTGCCCTTGAAGCTGGCCGCGTCCTCGCCGACGTCCGTCCACCACACGTTCTGGAGCGTGCAGCTGCCCTTGCAGTGCACACCGTCCGCGGCCGGGGTGCCGATGATGACGTTCTTCAGCACGGCGCCGTCGGCCAGCTCGAAGAGGGGGGCCTGGCCCTCGTCCTGGCTGTCGCCGCCGAGCGCGCCGGAGCCGTAGAACATCTTCATCCCGCCGTCGCGGACACCGGAGACCGCGATGGTCGCCGACACGGGCGTCTTGCCCTTGTCCGTGGGCCAGGAGGACGCGGCGCCCGCGGTGGACAGCATCGACGTGGTGACGACCGCCGCTCCCGTGATGCCGAACGCCGATAACCCGGCGATCACGGCACGCCGCTTGGTGACCCGGCGGCGATGGCGGACGCGCTGTTCTGCTGGTGCAGTCATGTACCGATTCCTCAATGGGTGGTGACTCTTGCGCCTGGTGGTCGCCACCGGTGAGGAAAGGGTTGCCGAGTCTTCAGGAATTTTTCAGGAGTCGTCTTCGGTGTCGTCCACGGCCGCGAAACCGCCGCCCACGGACAGCCGCTCCGCACCTGCGGCGGCCGTCACCGTGTACCGGTCGGCGCCGGCGTCACGGCCGCCGCGCTCGTGGTCGAACTGGCCGGCGAACACCCACTCGCCCGCCGGGACCTTGCGGCCCTCCTTCAGGGTCCAGGTGTAGACGAGGAAGCCGTCGCGCTCGCCGACCGTGAGCGTGAAGTCCTGCTCGGGCAGCGACCGCCACGCTCCCGCGTCGGAGACCCCGCCGGTCTGGGCCACACGCAACCGCACGGTCAGCGCGGTCAGTTCCTCGCGCGTCTTGATCGTGATGTTGCTCTGCGCCCAGAAGTCGTTGCTGTGCGGGTCGACCGAGCCGTCCGACCACAGCGGCCCGTCCTCCGTGGCGGCGGGCGTCCGCCCGGTGACGGACGTGCTCGGCGTCCGCGAGGGCGGCGGAGCGGACTCGCGGCGCTCCGGCGGGGCGGACGGCGTGGGATCCACCGGCGGTGCGGGGGCCCGGCTCGTCGCCTCCGGCGACGGCGTGGGCGTGGGCGTCGGCGACGTCGCCACGTCCTGCTGCGGCGGGGCGGTCTCCTCCTTCACCGCGGACGCGACCGCGTAACCGCCCACCGCCAGCACACCCGCCACCGCGGCCGTCGCACCGGCCACCCGCATCCACCCGAACACTGGCGGACGCGTCGCCCGGTGGCCGGAACCGGCCGGACCGGCCATGCCGCGCTCGACCCGGGCCAGGATCTGCTCCCGGTCGGGCTGGTGCGTCCCGGCCGCTTCGTGCAGCCGGGCGCGCAGCTCCTCGTGCACGTCCCGCCGCATCGTCATCGGTCCCTTCCTCCGCCCTCACCGGTGCGCGCCCGCAAGCTTTCCACGACCGGCGAGCAACGGGGAGCGCCCACCGCCGCGTGCATCCGCTGCGGTACTCCCTGTGTGCCCAGCAACCGCTGGAGTTCGGCCATTCCCTTGGAGGTCTGGCTCTTCACCGTACCCACCGAGACGCCGAGGGCGAGCGCGGTGTCCTTCTCCGAGAGGTCGAACGCGTGCCGCAGCACCACACAGGCCCGCTTGCGGAACGGCAGCCTGCGCAACGCCCCCTGGACGTCGACCACGCCCGCGACGTCCGGATTCTCGGTGTTCTCCTCGCGCTGCGACCAGAACAGGGCGATGCGCCGCCGCTCCCGCACGGCGCTGCGGATCCGGCTGCGGGCCAGGTTGGCGACCACACCGCGCGCGTACGCCGCCGGATGGTCGGCCGCGCGCACCCGGTCCCAGCGGTGCCACAGCGCCAGCAACGCGTCCGCCGCCAGGTCGTCGGCGGTGTCCGACTCGCCCGTCAGCAGGTAGGCCAGGCGGGACAGCTCTGCGTAGTGACGCTCGAAGAAGGCGTGGAACTCCACGGAGGCGGCGTCGTCGACGACTGTGCCCACGGGCGACCTCTCCTCGCAGCGGCTTCGGGCACACTCCCGGCGGGGGTGCCGTGAGTGTCATGTAGATGACATGTGATCATCCGGGGGAGGTCCGGACGAGATCGGGAAGCGTAGCAGCGTTCTCAGGATGGTTCGTACGGAGCTTCGAACGGCGTATGGCAGGCCGGACTCTGATTCCGTAACACGAAGAAAACCCGAATGTGGTTCAACGCAGGAACAATCCAGCCAGCATCCGCACACCGATCACCCAGGCACCGAGGAGCACCCGTCATGTCCGAATCGCAGAAGGTGGCCGACCGGCCCGACGCCGCACCACCGGCGGTGAACAGCGTCGACCGGTTCTTCAAGATCTCCGAGCGGGGATCCACCTTCGGCCGTGAGATACGCGGCGGCTTCGCCACGTTCTTCACGATGGCCTACATCCTTGTCCTGAATCCCATCATCCTGGGCAGCGCGAAGGACAAGTTCGGGCACCAGTTGGACGCCGTCCAGCTCACCACCGCCACCGCCCTGGTGGCCGCGGTCATGACGATCATCATGGGCGTGGGCGGCAATCTGCCCCTCGCGCTCGCCGCCGGGCTCGGCCTGAACGCCGTGGTCGCCTTCCAGATCGCCCCGCTGATGAGCTGGGACGACGCGATGGGCCTGATCGTCCTCGAAGGCCTGCTGATCTGCGTGCTGGTGGTGACCGGTCTGCGCGAGGCCGTCATGCACGCCATACCCCAGCCGCTCAAGCAGGCGATCAGCGTCGGCATCGGTCTGTTCATCGCCTTCATCGGCTTCGTCGACGCCGGGTTCGTCAGCCGCATCCCGGACGCCGCGAACACCACCGTGCCGGTTCAGCTGGGCGGCACCGGAACCCTCACCGGCTGGCCGATTCTCGTCTTCTGCCTCGGCGTTCTGCTGACGATCGGCCTGCTCGCCCGCAAGGTCAAGGGTGCCATCCTGATCAGCATCGTCACCATGACGGCGCTGGCGATAGTGATCAACTCCATAGCCGACATCAAGAGCTGGGGCCTGACCACACCCTCCTGGCCCGACAAGCTCGTCGACGCCCCCGACTTCGGACTCATCGGCGACTTCGACCTGTTCGGTGCCTTCAGCGCCCCCGGCGTCGGCGTCATCACCGTCGTCCTGCTGATCTTCACGCTGATCCTGTCGGACTTCTTCGACACCATGGGCACGGTCGTCGGCATCAGCGCCGAGGCGGGCCTGCTCGACGAGGAGGGCAAGGTCCCCAACCTCGGCCGGGTACTGCTGATCGACGGTGCCGCGGCGGTCGCGGGCGGCGCGGCCTCGGCCTCCTCGGCGACCTCCTACATCGAGTCGGCGGCCGGCGTCGGCGAGGGCTCGCGCACCGGCTTCTCCAACCTCGTCACCGGCGGGCTGTTCGGCCTCGCGCTGTTCCTGACCCCGCTGCTCACCATCGTCCCGCTGCAGGCGGCCGCTCCCGCCCTGGTCGCCGTCGGCTTCCTGATGATGACCCAGGTCAAGCACATCGACTGGGACCGCTACGACATCGCCATCCCCGCGTTCCTCACCATCGCCGTGATGCCGTTCACCTACTCCATCACCAACGGCATCGGCGCCGGCTTCCTGGCCTACGTCGTCATCAAGACCGTGCTCGGCAAGGCCAAGGAGATCCACTGGCTGCTGTGGGGGACCTCTGTGCTGTTCCTCGTGTACTTCGCGATCGACCCGATCGAGCAGCTGCTCGGAGCCAAGTGACGCCAGGCGTGCAGTGACGGCGAAGGGCCGCCCCCGGGGGGAAGGGGGCGGCCCATCTGTCTGTACAGACGGCTTTCGCGCGGCGGAGGTTCAGTCCTTCAGCGCCGCTTCCATCATCGCCTTGGCGACCGGCGCCGCCAGGCCGTTGCCGCTGACCTCCGAGCGGGCCGCGTTCGACTGCTCGACGACGACCGCCACGGCGACCTCCTTGCCTGACGAGTCGGACTTCCCGTACGAGGTGAACCAGGCGTACGGCACCTGGCTGTTGTTCTCGCCGTGCTGGGCCGTACCCGTCTTGCCGCCCACGGTCGCGCCCGGGACCTGGGCGTTCGTACCGGTGCCCTGCTCCACGACCGTCTGCATCGCCGACTGCAACTGCTCGGCGGTCGAGGAGCTGACGATCTCCTTCGACCCCGCGTCGTCGTCGTAGTCCTGCAACACGTCACCACCGCTGTTGGTGATCTGCGAAACAGTATGCGGCGAAACCAGCTTGCCGCCGTTGGCTATGGCCGCCGACACCATGGCCATCTGGAGCGGCGTCGCGGTGACATCGAACTGGCCGATGCCCGTCAGGGCCGTCTCCGAGGGGTACATGTCCGACGGGTACACGCTCGTGTAGGCCCGCACCGGCACGTCCTGCTTGTCGTTGTTGAAGCCGAACTTCTCGGCCATCGCCTTGACCTTGTCCTGGCCCAGTCGGACGGCCATCTTCGCGAAGACGTTGTTGCACGAGTACCTCAGCGCCGTACGGATCGAGGCGTTCGTACAGGGCGCGTTCGGGTTCTCGTTCGTCAGGTCCCGGGTGGTGCCCGGCAGCGTGTACGGGTCGGGGCTGTCGGTCTTCTCGTCCACCGACGAGTACAGCCCGTCCTCCAGCGCGGCCGCCGCCACGACCAGCTTGAACGTCGAACCCGGCGGCAGCGGCTGCCGCAGCGCACGGTTGGTCAGAGGCTTGTCCGGATCCGAGGTGAGCTTCTTCCAGGCCACCCCCGCCGCGTTGGCGTCGGTCAGCGACGAGGGGTCGTACGACGGGGTCGACACGACCGCGAGGATCTTCCCGGTCTTCGGGTCGATGGCGACGGCCCCGCCCTTCTTGTCGCCGAGCGCGTCGTACGCCGCCTTCTGCACGTCCGGGTCGATCGTCGTGACCACGTTGCCCGGGTCGGCCCGCTGGTTGGTGAGGGTGTCCATCACGGACTTCAGCCGGCTGTCGGTGCCGTTGAGCAGGTCGGTGTAGATGCCCTCCAGCTGGGTCGGCGCGTACGCCTGCGACGCGTATCCCGTCACGGCCGCGTACAGCTCGCCGTCCGTGTACGTGCGCTTGTACTTGAGGTCGCTGCCCTTCGTCGGCGCCGAGCCGGTGATCGACCGGCCGGCCACGATGATGTTCCCGAGCGGCGCCGAGTACGTCTCGATCGCGTTCCGTCGGTTGTCCTTGTCGTCTGCGAGCGCCTGGCCCTCGTAGAACTGCACCCAGGTCGCCCTGACCAGCAGAGCGAACACCAGCAGCAGCGCGAAGACCGAGGCGCGCCTGATCGTCTTGTTCATCCCGAACTGAGGACGAATTACACCGGGCGGATCGTTCCCACCCGACCCGTTTTCTCATCCGGCGTTCAGGAAGCCCGCCTCGTACGCCGCGATGACCGCCTGCGTACGGTCCCGGGTGCCCGTCTTGGCCAGTACCGCCGCCACGTGCGACTTCACCGTGGCGGGGCCGACCTCCATCCGACGGGCGATCTCCGCGTTGGTGAGCCCCTCCGCCATGTGCCGCAGCACCTCCCGTTCGCGCCCCGTGAGCTTCGCCACCCACGCGGGCGGCGCCGGGTGGGCGCGGGCGTGCTCGGTCGCGAGGGTGCGGACGGCCGCCGGGAACAGCAGGCTGTCGCTGCGCGCCACCAGCCGGACCGCCTGCACGAGCGCGTCCGCGTCCGCACGCTTCAGCAGGAACCCGGCGGCTCCGGCGCGCAGCGCGTCGTACACATAGGAGTCGTTCTCGAAGGTTGTCACGACGACGATCCGGGGCGGCTCCTCCAGGGTGGCGAGGATCTGCTCGGTGGCGCGGATGCCGTCGATCTCCGGCATGCGGACGTCCATGAGGACGACGTCCGGCCGCAGGTCCCGGACGACCGACACGGCCTCGGCACCGGTGGCCGCCTCGCCCACCACCTCCAGGTCCGGCTCGGCGGAGAGGATGGCGCGCAGCGCGGTGCGGACCATGCGCTCGTCGTCGGCGAGGACGACACGGATCGGCGTCGGGCGGGTCATGCGGGTCCTTTCATCGGCAGACGTACGTGCAGCCGCCAGGTCTGTCCGGCCGGTTCGGACGATCCGGCGGCCGGACCGGCCGTCATGGTCCCGCCCAGCAGCCTGACCCGGTCCGCGATGCCGCGCAGCCCGTGGCCGCCGCCGGGGCGGGAGGACGCGGGACCCGTGACCGTCATGGGACCGGTGACCGTCGTGGGCCCGGTCACCGTCGCAGGGCCGGTCATCGGATTCTCCACGGTGATCTCCAGCCGCCCGTCCGCCACCGCGATCCGCACGTCCACGGCGACCCGTTCGCCCGCGTGTTTGAGGGCGTTGCTCAGCCCCTCCTGCACGATCCGGTAGCCCTCGCGGGACAACAACGGGGGCAGGGACTCCGGGTCGGCGTCGACCGTGGCCGTCACGCGCTGTCCACCGGCCCGGGTGCGGCGCAGCAGACCGTCGAGGTCGGCCGCGAGGGTCGGCGCCGGGGCCGTGCCGGGCGCGTCGCCCTCGCGCAACACACCCAGCACGGCGTCGAGTTCGCCGACGGTGCGTCGGGTCGTGTCCTCGATCGCGGCCAGGGCCTCGCGGACGAACTCCGGGTCGGAGTCGAGGACGCGCCGCGCCGCGCTCGCCTGGAGCGTGACGGCGCTCAGCGCATGGCCCACGGARTCGTGCAGCTCCCGCGCCAGCCGGTTGCGTACGGCCAGGTCGGTGGCGCGGGCCTCGGCGGCCGCGAGCCGGCCCTCGGGAGACGGGCCGAGCAGCGCGGGCGCCCAGCGGGCCAGCAGCGCACCGCTGCCGGCGGCGYAGCCGGCGAGGGCGACGAGCATCGCCGCGCCCGCGACCGGCGCGAGCGCCAACGCCCAGGCGTGGTCGAAGGCTTCGGGCAGCCCGAGCCGGGTGCCGCCCAGTCCCGCGAAGACCGGCAGCAGGATCAGCACGGTGGCGAACGGCGGCACGGCCAGCGACATCCCGGCGATGATCCCGCCGATCCCGAGATGGAGCGTGAACCAGCTCGCCGTACGGCCCTTCTCGCCCCGCGTGCGGGCCGGTCCGAAGGCGAGCCGGTCCGCTTCGACACCGCACAGCCAGCGCGCGGCGGCGGCCTCCAGCGGCCGGGTCAGCGGGAACACGGACGTGACGGCGGCGAGCGGCAGCCCCACGCCGAAGGAGGCGAGCTGGAGCGGAAAGGACCCGAAGACGTTCGTGCTGCCGGTGGCCGGACCGATGATCACCGAGCCGACCAGGACGTACGGCATGGCGAGCGCGCCGCCGAGGATCAGATGCACCCAGCGCAGCCGGGCCCGCCGGCCGAACAGGGACCGGGCGGCCCGTCTCACGCGGCCCGCCGCTCGGCCCGGGCCGAGCGCTCGGCGAAGTAGTAGACGCCGATGGCGGCGACGAGGAAGCCGACGAGCATCTGCCCAGCGTAGGCGAGGTTCATCAGCGGCGTCGGACGGTCGGCGATGTCCTCGACGCCGCCGAGGGAGGCGAGCGCCAGCCAGCCGCCCCAGCAGGCCACGGCACCCGAGCCGACCCAGGCCAGCCCGAGCGGCACCGCCACGGGCAGCGCCCGGCCGCGCCGGAAGGCCAGCAGAAGTCCGCCGGCGACGGCCGCGACGAGGAACAGCACGTACACCGCTTCCAGGACCTGCAAGTCACCGCCCCGGTCCGCCGCCCGGCCCTCGCTGAGTCCGGCGGTGACACCGCAGGCCCAGAGGACGTGGAGGGTGAGCGGCAGAAGAGCGAGCACGGCGGCCACGGCGGCGAGGGCCCGGTGCGCCGGCCCGACGGCACCGACGGGCAGTTCCCGGACCCGGCCCCGCCACAGATGGCCCCAGCGGTCGCGGGCGTAGAGCACGAAGAGGCCGCCGAGGGCGAGCCCTTGGAGGATGAACCCCGAGTACACGACGGCGAACACCCACTCGTCCAGGAAGGCGTCCCGCCCCGGGGACTCCGCGCCCCCTCCGCCGAACGCCCTCACGACCAGCTGCGCCGGGAACCCGGCCATGATCGGCGCGAGCAGCCCGGTGGCGACCCACACGGGGAACGCCAGCAGCCACGCGGGCACCCGCAGCCCCCATGGCCGGGTCAGCACCAGCGCCAGCACGATCACCGCGCTGTCCAGCAGGACGGAGAGGCTGTTGATCACGGCCATGGTGAGGCGGTCGTCGAGCAGCGCACTCCCCTCGGGGATCCCGAGGTGACTCCCCGCGATCCAGGCGGCCTTGAGCCCGAGGTACGGCACGCAGGAGAGGACGGCGACGGCACGGAGGAGTCGCCGGGGGCGGCTGAGACCGACGGCGGGGCGGGAAGCGGTGCGGGGAGCGATCGACTGCGTCATGCGCCCAGGCTCCCGCGCGGCAGGCCGACGGCACCTCCTGCACGACGACGATCCGCCTCCGCCGGACGGGGGAGACGCGGGGAGATACCAGGGGGCTGCCGCTCAGCCCTCCAGGATCAGGACCGTCTCCGCGATCTCGGCGCCCCGCGCGTTGGCGAACCCGCTGGCCGTGGCGACGGCACGGAACCCGCACTTCTCCAGAACGCGCAGCGAGCCCGCGTTGTCCGACGCCGCCCGGGCGTACAAGGGGCGCTCGGGGACCTCCGTGACCAGCGCCCGCAGGGCCGACGTGGCGATGCCCTTCCCCCAGTACGCGCGGTCGACCCAGTACGTCACCTCGCGCTCGCCCGGCTCGCCGTACACCGCCGCGCTGCCGACCACGTCACCGTCGGCCAGCACCGTGCGGACCACGGCGTCGGAGGACCGGATCTTGGCCCAGTGGGCGTCGAAGGCGTCCCGGTCGGCCGGATCCTCGGGGGTGAAGGCCGCCATGTGGAGAGCCTCGGGGTCGTTCATCTGCCGGAAGAAGACCGGCAGATCGCTGTCGTGGACCTGGCGCAGCTCGACGTTCATGCCTCAGAGCCTACGGGTGGCCAGTGTCAGCCGGTCCCGCGCGTCGAACAGCGCGTCCTTCACGAGCTGTTCGTGCGCCGGCGTGAGTCGCGCCACCGGCACCGAGCAGCTGATGGCGTCCCGCGCCGGCGTGCGGTACGGGATGGCCACGCCGAAGCAGCGCAGCCCCAGCGTGTTCTCCTCGCGGTCCACGGCGAAGCCCTGCTCCCGGACCTGGTGCAGCTCCTCGATGAGCTTCTCGCGGTCGGTGATCGTGTTCTCGGTCAGCGCGGGCAGCGTCTCCGGGAGCATCTTGCGGACCTGCTCGTCCGAGTAGGTGCTCAGCAGCGCCTTGCCGAGGGACGTGGAGTGCGCGGGCAGGCGGCGGCCGACCCGGGTGAAGGGGCGCAGGTAGTGCTGCGACTGGCGGGTGGCGAGGTAGACGACGTTCGTGCCGTCGAGGCGGGCGAGGTGGATCGTCTCGGTCGTGTCGTCCGAGAGCCGGTCCAGGGTCGGGCGGGCGGCTGCCACGACCTCGTCGCCGTCGATGTACGACGTGCCGACCAGCAGGGCCCGCACGCCGATGCCGTACCGCGTGCCCGTCGCGTCGGTCTCCACCCAGCCCAGCTCGACGAGCGTGCGGAGCAGCATATAGAGACTGGACTTGGGGTAGCCGACGGCCTCCTGGACCGCCGCGAGGGAGTGCATACCGGGACGCCCGGCGAAGTATTCGAGCAGTTCAACCGTTCTTACCGCGGACTTGACCTGCGCCCCGCCGCCCGTCTCGCCAGCCGACATCGCCCTTGACCCCTTCGTTCGACGGGAAATAGTCTCCACAGCATATTCATCATCAGAGACAGCGTTCAGTATATCGAACGTCCCTGGTGGATGACCCAGTACTGCGGCATTACATGTGTGGAGGGACCCGCGGTGGCAGCAGCACCAGTCTGGAGTGTCGACCCCCGAACCGGGAAGCAGCGTGAACAGGTTGCGGTGGAGGCCACAGCCCAGGAGGTGGACGCCGCCGTCCGCTCCGCGCACGAGGCGCGCGGCGCACTGGCGGACCGCGCCGTCCGCTCGGCCTTCCTGCGCAGCGCCGCCGAGGAGCTTCAGGCGGCCAAGGACGGTCTCGTCGAGACCGCCGACGCCGAGACCGCGCTCGGCCCGGTCCGGCTGACCGGCGAGCTCGCCCGCACCTGCTACCAGCTGCGGGCCTTCGCCGACATCGTCGACGAGGGCGCCTTCCTCGACGTCGTCATCAATCACCCCGACGACACCGCGACCCCGCCGATCCCCGACCTGCGCCGCTACAAGGTGCCCCTGGGTGTCGTCGCCGTGTACTCGGCGTCGAACTTCCCGTTCGCCTTCTCGGTCGCCGGCGGCGACACCGCGAGCGCCCTCGCGGCCGGCTGCCCGGTCGTCGTCAAGGCGCACCCGGACCACCCGGCCCTGTCCGAGTACGTCGCGAAGGTGCTGCGCCGCGCCGCCGCCCGGCACGACATCCCCGAGGGCGTCCTCGGGCTGGTGCACGGCTTCGAGGCGGGCGTCGAGCTGATCAAGCACCCGCTGGTCTCGGCGGCCGGCTTCACCGGGTCCATCCGCGGGGGCCGGGCCCTCTTCGACGCGGCGGCCGCCCGCCCCGTCCCGATCCCCTTCCATGGCGAGCTGGGCTCCCTGAACCCGGTCGTCGTCACCGAGGCCGCGGCCGCCGAGCGGGCCGAGGCGATCGGCGCGGGCCTCGCCGGGTCGATGACGCTGGGCGTCGGCCAGTTCTGTGTGAAGCCGGGCCTCGTCCTCGCGCCGTCCGGCGCGGCCGGTGACGCCCTGCTGAAGTCGCTGACCGACGCGGTCAGCGACACCGACGCCGGGGTCCTGCTCGACCACCGCATGCGCGACAACTTCGTCGCCGGCGTCGCCGAGCGCGCCCAGCTGCCCGACGTCGACTCCCCGGTCACGCCCGGCGCGGGCGGCGAGCACACCGTCAGCGCGGGCTTCCTCACGGTTCCGGCGAGCAGGCTGGCCCAGGAGGGGGAGCACGACCTGCTCCTGGAGGAGTGCTTCGGGCCGGTCACCGTGGTGGCCCGCTACGAGGACGAGGCCGAGGTGAAGGCCGTGCTGTCGCGGCTGCCGGGCAACCTCACGGCGACCGTGCAGCTCTCCGAGGAGGAGGCGGCGGGCGAGGGCAGCGGCGCGGAGCTTCTGCAGGAGCTGACGCCGCTGGCCGGGCGTGTGCTGGTGAACGGGTGGCCCACGGGTGTCGCCGTCGCGCCGGCCCAGCACCACGGCGGGCCGTACCCGGCCACGACGTCGACGTCCACGTCGGTGGGCGGTACGGCGATCGAGCGGTGGCTGCGGCCGGTTGTCTACCAGAACGCTCCGGAGGCGCTGCTTCCCGCTGAGCTGCGGGACGAGAACCCGTTGGGGCTGCCCCGTAGGTTCAACGGGCGTTTGGAGCGGTAGCGCCGTTGGGGTGCGGTGATCTGTGGGGTGCCGGTTCGTTGCGGCTTGTCGCGCAGTTCCCCGCGCCCCTTTGGGCCGGAGCTGAAAGACTCGGTCGAATGGATCTCGAACTTCCCGAACTTCCTTTCCCCCTGCGCACCTATGGGCCCGAGGCCCATTGGTCCTATGAGGACGGCGTGCTCACCGGGTGGGCCGGGGCGCGGCAGGACCGGTTCGTGCCGCCCACCGACGAGGGGCTGGACCCCGCCTCCGACGCGCCGCGGCTGCTCGGGGCGCCCGAAGGGGACTTTCAGCTGATCGCCCGGGTCACGGTCGGGTTCGGCGCGGCCTTCGACGCCGGGGTGCTCTACGTCCATGTCGGCGAGCGCGCCTGGGCCAAGCTCTGCCTGGAGTACTCCCCGGACGTGCCCACCGTCTGCACGGTGGTCACCCGGGGCCACTCCGACGACGCCAACTCCTTCACCGTCGACGGCAGTTCCGTCTGGCTCCGGGTGAGCCGCACCGGCCGCGCCTTCGCCTTCCACGCCTCCCGCGACGGTGAACGGTGGACCTTCGTCCGCCTCTTCACCCTGGGCGACGAGAAGGAGACGGGCGCGGCCCTGGTCGGCTTCATGGCCCAGTCGCCGATGGGGGAGGGCTGCGTGGTGACGTACGACCACATCGAGTTCAGGCCGCACTGGCCGAACGATCTGCGCGACGGCAGCTGAGGTCTGCCGGGGAACCGCGTCCCGGCCGGGGACGTCCTCCGCTGCGTGATCAAGAATCGAGTGACTCCGGGCAGGGTGATCCGTACCGCCGTGCCCGCCGAGGTGGAGGACATCGTCGCGCTGCACGCGCGTGCCCGGGCGACGTACTACCCCGGCGGGCTGCCGCAGGACGGCACCGACTGGCTCGCCGCCTGGCAGAGCGCCCTCGTGCGACCGGAGGGGCGGGTGCTGTGCGTCGTGGAGGCGGGGCGCATCGTCGGCCTGGCCTCCTTCCGCACTCCCGAGGGCGACCCGGCGGACACCGTGAAGCTGTTCCAGTTCCATGTCGACCCCGGCCACTGGCGCCGCGGTGTCGGCACCGCCCTGCACGCGGCGTGCGTCGAGGAGTGGCAGGCCGACGGCCGGCGGACCGCCCTCCTCGACGTGCACGTCGACAACCGGCGGGCGCAGGGGTTCTACCGGCGGCAGGGGTGGGTGCCGGAACCGGCCGAACCGGGGGATCACCATCTGACGATGCGGTTGGCCCCGGCGGCGGAATGAAACCGGCTGCTTGAACGTTCACCAACTCGGCGGAGGGAGCCTCCGCACCCCGGACGAGCTGGAGAGAGCCGAAGACATGCGCGTCGAGATCTGGAGCGACATCGCCTGCCCCTGGTGCTACGTGGGCAAAGCCCGCTTCGAGAAGGCGCTGCGGGACTTCCCGCACCGCGACGACGTCGAGGTAGTGCACCGCTCCTTCGAGCTGGACCCGGGCCGCGCCAAGGACGACATCCAGCCCGTGATCACGATGCTCACCAGGAAGTACGGGATGAGCGAGGCGCAGGCCGAGGCCGGTGAGGACAACCTGGGCGCGCAGGCCGCCGCCGAGGGGCTGGACTACCGCACCCGGGGCCGCGACCACGGCAGCACCTTCGACATGCACCGCCTGCTGCACTTCGCCAAGGAGCAGGGGCGCCAGGAGCCGCTGCTCGACCTGCTGTACCGGGCGAACTTCGCCGAGGAGCGCTCCGTCTTCAACGACGACGAGCGGCTGGTGGAGCTCGCCGTGGCCGCCGGACTGGACGCGGAGGCCGTCCGCGCGGTGCTCGCCGACCCCGGCGCCTACGCCGACGACGTGCGCGCCGACGAGCGCGAGGCCGCGCAGCTCGGCGCGAGCGGTGTGCCGTTCTTCGTGCTCGACCGCAAGTACGGCGTCTCCGGTGCCCAGCCCGCGGAGGTCTTCGCCCAGGCCCTGACCCAGGCGTACGGCGAGCGCTCGCCGCTGAAGATCGTGGACAGCGGGGGCGCGGACGCTGACGCGTGCGGGCCGGACGGCTGCGCGGTGCCCCAGCGCTGAAACCGCAGCTCGTGGCGTATCTATAAGCGCTCCTTAGCGACATCACGCAGAAATCGGCAATGGACGGGGAGATCCAGGGGCCGCAGAGTGGTTCCATGGAGACCTTCGAGAACCTCGTCCGTGCCGAGTTCGCCCCGAAGCACACCTACCTCAACACCGCGAGCAACGGGCTCCTGCCCGCCCGTACCGTCTCCGCCGTACAGCAGGCGGTGCGGATGCGCGCGGAGGGCACGCCGCTGGGTCCCCTCTACGAGGACGTCGAGGCCGCCCGCGCTTGTTTCGCCCGGCTGGCCGGTGTGCCGGCCGAGCGTGTCGCCACCGGCGCCTCGGTCGCCGAGTACGGCGGGCTGATCGCCGCCTCGCTGCCCGCGGGCGCCGAAGTCCTCACCGCGGAGGCCGACTTCGCCTCCCTGGTCAACCCCTTCCACGCGCGCGGCGACCTCAAGGTGCGCGCCGTTCCCCTGGAGCGGCTCGCCGAGTCCGTCCGGCCCGGCACCGCGCTCGTCGCGGTCAGCACCGCCCAGTCCGCCGACGGCCGGCTCGCCGACCTGCCGGCCGTGCGCGAGGCGGCCCGGGCGCACGGGGCCCGTACCTACGTCGACGCCTCCCAGTCGGCCGGCTGGCTGCCGATGGAGGCCGACGCCGACGATTTCCTGGCCGCCGTCGGCTTCAAGTGGCTGCTCGGGCCGCACGGGGCCGCGTTCTTCGTCGTCCCGCAGGACTTCGGCGGGCTCACGCCGCTGCTCGCCGGCTGGGTCGCCGGTGAGCGTCCCTGGGAGAGCTGCTACGGCCCTGTCGAGGAACTCGCCCACTCCGCACGGCGCTTCGACATCAGCCCCTCGCTCCTCACCTACGCCGGGCTGCGCGCCTCCCTGGAGCTGCTGGAGGAGATCGGCGTCGACGTCGTGCACGCCCACGATGTCGCCCTCGCGGACCGCTTCCGTGTGGGGCTCGCCGAGCTGGGCCACGCGCCGGTGCCCGCGCCGGGCTCGGCGATCGTGTCCGTGCCGGGGCTGGGCCACCGGCAGGGCGAGCTGAGCCGCGCGGGCATCGAGGTGTCCGACCGGGCGGGGAATCTGCGGGCGGCGTTCCACCTCTACAACACCCCGGCGGATGTCGACCGTCTGCTGGAGGTCCTGGCCGCATGACAAAACCGGGTGGGGCCTCCCGTCCCACACGAGGAGGCCCCACCCGGCAGCTGTGTCATCCGGTCACGTCACCGGAGGGAGCGGTCACCGCACCGGAGTGAAGTCCCGCGAACCGATGAACTCCGGTCGCCGCACCGGCGCCGCGAACGGCTCCACCGCCGTGTTCTCCACGCTGTTGAACACGATGAACACATTGCTGCGCGGGAACGGCGTGATGTTGTCGCCGGAGCCGTGCATGCAGTTGCAGTCGAACCACGTCGCCGAACCGGCCTTGCCCGTGAACAACTTGATGCCGTGCTGCGAGGCCAGCAGGGTCAGCGCGTCGTCCGACGGCGTGCCCGCGTCCTGCATCTGCAGCGACTTCTTGTAGTTGTCCTTCGGCGTGGCCCCCGCGCACCCGAGGAACGTCTTGTGCGACCCCGGCATGATCATGAGCCCGCCGTTGGTGTCGTAGTTCTCGGTCAGCGCGATCGAGACCGACACCGTGCGCATCCGCGGCAGACCGTCCTCGGCGTGCCACGTCTCGAAGTCGGAGTGCCAGTAGAAGCCACTGGCCCCGAAGCCCGGCTTGACGTTGATCCGCGACTGGTGGACGTAGACGTCCGAGCCGAGGATCTGCCGCGCCCGGCCGACGACCCGCTCGTCCCGCACCAGCCTGGCGAAGACCTCGCTGATCTTGTGCACCTCGAAGACCGAGCGGATCTCCTGGGACTTCGGCTCGACGATCGACCGCTCGTCGGCGCGGATGTCCGGGTCGTTCACCAGCCGGTTCAGCTCGTTGCGGTAGACGGCGACCTCGTCGTCGGTGATGAGCTGGTCGATGGCGAGGAAGCCGTCACGCTCGAAGGACAGCAGGTCGGCCGGCGCGACCGGGCCGGGCGCGTCGGGGGCGCCCCAGACGACCGGGTCCTGGCGCGGGGTGAGCACCTCGGTGGCGCCACGACTGGGGTACAGGTCGGGGATGCCGGTGGTGGTGTCGGTGATGGCGGTCATGGAAACGTCACACCTCCTCGGTGAGCAGCGGGTAAACGCCGTTCTCGTCGTGGTCCTCCCGTCCGGTCACGGGCGGATTGAAGACGCAGAGGCAGCGGAAGTCCTTCTTGATCCGCAGCGTGTGCTTCTCGTGCCCGTCCAGGAGGTACATGGTCCCGGGCGTGATGGTGTACGACTTCCCGGTCTCGCGGTCGGTCAGCTCGGCCTCGCCCTCCACGCAGACGACGGCCTCGATGTGGTTCGCATACCACATCGACGTCTCCGTACCCGCGTACAGGATCGTCTCGTGCAGGGAGAAGCCGACCTTCTCCTTGGCGAGGACGATGCGTTTGCTCTCCCACGTCCCGGACGCCGACTTCACGTGCCGGTCGGTACCTTCGATCTCCTTGAACGAACGGACAATCACGGTGCTGCGATGCCTCCTAATTGGGTGGTGCCGGTTGCTCGGTCAGGCGGTCTCGCGGACGGCGCGGGCCAGCGTCGACAGGCCCTCGTCCAGTTCCTCGGGCGTGATCGTCAGGGCGGGGAGCAGTTTCACGACCTCGCTCTCGGGCCCGGACGTCTCGATGAGCAGCCCGAGCTCGAAGGCGCGCTTGGCGATCTTGCCCGCACGGTCCTTGTCGTGGAACTCCATGCCCCACACCAGGCCGCGGCCCCGGTACTCCTTCACGTCGGCCAGGTTCTCCTCGGTGATGGAGATCAGCGCCTGCTCGACCTGCTCGCCGCGCTTGCGGGTCTGCTTCTCCATCGCGGAGCCGTCGGCCCAGTACGTCTCCAGGGCCGCGGTCGCCGTGACGAAGGCGGGGTTGTTGCCGCGGAAGGTGCCGTTGTGCTCACCGGGCTCCCAGACGTCGAGCTCCGGCTTGAACAGGCACAGCGACATCGGCAGGCCGTAGCCGCTGATCGACTTCGAGACGGTGACGATGTCCGGCGTGATGCCCGCCTCCTCGAAGGAGAAGAAGGCGCCGGTACGGCCGCAGCCCATCTGGATGTCGTCGACGATCAGCAGCATGTCCTGCCGCTCGCACAGCTCGGACAGGGCGCGCAGCCACTCGGCCCGGGCCACGTTGATGCCGCCCTCGCCCTGCACGGTCTCGACGATCACGGCAGCCGGCTTGTTCAGGCCGGACCCCTGGTCCTCCAGCAGCCGCTCGAACCACAGGAAGTCCGGGACCTGGCCGTCGAAGTAGTTGTCGAACGGCATCGGCGTGCCGTGCACCAGCGGGATGCCGGCGCCGGCCCGCTTGAAGGCGTTGCCGGTGACGGCGAGCGAGCCCAGCGACATGCCGTGGAAGGCGTTGGTGAACGACACGATCGACTCGCGCCCCTTCACCTTCCGCGCCAGCTTCAGCGCGGCCTCCACGGCGTTGGTGCCGGTCGGGCCGGGGAACATGACCTTGTACGGCAGGTCGCGCGGCCGCAGCAGCAGGTTCTGGAAGGCCTCCAGGAACGTGCGCTTGGCGGTGGTCGACATGTCGAGCCCGTGCGTGACGCCGTCCCGCTCCAGGTAGTCGATCAGGGCGCGTTTCAGGACGGGGTTGTTGTGCCCGTAGTTCAGTGACCCGGCTCCGGCGAAGAAGTCGAGGTACTCATGGCCGTCCTCGTCGTACATGCGGCTGCCCACCGCACGGTCGAAGACGGTGGGCCAGCCGCGGCAGTAGCTGCGTACCTCGGACTCGACGGTCTCGAAGACACTCAGGTCGGGCTGGGTGATGGTCACGACGAATCGCTCCTCGGTGCGTGGGGGAAGTCTGAGGGAGTCAGGGGAGAAGTCAGCGGGACAGCGGGCCGATGCGGTACAGGACCTCGGGGTCGTGCGGCCCGTCGGGGAACACGGCCGTCTCGAACAGCACCTCACGCTCCAGCCGGGCGCCGTGCCGCTCGGCGAACGACGTGAACAGGCGCTCCGAGGCGGTGTTGCCCGGCGTGATGGTGGTCTCCACCGTCGTCACCCCGCGTTCGGCGACGGTCCGGGCGACCAGACCGTCGAGCAGCGCGGCGGCCAGCCCGCGCCCGCGGTGCGCCTCGTCCACCGCCACCTGCCAGACCAGCAGGGTGCGCGGGCTGTCCGGCCGCGCGTACCCGGTGATGAAGCCCATCGGCTCGCCGTGCTCGTCACGCGCCACGGCCGACGTGGCCGCGAAGTCGCGGCACCACAGCAGATAGCTGTAGGACGAGTTCAGGTCGAGAACCTTCGAGTCCTTCGCCATCCGCCAGAGCGCGGCTCCGTCAGCCACCGTTGGGCGGTCGATTTGCGGATCTGCTTGTACGGCAGTCATGCGAATTGAACTTACCCAGCGAAATTCAAAATTGCATCGCCGAAAGGGGTTACGTATGAGCCAGGCCTGTGTTATCGCGCGGGCGCGAGGGTTCACACTAAAGGGCGGCAGTATGCCCGATATTGTCCGGGTAATACCGGGCAAAGCAGTCACGTTGTGTAACGCGTCACAGCCATGTAATCACCACGAGATCTGCCCGAATTCCTTCTCCGGGTGTCCTCAAAATCTTTGGGTTTAGGATCAGAGAAAGCGGGCAGAAGAATACGGGAAGCTGTTCTTGAAAGAATTCTTAATTGTGTGCCAGCTTACATGTGAGTCGTCTCGGAAACACGTTTAATTCAGGCCCCGGTCACTCCGTCGATACGTTCCCGCAGGAGATCGGCATGACCGTTGTGCCGGGCGTACTCCTCGATCATGTGGATCAGCACCCAGCGCAGGCTGACCTCCATCCCGGGCACCGGCCCCTCGGCGACCCGCCCGATGTGGTCCAGCGGCAGCCCCGCACACAGCTCCCGCCCCCGCTCGATCTCCCGCCGCCAGATCCCGAGCGCCTCGTCGAGCCCCCGCCCCGGGGCTGGTGCGTAGCCGGTGCCGTCCTCGTACACCGGCGGCACATCGAGCCCGGCGGCCACCCGCTGGAACCAGTTCCGCTCGACCTCGGCGAGATGCTGCACCAGCCCGAGCAGCGTCAGCGTGGACGGCTCGGCCGACGCGGTCCGCACCTGCGCGYCGTCCAGCCCGGCGCACTTCAGCGCCAGCGTGGCCCGGTGGAAGTCCAGCCAGCTCTCCAGCATGGCCCGCTCGTCACCGGTCAGGTGCGGGACGGGGCGGCCGTCGGGAAGGGTGACGGGGGTGTCGGCGGGGGTGTTGGTGGTCATGCCGGGAGCATGGCACGGGCCACTGACAACGGCGGGTCCCGACTACCGCCACGCCTCCTCGGCCGCCCGCMGCGCCCCCTCCACGTCCACCGACAGCCCCGCCTCCGAGAGCGCGGCGCCCAACGCCGCCAGGCTCGCCCGCACGGCCCCCGGCGTCGCATCGGCCCCGTAGTGGTTGACCCGGATCATCTCCTTGGCCAGCGCGCCCCCGCCRGCGGCGACCGGCACCGCCGGATCCGCCTCCAGCGCCCTGGCCACCAGCTCCGACGCCACCACCCCGGACGGTGCCCGGAGCGTCGTGGCGACGGGCGCCGCGTCCCGGGCCTCGTACACATACGGCTCCAGCCCGCCACCGAGCGCGACCGCCCCGGCCCGCGTGGCCGCCGCGGCCGACGCGTGCCGGGCCATCACCGCGTCGAGCCCCACCGCCTCGATCCGCTCCACGCACGCCTCCAGTGCCAGCATCTCCAGCTGCGCGGGCGCGTGCAGCAGCGCCTTGCGGCCGCCGTCGATCCACCGCTCCTTCCAGTCGAGCAGCGACAGATACGACCGGCGCGGCGCCCGCGGGTTCGCCGCCATCCGGGCCCAGGCCCGCTCGCTCACCGACACGGCCGACACGCCGGCCGGCCCGCCCATCGCCTTCTGCGCCCCGATCACGCACAGGTCCACGCCCCACGCGTCCGGCAGCACCGGCTCGGCACTGATCGACGCCACCGCGTCCAGATAGAACAGGGCCCCGTGCGCGCGCACCACCTCGCCGATCTCCGCGACCGGATTGGTGTTGCCGGTCGCCGCCTCCGCGTGCACCAGCGACACGAAGTCGATCTCCGGGTGCTCGGCGAAGGCCTGCCGGATCTGCTCGGCCGTGACCGCCGTGTGGAAGGGCACCGCCAGGTCGACCACCGTCGCCCCGCAGTCCCGCAGCCAGTCGCCGAAGGTCTGCCCGTACGGACCCGTGATGACGTTCAGGGCCGTCGTGCCCGGCCCGGCCGCGGCACGGATCGCGCCCTCCAGCGGCAGCAGCGCCTCACCCTGCATGATCACGACGTCCTGCTCGGTGCTCAGCAGCCGCGCCACACGGTCCTCGATCGTGGCGAAACGGCCGGCACCGAGCGGGGCAAGGTCCAGAAACGGATGCGTCACGGTGGCACTCTCTTCACGTGCGGGGACAACTCGCGGGGACTACTCGCGGGAACAACGGGAACGAGCGTAACCGCCGCGCTCCGGCCCTCTTCGACCGGTGACTTCGCAGGCCCGAAGCCCCCGCGGCCATCGGATTGTTTTCAGTCACTCAAACTTCTCCTTATGATCGGAACCCACAGTTCACTCACAGGAGGCTCGCCGTGAACACGCACCCCGGGCACCGGGCCCGCATCCTGGCCGCCACCACCGCGACGGCCGGGCTGCTGCTCGTGGCCGGCTGCACCTCCACCGACGACGGCGGCAGCGGTACGAAAACGGCCGCGGGCGGCGTCGAACTCGTCAAGGCGGGCAAGCTCACCACCTGCACCCACCTGCCGTATCCGCCGTTCCAGTCGGAGATCGACGGCAAGGTGCAGGGCTTCGACGTGTCGCTGATCGACCTGGTCGCCAAGGACCTGGGCGTGCGGCAGGACATCGTCGACCAGCCCTTCGAGAACTTCAAGACCGGCGGATCCCTCAACGCCGGCCAGTGCGACCTCGCCGCGGCCGGCATGACCATCACCGAGGAGCGCAAGAAGAACGTCGACTTCTCCGACCCGTACTTCAACGCCACCCAGGCCGTGCTGGTCGACAAGAAGAGCGGCATCGGCTCCTTCGCCGAGCTCAAGGGCAAGAAGCTCGGCGCCCAGGCGCAGACGACCGGTGAGGACTACGCCAAGAGCAAGGGCCTCGACCCGGTCTCCTTCGAGTCCTCCGACGCCGTCCTCAACGGTCTGCGCACCGGCCAGGTCCAGGCCGTGATCATCGACTACCCCGTCGTCCAGGGCTGGCTGAAGGACAAGGCCAACGCCGACGCCTTCCAGGTCGCCGAGCAGATCAACACCGGCGAGCAGTACGGCTTCACGGTGAAGAAGGGCAACACCAAGCTCCGCGCCGCCATCAACAAGGCGATCGCGGACGCCAAGGCCGACGGCACGTACAAGAAGCTGTACGAGCAGTGGATCGGCCCGTACGAGGAGTCCGCCGCGTCGCCCGCCGCCTCATGACCGACACGGCCACGCCCGAAGTCCAGCCGAAGAAGAAGGGCCTCACCCGGCGGCAGAAGCGCAGCGTCTCGCGCGGCGTCCAGTACGCCGTCTTCGTCGCGGCCGTGATCGTCTTCGCGGTCTCGGCCGACTGGGACCGGCTCCAGAACCAGTTCGCGCAGGCGGACATCGCCGAGCGCATGTTCCCGGACGTCATCACGCTGGCGCTGAAGAACACCGTGCTCTACACGGTGACCGGCTTCGCCGTGGGGCTGGCCCTCGGCATGGTGATCGCGCTGATGCGGCTGTCCTCCGTCGGCCCGTACCGCTGGCTCGCCGGGATCTACATCGAGATCTTCCGCGGTCTGCCCGCCCTGCTGATCTTCATCTTCATCGGCGTCGCCGTGCCGCTGGCCTTCCCCGGCACCGAGATCATCGGCGGCACGTACGGCAAGGTCGCCCTCGCGCTCGGCCTGGTGGCCGCCGCGTACATGGCGGAGACGATCCGCGCCGGCATCCAGGCCGTGCCCAAGGGGCAGATGGAGGCGGCCCGTTCGCTCGGCTTCTCGCCCGCGCGGGCCATGATCTCCATCATCATCCCGCAGGCGTTCCGCATCATCCTCCCGCCGCTCACCAACGAACTGGTGCTGCTGTTCAAGGACTCCTCGCTGGTGCTGTTCCTCGGCGTCACCCTGGAGGAGCGCGAACTGTCCAAGTACGGCCGCGACCTGGCCAGCCAGACCGCCAACTCCACGCCGATCCTGGTCGCCGGACTGTGCTACCTGCTGGTCACGATCCCGCTCGGCTTCGTCGTACGCCGCATGGAGGCGAAGGCCCAGGAGGCCGTGAAATGAGCCGACCCGAGATCGAGGTACGCGCGCTGCACAAGTCGTTCGGCGCCAACGAGGTGCTGCGCGGCATCGACCTGGAGATCGGCCGGGGCGAGGTCGTCTGCGTCATCGGCCCGTCCGGCTCCGGCAAGTCGACGCTGCTGCGCTGCGTGAACCTGCTGGAGGAGCCGACGAAGGGGCAGGTGTTCGTCGGCGGTACGGAACTGACCGACCCGGACGTCGACATCGACGCCGTGCGCCGCCGCATCGGCATGGTCTTCCAGCAGTTCAACCTGTTCCCGCACCTGACGGTGACCGAGAACCTCACCCTGCCGCAGCGGCGGGTGCTGCGCCGCGACAAGGCGGCGGCCGCGAAGGTGGCCGCCGAGAACCTGGCGCGCGTGGGCCTGTCCGAGAAGGCGGCCGCCTACCCCTCCTCCCTCTCCGGCGGCCAGCAGCAGCGCGTCGCCATCGCCCGGGCCCTGGCCATGGGCCCCGAGGTGATGCTGTTCGACGAGCCGACCTCGGCGCTGGACCCCGAACTGGTCGGCGACGTCCTCGCGGTGATGCGCATGCTCGCCGACGAGGGCATGACGATGATGGTCGTCACCCACGAGATGACCTTCGCCCGAGAGGTCGCCGACCGGGTCGTCTTCATGGACGGCGGCGTGATCGTCGAGGACGGCGTCCCCGAGCAGGTCATCGGCAACCCGCGCCACGACCGCACCCGCCACTTCCTCTCCCGCCTCCTCGACCCCGCCATGGCCGAGGTGGAGGAGGGGACCTCGGACCAGGTGGGCAAGGCCGACTAGCGGCTGGCTAGGGTGCCGTACATGAGCGATCGCACGGTGCTGCATGTGAAGGGACGGGTGCTCGTCGGACCCGAGGAGGTCCGCGACGAGCTGTGGGTCGTCGACGGCCGGATCTCCTACGACCGTCCCGCCGGCGCCCGCGACATCCGTACCGTCCGGGGCTGGGCCCTGCCCGGCCTCGTCGACGCGCACTGCCACGTGGGACTCGACCGGCACGGCGCGGTCCCGCAGGACGTCGCCGAGAAGCAGGCGCTGACCGACCGGGACGCGGGCACGCTGCTGATCCGCGACGCGGGCTCGCCCTCCGACACCCGCTGGATCGACGACCGCGACGACCTGCCGAAGATCATCCGTGCCGGGCGGCACATCGCCCGCACCCGCCGCTACATCCGCAACTACGCCTGGGAGATCGAGCCGGACGACCTGGTCGCCTACGTCGCCCAGGAGGCGCGGCGCGGCGACGGCTGGGTGAAGCTGGTCGGCGACTGGATCGACCGCGACCTCGGCGACCTGTCGGCCTGCTGGCCGCGCGGGGCGGTGGAAGCGGCGATCGCCGAGGCGCACCGGCTGGGCGCCCGGGTCACCGCGCACTGCTTTTCGGAGGACTCCCTCCAGGACCTCGTCGAGGCGGGCATCGACTGCATCGAGCACGCGACGGGCCTGACCGAGGACCTCATCCCGCTGTTCGCCGAACGGGGCGTCGCCATCGTCCCGACCCTGGTCAACATCGCGACCTTCCCGCAGCTCGCCGACGGCGGCGAGTCCCGGTTCCCGCGCTGGTCGGCCCATATGCGCCGGCTCCATGAACGCCGCTACGACACCGTGCGGGGCGCCTACGACGCCGGGATCCCGGTCTTCGTCGGCACCGACGCGGGCGGCGGACTCGCCCACGGCCTCGCGGCGGCGGAGGTCGCCGAACTGGTCACCGCGGGCATCCCGCCCGTCGAGGCCCTGGCCGCGGGAACCTGGACGGCCCGGACCTGGCTCGGCCGCCCCGGCCTGGACGAGGGCGCCCCGGCCGACCTCGTCGTCTACGACGAGGACCCGCGCAAGGACGTGGGCGTGCTGGCGGCACCGCGCCGGGTGGTGCTGAACGGGCGCGTGGTCGGGTAGGGCCTGTCGTTCGGATCAGATCGCAGGGAATCGACGGCATCTCGTCATCGCAGATGCGCCTGCCAGGCCCCCGCGTCCGGCTCCCGGCCCGGATGGTGGGGCTGGTGGACCTCTGGGGGCGTGGAA
>NZ_NGFN01000479.1 GCF_002148965.1 Streptomyces swartbergensis | reverse complement strand
GGCCGGGGCGTGGCAGGTCGCGACCGACTTCTCGGGGGACGCGGGAGCGCGGGCGACGCGGTCACTGCTGTCGGCCGCGCCGCCGGACCGGCCGACGGCGATCGTGTACGACAACGACATCATGGCGGTGGCGGGGTTGTCGGTGGCGGCGGAGATGGGGCTGCGGGTGCCGGAGGACGTGTCGCTGCTGGCGTGGGACGACTCGCAGCTGTGCCGGCTGACGCATCCGACCTTGTCCGCGATGAGTCATGACGTGCACGGTTTTGGAGCGGACGTGGCTCGGACGTTGTTCGCGGTGATCACCGGGGACGGAGCGGCCGGGTCGCATCCCGTGCCGACTCCGGTGCTGACGCCGAGAGGGTCCACAGCGCCACCCCGGTGAGATGTGACGTTCACCGCTCGCCATGTCAGGACTGGGCAGCTACGTTACTCATAAGTAGCATGGGATGAGCAAGCGCTCAGCGTCCTGGACCCTGGAGGAGAGCCATCGTGCCTCGTACCGTCAGGGACGTCGTCTTCGTAGACGGCGTCCGCACCCCGTTCGGCAAGGCGGGCCCGAAGGGCATCTACCACGAGACCCGTGCCGACGACCTCGTCGTGAAGGCGATCCGGGAGCTGCTGCGCCGCAACCCCGGTCTCGACCCGAAGAAGATCGACGAGGTCGCCATCGCCGCGACCACCCAGATCGGCGACCAGGGCCTCACCATCGGCCGTACCGCGGGGATCCTCGCCGGCCTGCCGCAGTCCGTGCCGGGTTACTCCATCGACCGCATGTGTGCGGGCGCCCTGACGGCCGTGACCACGGTCGCCGGTTCCGTCGCCTTCGGTGCCTACGACGTCGCCATCGCCGGCGGTGTCGAGCACATGGGCCGTCACCCCATGGGTGAGGGCGTCGACCCGAACCCGCGGTTCGTCTCCGAGAAGCTGGTCGACGAGTCGGCCCTGTTCATGGGCATGACCGCGGAGAACCTGCACGACCGTTACCCGCAGATCACCAAGCTGCGCGCCGACGAGTACGCCGTGCGCTCCCAGGAGAAGGCCGCCAAGGCGTACGCCAACGGCAAGATCCAGGCCGACCTGGTGCCGGTCTCGGTGCGCCGCACCTCCCCCGAGGCCGGAGAGACGGGCTGGGGCCTGGTCACCGCCGACGAGCCGATGCGTCCGGGCACGACCCTGGAGAACCTCCAGGGCCTCAAGACCCCGTTCCGTGTGCACGGCCGGGTCACCGCCGGTAACGCGGCCGGTCTGAACGACGGCGCCACCGCCTCGCTCATCGCCTCCGAGGAGTTCGCGCGGGAGAACGACCTCCCCGTGAAGATGCGCCTGGTCTCCTACTCCTTCGTGGGCGTGGAGCCGGAGGTCATGGGCTACGGCCCGATCCCGGCGACGGAGAAGGCGCTGGCCCAGGCGGGCCTGTCCATCTCCGACATCGGCCTGTTCGAGATCAACGAGGCCTTCGCCGTCCAGGTCCTGGCCTTCCTCGACCACTACGGCATCGCCGACGACGACGAGCGCGTCAACCAGTACGGCGGCGCCATCGCCTTCGGCCACCCGCTGGCCTCCTCCGGCGTCCGCCTGATGACGCAGCTGGCCCGCCAGTTCGAGGAGCAGCCGCACGTCCGCTACGGCCTGACCACCATGTGCGTCGGCTTCGGCATGGGCGCGACGGTCATCTGGGAGAACCCGCACTTCGAGGGGGACAAGTGAGCACCACCGCCGAGCTTCTGAAGCAGGCTTCCGAGCTGTTCCCGGACGAGGTCGTCACGAGTGCGCACGTACGCCACTTCGACCTCCCCGCGGGTGCCGGGCGCTTCGCCCTGATCACCCTGGACAACGGCCACGACCACACCAAGCCGACCACCTTCGGCCCGGCCTCGCTGGCGAACCTCAACGCCGCGATCGACCAGGTCGAGAAGGAGGCGGCGGACGGCGAGATCGTCGGCGTCGGCATCACCGGCAAGCCGTTCATCTTCGCGGTCGGCGCCGACCTCAAGGGTGTGGAGATCCTCAAGGAGTACGAGCACGCGCTCGCCATCGGCAAGGGCGGCCACGAGGTCTTCAAGCGGCTGTCCAAGCTGGCCGTGCCGACCTTCGCGTACTACAACGGCGCCGCGATGGGCGGTGGCGTCGAGGTCGGTCTGCACTGCACCTACCGGACCGTCTCCTCGGCCGTCCCGGCGTTCTCGCTGCCCGAGGTGTTCCTCGGCCTGGTTCCCGGCTGGGGCGGCTGCACGCTGCTGCCGAACCTGATCGGCGCCGACAAGGCCGTCTCGGTGATCATCGAGAACAGCCTCAACCAGAACAAGCAGCTCAAGGGCAAGCACGTCTACGAGCTCGGGATCGCCGACGCGATCTTCGAGGGCGCGGACTTCCTGGAGCAGTCGCTGATCTGGACCGCGTCGGTCCTCAAGGGCGAGCTGGAGATCGAGCGCCCGGTGATCGACCGTGGCGAGGGCTGGGACCAGGCCGTCGCCAAGGGCCGTTTCATCGCGGACTCCAAGGTGCACGGCGCCGCCCCGGCCGCCTACCGCGCGCTGGACATCATCGCCGCCGCCAAGAACGGCGACCTCCAGCAGGGTTACGACGCCGAGGACAAGGCGCTCGCCGACCTGATCATGGGCGGCGAACTGCGGGCCGGCATCTACGCCTTCAACCTGGTGCAGAAGCGCGGCAAGCGTCCCGCGGGTGCCCCGGACAAGAGCCTGGCCCGCCCGGTTACCAAGGTCGGTGTCGTGGGCGCCGGTCTGATGGCCAGCCAGCTCGCGCTGCTGTTCCTGCGCCGCCTGGAGGTGCCGGTCGTGCTGACCGACATCGACCAGGAGCGCGTCGACAAGGGTGTGGGCTACGTCCACGCCGAGATCGACAAGCTGCTCGGCAAGGGCCGCATCAACCAGGACAAGGCCAACCGCCTCAAGGCGCTGGTGACCGGTGTCCTGGACAAGGCCGAGGGCTTCGCGGACGCGGACTTCATCATCGAGGCCGTGTTCGAGGAGATGGGCGTCAAGCAGAAGGTGTTCGCGGAGGTCGAGGCGGTCGCCCCGGCGCACGCGATCCTGGCCACCAACACCTCCTCGCTGTCGGTATCGGAGATGGCGTCGAAGCTGAAGCACCCCGAGCGGGTCGTCGGCTTCCACTTCTTCAACCCGGTCGCCGTGCTGCCGCTGCTGGAGATCGTCCGCGGCGAGCAGACCGACGACGCCTCCCTGGCCACGGCGTTCGGCGTCGCCAAGAAGCTGAAGAAGACCGCGGTGCTGGTCAAGGACGCCCCGGCGTTCGTCGTGAACCGCATCCTGACCCGCTTCATGGGCGAGATCCAGAACGTGATCGACGAGGGCACCCCGGTCGAGGTCGCCGAGAAAGCCGTCGAGCCGCTGGGCCTGCCGATGTCGCCGCTCGTCCTCCTGGAACTCGTCGGCCCGGCGATCGGCCTGCACGTCTCCGAGACGCTCAACAAGGCGTTCCCGGACCGCTTCACGGTCTCCCCGAACCTCAAGGCGGTCGTCGAGGCGGGCAAGCGCGGCTTCTACGTCTACGACAGCGGCAAGCCGGAGCTGGACCCGGAGGTCGCCGCGCTGCTGAAGCAGGGCGACACCGTCCTGACGGAGGAGCAGGTCCGCGAGCGCGTCCTGGACGCGGTGGCGCAGGAGATCGGCATCATGCTCGACGAGGGCGTCGTCGCCGAGGCGCAGGACATCGACCTGTGCCTGATCACGGGCGCCGGCTGGCCGTTCCACCTGGGCGGCATCACGCCGTACCTGGACCGCGAGGGCGTCTCCGAGCGGGTCAACGGCAAGAGGTTCCTGGCGCAGGGCGTGGCGAGCGTCCCCGCGTAACGCGTAACCCCTGAGGGGGGTGGGGCGTGCGGTGACGATCCGGACGCTCCACCCCCCTTCTGCGTGCCGCCACGGAGGAACGGGGTGTCAGATCTCCCGCCAGGCCTCCAGCGCGAGCCCCGGTTCGTCCTTGCGGCGGGTGAGCAGCAGTTTTCCGGTCGACGGGGAGAGGGAGGCCGCGACGACCTCATCGTGCTCGTCGAGCGCGAGCGACACCGTGGCGTCGGCGGGCAGTTGGGGGCCGGACTCGGTCCACCAGGCCCCGGCGGACTCCAGTTCGGTCGGATAGGCGGCGAAAGCGACCCGGCCGCTCGACGACCGCTGGGCGAGGACGGTGCAGTCGTGCCCCTCGATCTCACAGCGCACGGCGGACACGGGCCCCGGCCCGGCGGAGGCGATGAGCGTCACCGGCTTCTCCCCCGGGCGCCAGGCGCACAGGTCGCCGGAGAGGTCCGTGAAGAAGAGGGTGGTGTGCTCGGCGGACGTCGCGAGGGCGCGCAGGGTCCCCGGACGAACGGGCACGTCAACACCCTCCCCCCGTACCGGCGTCCGGCCCGGCTCCTCCTGCCGCCAGTGCAGAATCCCGCCGGCCGTGGCGGCATACACCTCGACCAGCCCCGACTCCCCCGTCACGGCGGCCAACTCGCCCTCGACGTCATGCCCCTGGAGGTCCTGCCAAGGCCCCCAGCCGCCCTTCTCCTTCTGGTTGCGCAGGCTCACTCCGCCGCCCTTGTTACGGACGAAGACATAGCCACGCCCCTGGGCGTCGACGGCGACGGCCGGCTCGCCCGTCCGGTCGCCCTTCTTGTCGGGGTGCCCGATCGGGATCCAGTCCAGGGGCGCGAGCCGGGGCCGGAAGTGGGTGGAGTGCACGAGTCCCGACTCGCCCGGCACGGTGGGCCGCCAGGCGGCCAGATGGGCGTAGCCGTCGGCACCCTGGCCGACCGCGACACCCGGGTGCAGCTTCTGGGTGCCGCCGACGGTTCGGGGGGCGTCCCAGGAGCCGGCGGGGCCGCGTTCGGCACGGCACAGGACGGCGTCGCCGGAGGGCAGGTAGACGGTGAGGCGGCCGTCGCGGCCGCGGATGAGCCAGTCGCCGTTCACCAGTTCACTTTACGCGGGCCGGGTGGCAGGCCGGCGAGCCCGCCCCCTGCCTGGCCGAGATCCGCCGTGCGACCCTGACGACATGAACAGCAACGCTCCCTTGCTTGTCGTCGTCGACGCCGCGAATGTCGTCGGGTCGGTGCCCGACGGTTGGTGGCGGGACCGGAAGGGGGCGGCGGAGCGGTTGCGGGACCGGTTGGCGTCGGACGGGGTGCCGGGCGTGGACGGGCCGGTGGAGGTCGTGCTCGTGGTGGAAGGGGCGGCACGGGGGG
>NZ_NGFN01000478.1 GCF_002148965.1 Streptomyces swartbergensis | reverse complement strand
CCCGATGCCCTTCCCGGGCCGGCCGGCACCGTCCGGTTCCGGTGCGACGACGACGGCGACCGGTCAGGACCGTGACCGCCGGGCCGGCCGGGTGCTGGTCGCGGGCGTGGTCGCGCTGGCGCTCGCGGTGGGCGGGCTGACGTACGCGCTGCTGAACCGCGGGGACGGCGACGGGAACGGCGACCGGGGTGCCGGGGCGAGTTCGCCCGCCGCGACCAAGGATCCGCCGCGGAACACCGGGAGCGGGAAGTCCAGTCCGTCCCCGACGCCGAGCGAGAGCGAGAGCGAGGAGAGCAGTCCGCCGCCGCAGTCGGTGCGGGTCGGCCTGGACGGCACGCGCACGGACTACTCGGGCCCGTGTCCGCCGCCGAGCGCCGAGGCACCGAGGTTCACGGCGACGTTCACGGTGGGGCGGCTGCCGGCCGAGGTGCGTTACCGCTGGGTCACGCAGGACGGCTCGGTGCTCGACGGTGGCTGGAAGACGCTGTCGTTCCCGGAGGGCGACGGCCGTACGAAGCAGGACGCGGTGACCGTGACGACGGACGCGGAGACCGGGACGTTCGAGAACGAGATCGGTGTCGAGGTGCGGGAGCCGGTGCGGACGACGTCCGAGTCGGTGCCGTTCTCGATCACATGTGAGACGGAGACCCCGACGGGCGGGGCCTCCCCTTCTCCTTCGGACACGGGTTCGGACGGGGGTTCGGACTCGGAGTCGGACACGGACTCCGGCTGAGCTGTCGGCAGCGGCGGTCAGTCGTTGGCGTTGAGCACGGGCAGATAGCCGCCCGACTGGCCGGGGGCCTTCGGGTGGTACGACTCGCCGATGTTGAGCCAGTTGACGCTGTGCAGCCAGGAGTCGCCGGAGCAGATCTCGTGGCCGGTGAAGGCCGGTCGTACCTCGCCGAAGGTGAAGCCGTGGTTCGCGGCGCGCTTGGCGATGGCGGTGTTGAGGTGGTCGGAGGCGTCGTTGATGGCCTTGCGCTTGGCCTCGGAGAGGCCGAGGCACGTGGTGCCGAGCTTGTAGAAGCGGGGGTAGCCGAGCACGACGACGTGGGCGTTGGGCGCCTTGGAACGGATCGCCGAGTACACGCTGTCGAGCTTGCCGGGCAGCGTGGAGTCGACGTACGCCCGTGCGGTGTTGATGCGGGAGATGCAGGCACTGTCGGACTGGGTCACACAGGTCGTCATGACGTCGGCGAATCCGGCGTCGTTGCCGCCGACGGTGATGGAGACGAGGCCGGTGGCGCTGCTGAGCGGGCCGAGCTGTCCGGACAGAACATCACCCGTTCGGGCGCCGGAGCAGGCCGTGAAATCGAAGGTGGAGGGTGAGTGGGCGGTGGCCCAGAGGTAGGGGTAGGCCTTCGTGCTGCGCTTGCAGTCGCCGCTTGAGCTGATGTAGCTGCCGGCGCCCACTCCGGAGGAGTAGGAGTCACCGAGCGCTGCGTAGCCGCCAGTTGGGGCGAGTGAGGACGCCTGCGCCGTGGCTGCCCCGGTGAGGGCGGTGCCGGCGGCGAGGAGGAGCGAGCCCACGAAGGCGGCAAGTCGGGAACGTCTCATGGAACCTCCCTTAGCAGGATCTCTGCCACAACCGTCGTAGCAGCTACGCGTGTTGACAGGAAGTGTCCATGCCAAGTCTTTTCGGCCCTTTCCCGGACGCACACGGCGTGTTCACCTCACGTCTTGTTACGCGTTCGGCACCTCTTGTTACGTGCCCATGACAGATTTGTTGACTAGTGCTCAACTCCCTTGTTCTACGCCGGTAGATGGTCGACGCTTTACTCCGGCCGAGAGCGGAACGCGACGCTCCCGGCCGTGTGCGCGAGCACGCGCACAACCCCCACATGACGCGCGCCCCACCCAGGCGCGCGCCGCCTAAGAGGAGGACTCCCTCGTAATGGCACAACTGCGTAGCAAGAGATTCGGGTTCGCCGCGATCATCCTGTCGGCGACCACCGCCCTCGTGGGTGGGCTCACCGCCCTCCCCGCCCAGGCCGCCGCTCCCGCCGAGGGCCGGGTGCTCGCCGCGGACTCCCCGGCCGCGATCAAGGACAGCTACATCGTCACGCTCAAGAAGAGCGCGGGCGTGAAGGCGTCCTCGGCCGCGGGCAAGGACCTCGTCGAGGAGTACGGCGGGTCCGTGCGCAAGACGTTCGGCAAGGCGCTGAACGGCTACTCCGCCACCCTCTCCGCCACCGAGGCCAGGCGCCTCGCCGCCGACCCGGCGGTGGCCTCGGTCGAGCAGGACCAGCGCGTGCGGCTCTCCGCCACCCAGACCAACGCCCCGTGGGGCCTGGACCGCATCGACCAGACCTCGCTCCCGCTCTCGGGCACCTACACCTACCCCGACAGCGCGGGCAGCGGCGTGACGGTCTATGTGATCGACACCGGTGTGCGCATCACCCACCAGCAGATCAGCGGCCGTGCCGCGCACGGTTACGACGCCGTCGACGGCGACAACAACGCCTCCGACGGCAACGGCCACGGCACCCACGTGGCCACCACGATCGCGGGCTCGACCTACGGCGTCGCCAAGAAGGCGAAAATCGTGGGGGTGCGGGTGCTGAACAACAGCGGCTCCGGCACCACGGCCGGTGTGATCGCGGGCATCGACTGGGTGACGAAGAACCACTCCGGCCCCTCGGTCGCCAACATGTCGCTCGGCGGCGGCGCCTCCGCCGCCCTGGACACGGCGGTCCGCAACTCCATAGCCAGCGGCGTCACCTACGCCGTCGCCGCGGGCAACAGCAGCACCACCGCTTCCTCGTCCTCCCCGGCCAGGGTCGCCGAGGCGATCACCGTCGGCGCCACCACCAGCACCGACGCCAAGGCGAGCTACTCCAACTACGGCTCGGCCCTGGACATCTTCGCGCCCGGCTCCTCCATCACGGCCGGCTGGCACACCAGCGACACCGCGACCAACACCATCTCCGGCACCTCGATGGCGACCCCGCACGTCGCGGGCGCGGCGGCGGTCTACCTGGCGGGCCACACCTCCTCCACCCCGGCCCAGGTCGCCTCGGCCCTGGTCGGCGGCGCCACCACCGGCAAGGTCACCAGCGCGGGTTCGGGCTCGCCGAACCGGCTGCTGAAGCTCGTTCCGTGACCGGAACGGACAGCGGCACGGACACCAGCACCTGAACAACCGTTCCCCGGAGGCTCGACACGCCTCCGGGGAACGGTTGTTTCCGTCACCGGAACCTCTCAACTTGCGACCCACGAAGCACATCCCGCAACGGCCAAACCAACAAAAACGTGAGGTGCCGTTCCAGGTCTTGCCATAGGGGTTCAATCGTCAATACCGTCATACATCTCACCCGCATCGGTCCGTCAGTACGCGGCTCTAGGGGAGGGCTCAAGGACCGCGACGAACCGACGCGGGGCGCGGTAGGGGGGTGCCGTGCTCGGTGACCGCAACTGTCTCCGGGCCGTGCCGCGCGGTCGGCTGCCGTTTTCCGCCGTCGACCAGCTTTGCCAGCTCACCCGGCGTGCCCGAAGCTCCATCTCGGCGTGCCACGGGTGAGAACCCCCCTTTCGAACCGGATTGGATCCGGACTGCCCTGGGGGGGCGGTCCACCGGACGAGAGGGACCAGACTCGTGAGCTCAGTTCTGCAGCCGGCCGCGGCGGAGCAGCATCCGCCGACCGCCGGGAAGTACCGGCCCGTCTCCTCTCACCTGGCCATAGCGCCGCCGGTGAGCGTGGTCATCCCGGCCATGAACGAGGCGGAGAACCTTCCGTACGTCTTCAAGACCCTGCCCGACTGGATCCACGAAGTGGTCCTGGTCGACGGCAACTCCACCGACGACACCGTCCAGGTGGCCCGTGAGCTGTGGCCCGACGTCAAGGTCGTCGAGCAGCGCGGCAAGGGCAAGGGCGACGCCCTGATCACCGGGTTCCAGGCGTGCACCGGCGACATCATCGTGATGGTCGACGCGGACGGCTCGGCGGACGGCAACGAGATCGTGTCGTACGTCTCCGCGCTGGTCTCCGGCGCGGACTTCGCCAAGGGCTCCCGCTTCGCCAACGGCGGCGGCACGGACGACATGACCTTCATCCGCAAGCTCGGCAACTGGGCGCTGTGCACAGTCGTCAACCGCAAGTTCGGCGCCCGCTACACCGACCTGTGCTACGGCTACAACGCGTTCTGGCGGCACTGCCTCGACAAGATCGACCTGGACTGCACCGGCTTCGAGGTCGAGACGCTGATGAACATCCGGGTCGTCAAGGCCGGGCTCAAGGTGCAGGAGATCCCGAGCCACGAGTACCTGCGCATCCACGGCACCAGCAACCTGCGGGCCGTGCGCGACGGGCTGCGCGTGCTCAGGGTGATCCTCCAGGAGCGCTCCAACCGCCGGGCGCTGCGCCGCCGTTCGTCCCAGTCGCCGATGCTCGACTCGGTCCGGGGAGAGGTGTCTTGAGCGGTCCCGGCATCTCCGTCGTGATCTGCGCGTACACCGAGGACCGCTGGGAGGACATCCTCGCGGCGGTCTCCTCGGTGCGGGCTCAGTCACGGCCCGCCCTGGAGACACTGCTGGTCGTCGACCACAACCAGGCCCTCCTGGACCGTCTCGGCAAGGAGTACAAGGAAGCCGGCGACGTGCGGGTGCTCGCCAACGCGGGCCCCCGCGGCCTGTCCGCCGGCCGCAACACCGGAATCGCGGCCGCGCGCGGCGAGGTCGTCGCCTTCCTCGACGACGACGCCGTGGCCGAGCGCGACTGGCTGCTGCGCTTCGCCGAGGCGTACGCCGACCCGCGCGTGATGGCGGTCGGCGGGCGCACCGAGCCGGTCTGGGCGTCGGGGCGGCGGCCCGACTGGTTCCCCGAGGAGTTCGACTGGGTGGTGGGCTGCACCTACCGGGGCCTGCCGCGCGGCCGGGTCCGGGTGCGCAACGTGCTCGGCGGCAACGCCTCGTTCCGCCGCAGTGCCTTCGACGCGGCGGGCGGCTTCGCCACCGGCATCGGCCGGGACGGCGACAAACGCCCGCTGGGCTGCGAGGAGACGGAACTGTGCATCCGTCTCAGCCGGGTCCGGCCCGACGCGGTGCTGCTGATCGACGACCGGGCGGTGATCCACCACCGGGTGCCCGAGGCCCGCGAGCACTTCCGCTACTTCCGCACGCGCACGTACGCCGAGGGCCTGTCCAAGGCCCTGGTGGCCCGAAGCGTCGGCGCCGGCAAGGGACTGGAGTCCGAACGCCGGTACGCCACCCGGGTCCTGCCGGCCGGGGTGGCCCGGGGGCTGCGGGACGCCCTGCTGGCCCGGCCGGGCGGTGCCGGGC
>NZ_NGFN01000477.1 GCF_002148965.1 Streptomyces swartbergensis | reverse complement strand
GTGGGGCAGGGTTCGTGGGCTGATCGCAGGGGTGGGGGCGTTGGCGGCGTCGATGGCCYTGCTCGTATGGGGTGCGCCGCCCGCCTCGGCGGGGGGACCGACAAGCGTCCTCGTGGTCTCGCCGGCGAGCGAGGAGACGGCTTCCCTGTACTACGACGACAAGGAGTACAAGCAGCTGGAGCGGCTGCTCGGCAACCCGGTGACGGGCACCCGCGGCAAGCCTCCGGAGGCCGACCTGACCCGGCGCGTCACTGTCACATGGATGGTGCACGACATCTCGCCGTGGCGCCTGGACCAGATCTTCTCCGCAGACGAGGGCGGGGAGATGTGGATACACACGGCGGCGAACCTGCCCCGGCCGGTGAACGGCTCCTGGCACCGTGCCGAGCGCTCCGACGAACTGAGCGCCCTGCTGACAGAGCTGGGCGTGCTGGGCAGGGCATCCGACGACACGGGATTCACCGACGTCATGTCGGCGCCCTGGGTGACGCAAAAGGCCGAGGCCACAGCTCCGGAGCCGGCGGTCACGGTCCGGGCACAGGTGCCGGCGGTGGACGACGGCACGGACTGGTGGTGGGTACTGCCCGGCGCGGCCGGCGGAGCGGTGCTGGCACTGGTGTTGCGGTCGTTCGCCTCACGGACACCGTTCCTCCGCCGGGACCGGGGCGGGGAGCCGAAACGAGAGCTGCTCGATGCGTGAGGCCAGGCGCGGTGCGAAGGGGGGACGGACGGTGTTTCACGGCGGTGAGGGGGTGCCGGCACGGCTGAGGTTACGCCGGAGGGCGCGGCTCGCAGTGGGGCTGACCGCCGCGGTGGCCCTGCTCGGACTTCCGGTGGCCGGTGCGGCCGCGCAGCCCCCGGGCCGGGACGCGCCCGACATCGCCTTGGTCGTCAACAGCGAGGGAGGGACGACGGCCATGCGCTCCGGCGAGAGCCGATTCGCCCGGCTGTGGCAGTTGCTGCAACCGACGTACACCGGGACGGAGCAGGTGTCGGGCGCCTGGGTCAAGGGTGGGTATCCGCCCGTGCGGATCACCGTGGTGTGGGGGCTGACGGGGACTGGCAGCCGACCGCAGACAGGCGGACAGGCGGGAGGCGGGATGGTCCTGCACCAGCATGACCAGCTGTTCCTCGCCAAGGACGGCACGCCGTGGGTGCGTTCCGATCCCGCGCCGGAGGTGGAGGACGACGACATCCGCTGGCATCGGGCACCGCGCACGATCTACAGGCAGATGGACAGGGCGGGGCTGCTCGGTGAGCCGGTGAAGCGGGTCGCCGGAGTCCTGCCCGTGTCCGGCGGGACGACCGGTGACCGGTCCGCCGCGGATGGGTCCGGCCTGGCGGAGGGCGGTGTGTGGTGGGCTGCCGGGGGCCTGCTCCTGGGGCTCGGCGGCAGTCATGCGATACGCCGCGCGGCGGCCCGGCGCGAAGCCGGACCGCCGCCACGTGAGGAGTCACTGCATGAGCTGATCGATCTCGGAGCCCTGACGTCGGTGAGCGCGTCGAGGTCCCGCTCGCGGTGAGCCCTGCGGGTCTCAGCCGAGGTCGATCTCGGGGTAGAGCGGGAAGCCCGCCACCAGGTCCGTCGCCCTGTGGCTGATCTCGTCGGCGACCTTCGCGTCGAGGACGTGGGCCGCCTTGGAGGGGGCGCCCGACTTGGTGGTGCCCGGCTCCGTCGTGGTGAGGACGCGGTCGATCAGGGCCGCGACCTCGTCCATCTCCGCCGTGCCGAGGCCGCGGGTGGTCAGGGCCGGGGTGCCGATGCGGATGCCGGAGGTGTACCAGGCGCCGTTCGGGTCGGCGGGGATCGAGTTGCGGTTGGTGACGATGCCCGACTCGAGCAGCGCCGCCTCGGCCTGGCGGCCGGTGAGGCCGTAGGAGGAGGCGACGTCGATCAGGTTCAGGTGGTTGTCCGTGCCGCCCGTCACGAGGGTCGCGCCGCGGCGCATCAGGCCCTCGGCGAGGGCGCGGGAGTTGTCGACGATGCGCTGGGCGTAGTCGCGGAAGGACTCCTGACGGGCCTCCGCGAGGGCGACGGCCTTGGCGGCCATGACGTGCGGGAGCGGGCCGCCGAGGACCATGGGGCAGCCGCGGTCGACCTGGTCCTTGAGCGAGTCGTCGCACAGGACCATGCCGCCGCGGGGGCCGCGCAGCGACTTGTGGGTGGTCGTCGTCACGATCTGGGCGTGCGGGACGGGGTCGAAGTCGCCGGTCAGGACCTTGCCCGCGACCAGGCCGGCGAAGTGCGCCATGTCCACCATGAGCGTGGCGCCGACCTCGTCGGCGATCTCGCGCATGATGCGGAAGTTCACCAGTCGGGGGTAGGCCGAGTAGCCCGCGACGATGATCAGCGGCTTGAACTCGCGAGCGGAGGTGCGCAGGGCCTCGTAGTCGATGAGGCCGGTGGCCGGGTCCGTGCCGTAGGAACGCTGGTCGAACATCTTGCCGGAGATGTTCGGACGGAAGCCGTGGGTGAGGTGGCCGCCGGCGTCCAGGGACATGCCGAGCATGCGCTGGTTGCCGAAGGCGCGGCGCAGCTCCGCCCAGTCGGCCTCGGAGAGGTCGTTGACCTGGCGGGCGCCGGCCTTCTCCAGGGCCGGGACCTCGACGCGCTGGGCGAGGACGGACCAGAAGGCGACGAGGTTGGCGTCGATGCCGGAGTGCGGCTGGACGTAGGCGTGGCGGGCGCCGAAGAGTTCCTTGGCGTGCTCGGCGGCGAGGGACTCGACGGTGTCGACGTTGCGGCAGCCGGCGTAGAAGCGGCGGCCGATGGTGCCCTCGGCGTACTTGTCGCTGAACCAGTTGCCCATCGCCAGCAGCGTGGCCGGGGAGGCGTAGTTCTCGGAAGCGATCAGCTTGAGCATCTCGCGCTGGTCGGCGACCTCCTGGCCGATGGCGTCGGCTACGCGCGGCTCTACGGCGCGGATGACGTCAAGGGCGGCGCGGTAGGCGGTGGAAGCGGTGGAGAGGGGCTCGGCTGGCATGAATGGACCTCCGGACGTGGCGTTCAGCGTTCACGGTACGGCCCAGGCGCACGGCACGGTTCCGGTCCCCGGGGTTCAGCCGGGTCCGGGGGCCGCTCCCCGATGGTTTGTCCATCCCAGCGCGCCAGTCACGGCCCTCGGTCAGCCTACCGGGTGGGCTGAGAGGTGAGGGGCGGGGGAGCGTCTGCCGGGTTGCTCTTCGTCGCCGGGTGCGGGGGGCTTTGTGGTTGATCGCGCAGTTCCCCGCGCCCCTGAGGGACGTGTCCCCGCCCCCCGTCTAAAGGATCACGTGGGGAAGGAACCTTGCGTACTCGTCCGTGATCAGGCCCGACGATTCGCGGATGCCCAGGCCCGCCGACTCGTTTTCCACCACCCACGCGCCCAGGACGACGCGGTTGCCGTCGAAGTCGGGCAGGGGGGCCAGTCGCTGGTAGCAGCAGGGTTCGTCCCGGAGGGTCCGGGGGGATCCGGGCTCGTGGATCGTGACGCCCGCGCCCTCTCGGCCGAGGAGGGGCTTGGCGACCCAGCCCGGCAGGTCCCGGGGGCGGTCCAGGTAGGCCGGGAGGAGGTTGGGGTGGTCGGGGTACAGCTCCCAGAGGACGGCCAGGAGCGCCTTGTTGCTGAGGAGCATTTTCCAGGCCGGCTCGATCCAGAGGGTGGAGCCGGTGCCGCCGCCGTTGTCGAGGGTGTCCAGGACGTGGTCGGCGAAGCGGTCGGTGGTGAGCCACTCCCAGGGGTAGAGCTTGAAGATGCTGCGGATGAAGCGGAGGCGGTTGTCGACGAATCGGCCGGAGAGGCGGTCCCAGCCGATCTCCTCCATGGAGATCCAGTCGGTTTCCATGCCCGCCTGCTCGGCTGTCTCCTTGAGGTAGGCGACCGTCATGAGGTCCTCGCCGAGTTCGTCGGCCGAGGAGTACGCGAAGTACAGGGGGCTGCCCGGCGGGAGGAGGGCGGCCTGTTTCCGCCAGGCGTCGATCAGGCGTTCGTGGAGGGAGTTCCACTGGTCGGCGCCGGGGAAGCGGTCCTCCATCCAGAACCACTGGGGGGACGCGGCCTCCACCAGTGAGGTGGGGGTGTCGGCGTTGTACTCCAGGAGTTTGGCCGGGCCGGTGCCGTCGTAGCGGAGGTCGAAACGGCCGTAGACGGAGGGGAGTTCGGCGCGGCGGTGCCAGGACTCGGCGACCCTGCGGGCCACGCGGGGGTCCGTGATGCCCAGGTCCGCGAAACGGCCCTCGGCGACGATGTGGCCGGCCGCCGCCAGGCACATGCCGTGGAGTTCCTCGACGACCTCTTCCAGGGCCTCGATCTCCGGAAGGGTGAAGATGTAGTAGGCGCTTTCGTCCCAGTAGGGGCGCAGGGAGTCGTCGGGGTAGCGGGTGAGGGGGTAGATCAGGCCCTGCTCCTCGACGGTCTGCTGCCAGCCGGGGCGGGGGGTGATGGTGCGGCGTTCCATGGCGTACGGTCCGGTCAGCCGCCGCCGCTGCCCGAGCCCGAGCAGCCGAAGCCGCCCCGGTCGACGGCCTCGCTGCGGCTGAAGGTGCCGTTGTCGGCGTAGCGGCCGCTGACGTCGGCGTCGTAGTACCAGTCGGCGTTCGTGCTCTTGGTCTTGCCGGTCGTCTTGCGGCCCTTGCCGTAGGAGGAGGACGAGGAGCCGGACGTGCAGTTCTTGTCGGCGACGATCTTGTAGCCGTTGAGGTAGTCGTAGCTGTCCCGGTCCACGCAGCGGCGGTCCGGGTCGGAGCCGCACGCGGACAGGGCCGCCGCGAGGACACCCATGCCGCCCAGCACCACCGTGCTCGAACGCAGTCGTCGCCGTGTTTCCGCCATGTGCGTGTCTCCCCGTGTCCCCGTCGTGCACTGCGTATGCCTGTCACGTACTGCCGAGCGGTCAGCCTAGAGACCGGTGTGAGCGGGCGTGCATCACCCCCCGGCTCACGCTCCCTCCCCTACTGTCGTTTTGTGATGCTTGGAATGGTGTGCGCCCTTGGTGCGGCGGTCTGCTTCGGTACGGCGACGGTGTTGCAGGCGATGGCCGCGCGGGCGGTGGCCACTGGCCCGGGCGGGGACGTGGCGCTTTTGTGGCGGGCGTTGCGGCAGTGGCGGTATCTGGTCGGGCTCGGGATGGACGGGCTCGGTTTCCTGCTCCAGATCGTCGCGCTGCGGTCGGTGCCGATCTACACCGTGGGGGCGGCGCTGGCCGCGAGCCTCGCGGTGACGGCCGTGGTCGCGGCGCGGCTGCTCAGGGTGCGGCTGAGCCGCATGGAGTGGGCGGCGGTGGGGGTGGTGTGCGCCGGGCTCGCGCTGCTGGGGCTGGCG
>NZ_NGFN01000476.1 GCF_002148965.1 Streptomyces swartbergensis | reverse complement strand
CCTCACCCCCGTCCGCCCCACCGCCAAACTCGACCAAGCCCTCAGCGACACCGCCGAGACACTCCTGCGGAGCTATCTGCACGCCGCCGCCATCGACGGCCGCACCATCCGCCACGTCCACCGCTGGTCCCAGGGCACCCAGATCCAGGACGCCGTACGCATCCTCCGTACCAACCCCAAGGCCGCCCCGGGCTCCGCGGGCGAACTCGAGGGCGCCCTCACCGCCCACCCCGAACGCCGGGACATGGCCCAGCAGCTGACGACCCGTGCCCTCGCGGCCCTGTCCACGGTCAACATCCGCGAGGCCTGCACGCCCAACCGAACTGATGCCCTCGCCTTGGATTCCTTCGTCCTTGAAGGGGGCACGCTTTATGTGGTGGGTGAATCCATCGAGGACCCCAGGACGAACCCGGGCGCGATGCCCCTCCTGACGGCCCTCGTCTCCAGCGTGGTCGAGCGCGGCCGGCGCATGGCCGAACGGTCATCCTCCGGTCGCCTCGACCCACCATTCACGCTCGTCCTGGACGACGTCGCCGCCGTGGCCCCGCTCCCCCAGCTCCCGGAGCTGCTGGCCACCGGAGCGGACCGGGGCCTGCCGACCCTGGCCCTGCTCCGCTCCCGCGAACAGGGCCGCGCCCGCTGGCCGCACGACGAACTACCGGTCTGAGAAGGGCACCCCCGCAGAGCTCCGCTCGAGTACGAACTCCAACTCCAGCTCCCCGGCGTCCCCCAGCGGCACGGTCAGCCCGCTCGGCACGAACCCCGCCCGGCGATAGAACCGCTGCGCCCGCCCGTTCTCCTCGTGCACGATGAGCCGCACCCGCTCAAGACCCCGCCCCCACGCCCACTCCAGAGCCGCGTCGAACAGCACCTCGGTCAGCCCGCTCCCGCGCTCCTCGGGCCGTACGAACACGCCGACGACATGCCCCTGCTTCCGCTCCACCGGGAACCCGGCCCAGTCCGTCGTCCCGGGCTCCTCCACGAGCACGGTCAGCGTCCCCACCCACTGCCCGTCCGGCCCCTCGGCGATGATCTGCTGCGCCGCGTCCGCCCCTTCGGCGGCACCGGCCGTCCGCTCCTGCCAGAAGGAGTCCGGCCTGGCCGCGGCCTCCTCGTACGTCTCCAGGAAGGCCAGGTGCGCCACCGGATCCCGCAGCGCCGCGAGCCGCAGCTCCTTCGCCGCGGCCCACTCATCAGCACGGACGGACCGGATCACATAACTCATGCCGGCAACGGTAGTACCCGGGTACGACACCCCTCACCCCGATAACCACCGCCGGTCCGACGCCCGCCGCCCCCGCCCGGACGACCATCGAAGCATGCTGACGGCACACGAACTCACCAAACGCTACGGCGACCGGACGGTCGTCACGGACCTGTCCTTCACCGTCCGCCCCGGCACCGTCACCGGCTTCCTCGGCCCGAACGGCGCCGGCAAGTCCACGACCATGCGGATGATCCTCGGCCTCGACGCCCCCACCCGCGGCCACACCACCGTGGGCGGCCGCTCCTACGCCGCCCATCCCGCGCCCCTCACGGAGGTCGGCGCCCTGCTGGAGGCCCGCTCGGTCCACCCCGGCCGCACGGCCTACCACCACCTGCGCGCCCTCGCCCACACCCACGGCATCCCCCGGGCACGAGTCGAACAGGTCCTCGCCCTAACCGGCCTGACCGACGTCGCCCACCGCCGCGTCAAGGGCTTCTCCCTGGGCATGGGACAGCGCCTCGGCATCGCCGCCGCCCTCCTCGGCGACCCGGCCACACTCATCCTCGACGAGCCCGTCAACGGCCTCGACCCGGAGGGCGTGCTGTGGATCCGCAACCTCCTCAAGTCCCTCGCCGCCGAGGGCCGCACGGTCTTCGTCTCCTCCCACCTGATGAGCGAGATGGCCCTCACCGCCGAACACCTGGTCATCATCGGCCGCGGCCGCCTCCTCGCCGACACCACCGTCACCGACTTCGTACGCGACTCCGGCGCGGGCACCGTCAAGGTCGTCACCCCGCAGGCCTCCGACCTCGTACCCCTCCTCACCGCACCCGGCGTCGACATCACCACCGACACCCCCGGCACCCTCCAGATCCGCGGCACGGACGCCGAACACATCGGCCGCACGGCAGCCGCCCACGGCATCCCCCTCTACGAACTGACCCCCAACGCCGCCTCCCTGGAGGAGGCCTTCATGGACCTCACCCGCGACGCGGTGGAGTACCCGGCGACCCTCGAAGGAGCGGCAGCATGACCACGGCGACCCTCCCCCACCGCGTGACCCCGGCCCGCGTCCTGCGCTCCGAGTGGCACAAATTCTGGACCCTGCGCTCCACCTGGATCACCCTCATCGCCACCAGCGCCCTCACCGCCGCCATGGGCGCGGGCCTGGGAGCCGCCTACGACGGCACCGGCGAAGGCGGAATGGACACGGTCGTCTTCGTCCTGCTCGGCACCCAGTTCGCCCAGATCAACCTCGGCGTGCTGGGCATCCTCGCCACGGCCGGCGAGTACTCCACGGGCCAGATCCGCGCCACGATGACCGCCGTGCCACGCCGCCTGCCCGTCCTCTGGTCCAAGGCAGCCGTCCTGGCCGCGATCGTCTTCCCCCTCACCCTGCTGACGAACCTGGTCACCTTCCCCCTCGCCCAGTCCTTCCTCTCCGGCACCGACCAGTCCGCCGCCCTCGGCGACTCCGGCGTCCTGCGCGCCCTCGTCGGCAACGCGGCCGGCCTCACCCTCCTCGCGGTCCTCGCCCTCGGCATCGGCGCCCTGGTCCGCTCGGTCCCGATGGCCATCGGCGCCTTCATCGGCCTCATCATGATCGTCCCGGAGGTCCTGGCCATGCTCCCGTACGAGATCGTCGACGACGCCGTCCGCTACTTCCCCGGCAAGGCCCTGGAAACCCTCACCACCGCCCAGCCCCTGCCCGGCACGGCCTCCCCGGGCGCCGCCCTGCTCGCCATGGTCCTGTGGACGACGGCGACCCTCACGCTGGCCGCGACCGTCCTACGCCGCCGAGACGTCTGACAAGCGGCATCGGAAACCCGCACGATGAACCCCGTGACGGAAGACGAAGACCGGGCGCCGGAGCCCCTCACCGACTACGCACACCGCCTCACCCGCAGGCTGCGCGCCTTCGACCGACGCCACCCCCTCCTGTGGGACGCGCACATCACCGGCTTCTGGGTGACAGCGGCCCTGATCGACTACGTCGGCGGCGGCTGGCGCCACAACGCCCACCACCTCGACGTCCCCGGCTGGCTGCTCCTCACCCTCAGCCTCGGTCTCTCGATCCCCCTCCTCTGGCGACGCACCCACCCCCGGGCCGTCCTCGCCGCCATGGCCCTCTTCGCCCTCGTCAACGCATGGACCGGCGCGGCCCTCCAGGCAGCCCTGCTCCAGCTCGCCGTCGTCTACCACATCGCCCTGCGCCGGCCTCTGCGCGACCTGTGGTGGGCGACGGCCCTGGTGATCGCCCCGGTCCTGGTGTCGGTCGCCCGCCACGGGGAGGGCACCTGGGACCAGCAGATCGGCTCGCAGCTGATGTCCATCACCGTGGCCGCCCTCATCGGCGTCACGGTCCGCACCCGCCGCAACTACACCGAGGCCCTGGAGGACCGCGCCCGCCGCCTGGAGACCGAACGCGACCAGCAGGCGCGACTCGCCACCGCCGCGGAACGCGCCCGCATCGCCCGCGAGATGCACGACATCATCGGCCACAACCTCTCCGTCATCACCGGCCTCGCCGACGGCGGCCGATACGCGGCCGCCAAGTCTCCGGAGCGCGCCGCCCAGGCCCTCGACGCCATCGCCACCACCAGCCGCCAGGCCCTCACCGAACTCCGCCGCGTCCTGGACGTCATGCGGGAGGAGGAACAGCACGACCAGGCCGACCTGACCCCCCAACCCGGCCTCACCGACCTCGACCAGCTCCTCGACGGCGTCCGCTCCGCAGGCCTCCCCGTCCACACCACCACCCACGGCAGCCCCACCCTCCCTCCAGGCCGCCAGCTCACCGTCTACCGCGTCATCCAGGAAGCCCTCACCAACACGCTCAAACACGCCGGCGCAGGCGCCACCGCGGAGATAGAGCTGTCCTACGAGGACAAAGGAGCCGTGACAGTGACGATCACGGACACAGGCAACGGCAACCGACCCGACGGCCCGGCCCGAGGCGGTCGTGGACTCCCCGGAATGCGCGAGCGAACCGCCCTCTACGGCGGCACACTTGAGGCCGGCCCCCGCCCGCACCCAGAGCACGGCTGGCGCGTCCGCCTACACCTCCCGGAGGAAACCCCGCAGTGACCACGGTCCTCATCGCCGACGACCAGCCCCTCCAGCGCTTCGGCTCCCGCATGCTCCTGGAGAGCCAGGACGACATGACGGTCGTGGGCGAGGCCGCGAACGGCAGCGAAGCGGTCCGCATGGCGGCAGAACTGCACCCCGACGTCGTCCTCATGGACATCCGCATGCCCGGCCTGGACGGCATCGAGGCGACCCGCCGCATCACGGCCGCCGGCGACCGCACCCGCATCCTGATCGTCACGACCTTCGACCTGGACGAGTACGCCTACGCCGGCCTCCGCGCGGGCGCCTCCGGCTTTCTGGTCAAGGACGCCCAGCCCGAGGAACTGCTCTCCGGCATCCGCGCGGTGGCCACCGGCGACGCGGTCGTCGCCCCCAGCCTGACCCGCCGCCTCCTCGACGCCTACGTCCACCACCTGCCGACCGACCCGGCTACGGACACCGCGCCCCAGGAGGATCCCCGCCTCGCTTCCCTCACCGACCGGGAACGGGAAATCCTCACGGTCATCGGCAAGGGCTGGACGAACACGGAGATAGCCACGCGCCTCCACCTGGCCGAGTCGACGGTGAAAACCCACGTCGGCCGCATCCTCGCGAAGACCGGTTCCCGCGACCGCATTCAGGCAGTGATCCTGGCGTACGACACAAAGCTGGTCCAGCCGTCGTGACATCCCCGTGAAAACACAAAAAGGCCCACACCGTAAGATGTGGGCCTTTTCAAAAATTGTTCGGCGGCGTCCTACTCTCCCACAGGGTCCCCCCTGCAGTACCATCGGCGCTGTAAGGCTTAGCTTCCGGGTTCGGAATGTAACCGGGCGTTTCCCCTACGCTATAACCACCGAAACACTATGAAACTGTCAGCCGCACCACGCTGTGGCAGCATGGGGCTGTTCGTGGTTTCAGAACCAACACAGTGGACGCGAGCAACTGAGGACAAGCCCTCGGCCTATTAGTACCGGTCAACTCCACACGTTACCGTGCTTCCATATCCGGCCTATCAACCCAGTCGTCTACTGGGAGCCT
>NZ_NGFN01000475.1 GCF_002148965.1 Streptomyces swartbergensis | reverse complement strand
CGATCACCGTCCCGCCCCCCTCCCGCCGGAACGCGAACGGCGCTCCCCCGTGCGCGAGTGCCACCTCCCGGACGATGGACAGGCCCAGGCCGGAACCCGGCAGGGAGCGGGCGTCGGCGGCACGGTAGAAGCGGTCGAAGACGCGGTCGAGGTCCTTGTCGGCTATGCCGGGGCCGCGGTCGAGGACCTCGACGCGGATGGTGCCGGGCCGGGCGGGCCCGGCGACGACGATCTCGATGGGGCCCGAGCCGCCCTGGTCGAACTTCACCGCGTTCTCGACGAGGTTGGACAGCGCCCGGGTCAGCATGCCGGGCCGCCCGTCGGTGGTGGTGTCGCCGCTCGCGCGGAGCAGGATCCGCCGGCCGCTGCGGCGCCGGGCGAGGCCCGCCACCTCCTCCGCGATGTCGGCGAGGTCCACCCGCTGCGGCGGCTCGGTGTCGGACTGCCCGGCCGCGAGGTCGACGAGCTCGTTGACCAGGTCCGTCAGCTCGCGGGCCTCCTGCCCCAGGTCGGCGACCAGTTCCTCACGGGTCCCGGGCGGGAGTTCGTCGATCCGGCGGAGCAGGGAGATGTTCGTACGCAGGGAGGTCAGCGGCGTACGCAGCTCGTGGCCCGCGTCCTGGACCAGGCGGCGCTGGTCCTCCTCGGACTGCGCGAGCCGCCCCAGCATGCGGTCGAAGGCCCGCCCGAGCCGGCCCACCTCGTCGTGCCCCGCGACGGGCACCTGGATGCCGAGCCGGCGGGTGCGGGCGACGTCCTCTGCGGCGTCGGTGAGGACGACCAGGCGGCGTGTGATCCGCCGGGCCAGCCACCAGCCGAACAGGCCGGCGGCGATCACGACGGCGGCCATCAGCAGGAGCGTCCGCCGCTGGAGCGCCCGCAGCAGATCCTCGACGTCGCTGAACTCCTGCGCGACCTGCACCGCGCCCCGACCGCCGCCGAGGGAGACGGTCGCGACCCGGTAGACGTCGTCGCCCACGTCGACGTCCTTGTGCTGGGCCACCCGCCCGGACACGGCCGCCCCGGCGATCCGCACGTCGGCACCGGTGACCGGCAGCCCCGGACTGCCCCGGTCGACGACATGCCCGTCCGGGCCGAGCACCTGCACATCCGTCCGGGCGGGCCGGACCAGGTCGTGGCCCGGCGCGGCGGACGAGAAGTCGCCGGGCGTCATGTGGTTCTGCCGCACCTCGTCGCGCAGATCCTGCACGACCTCGTCGAACACGGTCTGCTGGTCCACCCGCACCAGCCGGGCCGCCGCGCTGTACGACAGGATGCCGACCAGTATCGTCACGGCCGCCGTCACCGCCGCGAACGACACCGCGAAGGTGGTGCGCAGCGAGACCAGCTTCGGCCGCCGCCCGACCAGCAGCCGGCGGAGGCGGTCCACTCAGTCCTCCCGCAGCACGTAACCCACGCCACGCACCGTGTGGATCAGCTGCGGCGCGTCCGGCTCGTCGAGCTTGCGGCGCAGATAGCCGACGTAGACGGCGAGGTTCTTCGAGCCGGGGCCGAAGTCGTACCCCCAGATGCGGTCGTAGATCGTCGAGTGGTCGAGGACGATGCCCGCGTTGCGGACCAGCAGCTCCAGCAGTTCGAACTCGGTGCGGGTCAGCTCCAGCTCGCGGGCGCCGCGCCAGGCCCGGCGCGCCTGCGGGTCCATGCGGATGCCGGCCGCCTCGATGAACCGCTCGGGGACCGGCCGGGGCGCCTCGGCCACGGCTGCGCCGCCGACGCCCACCGGGCTGGTGCGGCGCAGCAGGGCGCGCAGCCGGGCGAAGACCTCCTCCACGTCGAAGGGCTTCACCACGTAGTCGTCGGCGCCCGCGTCCAGGCCGGCGATCCGGTCGGCGGTCTCCACGAGGGCGGTCAGCATCAGGATCGGCGTCCGGTCGCCCTCGGCGCGCAGCACGCGGCACACCTGGAGCCCGTCGATGCCGGGCATCATCACGTCCAGGACGAGGACGTCCGGACGGTTGCGGTGGGCCTGCGCCAGTGCCTCGACACCGTCGGCGACCGCCATGACCTGGTAACCCTCCAGGGTCAGGGCACGCTCCAGGGCGTGGCGGATGGCGCGGTCGTCTTCGGCGAGCAGCACTGTTTGGGACACGCGTCCAGTGTGCCCCGCCGCCGGGGTTCCGGGACCGGATGAGCTGCGCCGGAGCGTCCTTCTTACTGCCCTCTCACCAGGGGTCACGCAACCACAGGCGGGGTGCCTACCGTCCTCTCACCTTCGGGCCCCGGCGAGCCGGGCCGCGTGCGTCGGCGCGTCCGGCACGTCCGCCGGGCGGCCCACGGCGAACTCCTTGCGCAGTACCGGCACGACCTCCTCGCCCAGCAGGTCGATCTGCTCCAGCACGGTCTTCAGCGGCAGCCCGGCGTGGTCGACCAGGAACAACTGGCGCTGGTAGTCACCGGCGTACTCGCGGAAGGCCAGCGTCTTCTCGACGACCTGCTGCGGGGAGCCGACGGTCAGCGGCGTCTGCGCCATGAAGTCCTCCAGCGACGGCCCGTGCCCGTACACCGGCGCGACGTCGAAGTACGGCCGGAACTCACGCACGGCGTCCTGCGAGTTCCGCCGCATGAACACATGCCCGCCGAGCCCGACGATCGCCTGCTCGGGCGTGCCGTGCCCGTGGTGCGCGTACCGCGTCCGGTACAGCTCGACCATCCTCTTGGTGTGGTCGGCCGGCCAGAAGATGTTGTTGTGGAAGAAGCCGTCGCCGTAGTACGCGGCCTGCTCGGCGATCTCCGGCGAGCGGATCGACCCGTGCCAGACGAACGGCGGTACGCCGTCCAGCGGGCGGGGCGTGGCGGTGAAGCCCTGCAACGGCGTACGGAACTGCCCCTCCCAATCGACGGCCTCCTCGCGCCACAGCCGGTGGAGGAGGGCGTAGTTCTCGATCGCGAGCGGGATGCCCTGGCGGATGTCCTGCCCGAACCAGGGGTAGACGGGGGCGGTGTTGCCGCGCCCCAGCATGAGATCCACCCGGCCGTCGGCCAGGTGCTGGAGCATCGCGAAGTCCTCGGCGATCTTCACCGGGTCGTTGGTGGTGATGAGCGTGGTGGCCGTGGAGAGGATCAGCCGCTCGGTGCGGGCGGCGACGTAGCCGAGCATCGTGGTCGGGGACGAGGGGACGAACGGCGGGTTGTGGTGCTCGCCGGTGGCGAAGACGTCGAGGCCGGCCTCCTCGGCCTTCAGCGCGATGGCGACCATGGCCTTGATGCGCTCGCGTTCGGTCGGCGTCCGGCCGGTGGTCGGGTCGGGCGTGACGTCGCCGACGCTGAAGATCCCGAACTGCATGGTCGCTCACCCTCCAGGTTGTTTACACTTCAACCGTACCTGGCGGAACAACAGGCAGGTCGTCACGTCCGGTACGGATCCCTGCCGGTCTGCCCGAGCAGCCGCTCGAAGGGCGACGCGCCCTCCGCCACCGGCACCGGCTCCGCGAACACACCGGTCGACCGGGCCGTCGGCGCCAGCTGGGCGACCGTGCCGGCGAGCTGCTCCAGGACCGGTTCCACCCCGTCGTCCGCCCGGTACTCCTGGCCCGTGGCCCGGGCCAGGTCCCACACGTGCACGGTCAGATCGAGCAACGCCATCGAACCGACCAGCCGCGCGGGCATCTGCCACGCCCCTGCCGTGCCCTCCTCCGCACCGGGCGCCGACCAGGCCGCCACCAGCCTGTCCGTCTCCTCGGCGAACCGCTCCCTCCAGTCCGGTCCCGCGCCGACCCGGTCGGGCGTCGTGGAGAAGTCCGACTCCCCCTTGGCGGCCAGCTTCTGGAACTCCACGACCACCTGGAAGAGATGGTTGACCAGGGCCTTCACGTCGTAGTCGGCACACGGCGTGGGGGCGGAGAGCGCCTCGTCGGAAATCGCCCGGACCACAGGCACGGCCCGCTCACGCGCCATCGCCAGAAGATCGCCCAGGGTGTGGCTCTTCGCTTCACTGCGCTTGGTGTCCATACCCCGACCGTAGGGACGCCCGGGCCGCCCTTCTTGAAGAAACGCGACGTACGATCCGGCCATGGAGGCACCCCGCCGCGACACCCGCGGGATCGTCGACCCGTCCGGGCTGCTGAACCGCGTGCGATTCCGCCGCCACGAGCCCGCCGAGCCGCTGCGCCGGTACGTCGAGTGGTACTGGCTCATCGACTGGGACCTGCCCGCGCCCTACGCCTCCCACATCGTCCCGCACCCCGCCGTCAACCTCACCTTCCAGTGGGACGGGGCCGACGAGAAGGACGCGCCCTACGGCGAGGTCACCGGCGTCGCGCTCGGCCTGTACACCAGGAAACTGTCCGGCCGGGGCCGGGTCTGCGGGGCGAAGTTCCGGCCCGGCGGCTTCCGGCCGTACGCCCCCGAGGTGCCGGTTTCCCGGTGGACGGGCCGCACGCTGCCCGTCCAGGAGGTGTTCCCGCAGGTCACGGGTGACACCGTCCGCTCGGTCGTCACCCCCGCGGACGACCGCGCCCGGGTGGCCGCCCTCGATGCCTTCCTGCTCTCCCTGCCCTGCGCCCCGGATCCGCAGGCAGACCTCGCGATCGACCTCGTCCGACGCATCCAGGCGGACCGCACCGTACGCCGCGTCGGCGACTTCGCCCACGCGCGAGGACTGTCGGTGCGGGCGCTGCAACGGCTCTTCTCGACCCATGTCGGCGTCAGCCCCAAGTGGGTCATCCTCCGTTACCGCATCCACGAAGCCCTGGAACAGGCCGGCACCCGCAGCGACGTCGACTGGGCCGCCCTCGCCGCCGACCTCGGCTACGCCGACCAGGCCCATCTGGTATGGGACTTCACGACGACGGTGGGAGTACCTCCGGCGGCCTACGCCGCCGGAGCCCGAGTCGGGCGATAGGGGGTGTCCGCACCCCCTACCCCTAGGGCGTGTCCGCACCCCCTAGGGCACGAGCACCAGCCGCCCCCGCACGCCGCCCTCCTCCAGCCGGGCATGCGCCTTGGCGGCATCGTCCAGAGCGAACGTCTCGGCCACCCGCGTCGTCAGCACCCCCTCGTCCACCAGCCGCACCAGGTCCGCCAGCTGCGCACCGTCGGCACCGACCTCGACCGCATCGGTCCGCACCCCCCGGACGGAGGCGGGCTGGGCCTGCGGGATGACGCCGACGTACCGGCCCCCGTCCCGCACCGACGCCAGGGCCCGCTCACCGAGGACCGCGGCGTCCAGCACCGCGTCGAAGCTCCGGTCCGCGACGGCGCCGTCGGTGAACCGCCGAGCCCCCAAGGAACGTACGAGCTCCTCGTCCCCCTCCCGCGCCAGCCCGGTCACCGCTATCCCCCGGTGCACGGCCAGTTGGACCG
>NZ_NGFN01000474.1 GCF_002148965.1 Streptomyces swartbergensis | reverse complement strand
ACCCCGGGCCCCGCCCTGCGCCCGGTCCGTGGCGCCGCCCACTGCGCTGTCGCCGGGCTCGCGCTCGCCGCGCTGGCCTGGGTGGTCCGGGCGGTCTGGCACGTCCGGCTCGCCCTGGCCGGTCAGCCGGCGTCCGGCCCGCCGGACCAGGGAGGCGGCCGGCACCGCCCGCTGACCGCCCTGGAGGACTCGTACCACCTGGTCAACTCCGTGGGCGCCGCCGTCGCGGTGCTCTGCGCGCTCGCGTTCCTGTCGTGGCTGGACCGCGTCCGCGACAACGCCCGTGCCCTCTCGGGCGCGGAACCGCGGTACGGGTCTTTCTGGCTCTACCTGGGCTGGATCCTGCCCGTCGTGAACCTGTGGATACCCCGGGGCGTCGTCGCGGACGTCCACCGGTCCGTCTTCCCCGACCGGCGGCTGCCGGCCGTCGTGAACTGGTGGTGGGGTCTGTGGTTGGCCGGTCTGGCCGGCGGCGTGGGCCTCATCTACACCGACTCCACGGACGAGGTCATCGCCCGCGCCTACACCGGCGTCCTGCCCCTGCTCGCCGCCGACGCGGTGATCGTGGCGGCGGCCGGGACCGCCGCCCTCATGATCCGCACGCTCACCACGGCACAACAGCGGCGCATGGACGAGACCGCACCGACAGGACGCCCCGGGGCCGCCTCCTAACGCTCCCGCGGCCGGTACACCGACGCGACGAACGAGGCCGTCACCCGCACCGGCACCGCCAACTCCCCGATGCGCCGCCGCAGTTCCGCCTCATCGACGTGACGCGCGGCCGGGCTCATGGTCACCAGAGCGGCGACGTCCTCGGCGGTGAGGCTCATGGCGTACTCCAGCGACTCGGCGCGCTCGTGCCGGAAGTGCTCCGCCAAAGTCCGGTGCAGGCGCTCCTCCTTCCTGGGATCGACCGCCAGCAGCCCCACCGGCCGGCGCAGTTCGCGCAGGTGCCGGTCGCTGGGGGTGACGACGAGCAGGGCGCCGTCCGGCCGGAGGACGCGGTGGAACTCCGGCCCGTTGCGGGGCGCGAAGACGTTGAGCACGAGGTGGGCGCAGCCGGAGCGGACGGGCCACGGCTGCCAGACGTCCCAGCCGGCGGCCTCACCGCGGGCGTGCGCGCGGGCCGCGGCGCGCAGGGCAGGGGCCGAGCTGTCCAGCCCGAGCCCCATGGCCCCGGGGAGCGCGTCCAGGACCGCCGCGAGGTAGTGACCGGTGCCCGCCCCGGCGTCCAGCACGACGGCGTCGGGCGGGGCGAGTTCGGTGGCGAGCCCCGCGAGGGCACGGGCGAGCGGGTCGTAGTGCCCGGCCCGGAGGAACGCGCTGCGGCACCTGACCATGTCGGCGGAGTCGGCGCTCGCGGCGCGCCGGTGGCCGGTCAGCAGACTGACGTATCCGTGGCGGGCGATGTCGAAGGTGTGCCGGCCGGCGCACCGCAGCGCGCCGTCGGCACGCTCCAGGCCCGACGGGCACAGGGGGCAGGTCAGGACGGTGAGCAGCCGGTCGGACGGGCGGCGTCGGCCGGTTTCCGGATGAGTGGTCGGCATGAATGCTCCTCGACAGCTCGGCGGGACCAGGGCCGGGGCCCGACGCCGAGCTGGATGCAGGCGGTGAACGGCGAGTCGTCGGCGCCCGCGGACGGCGGGCACGCCGAGGACGGCGACGTGAGCTGGTCACGTCGCCGTCCTCACCGCGGTGTCAGAGGAAGCAGTGCGGCAGGGCGTTGCATACCAGTGCCATACGGCCAGGTTACTGGCCGCTCCCGAACGTCACGACGAGCCGCCCGTCCGAGGCGAAGGACCAGCGCAGGGCCCCGGCGTAGGAGGAGCAGCGGGAGCCGTTGGAGCCGGACCAGAACTGGTTCGAGGTGTCGGAGTCGCCGATGATCCGGTCGTTCGACCCGCTGTCGCACGAGGTGTTGTTCCGGAACACCGACGTGCTGCCCGAGTCGAAGTTGAAGTTGCGCTGCTCGTTGCCGATGCTCACGTTGTCCGAGACCTGCATCGCGCCGGTGTTGCGGTTGTAGGTGAACCCGTGCTTGCCGTTCTGGTAGGCGATGCTGCGCCGGACGATGTGATTGACCCCGATGTCCTCGCCGCCGAGCTTGTAGCCGTTGCGGTCGCCGTTGCCGGCCTGGGAGCCGTCGCTGAGGGTGCCGTTGTCGTAGGCGAGGGAGTCCTCGATGGTCACGGCGCCGATGGGGCCGGTGTCCGTCTTGGTGTAGAGGTCGTAGCCGTCGTCGATGTTGTGGTGGGCCACGGTGTAGCGGAAGACGTTGCCGGGGCCGACGGTGAGCTTGGGGGCGAAGCCGTCGGCGTCCTCGCCGTCGGAGTCGACGTTGTCGTGCGATTCCGCGCTCAGGATGAGGTTGTGGGACGGCCACTGGTCCTTGGGGGTGCTGGAGAGCGCCCGCGAGAGCTGGAGGCCCGAGTCGCGGTTGAAGCGGGTCACCGTGCGCTCGATGACGTTGTTGCTGCCGCCGACGAAGATGCCGTTGTCACCGGCCCGTTCGACGACGAGGCCCTTGACGTGCCAGTACGACGCGTTGACGGCGAGGCCGCGGTTGGCCGGGTCCTCGCTCTGGGCGGAGAAGTTCAGCACGGGCGTCTCGCCCGGGTAGGCGAAGAGTTCCGTGCGGTCGCCGGAGGTGCCGTTCTTGCCCGCCGGGATGGTGACGGTCTGGGAGTGGCGGTAGGTCCCGCCGCGCAGGTAGATCGTGCCGCCGGCGGAGATGCGGCTGATCGCGGAGGTGAGGGTCGTCGGGTTCGACTCCGTGCCGGCCGCGCCGTCGGTGCCGCCCGGCGACACGTAGAGGACCGGGCCGGTGGGATGGGGGTTGCTGTCGCCCGTCTCGATGTCGACGTAGTCGATGTTGGGCAGGCCGCCGGAGGTGGTCGGGGCGAGCCGGACGGTGTTGCTGCCCGACCGCAGCGGCACGGTGAGCGTCTTGGTCGCCCAGGTGTTCCAGGCGCCGGTGCCCTCGAAGGACGCCGTGCCGGCCGTCGTGCCGTTGACCACGATGTTCGCGGCGCGTGCRGAGGTCGTGCCGTTGGCGAAGCGGACCTTCAGGGTGGCTGTGCCGGCGGCGGGCGCGGTCACGGTGAACTGGGCGTAGCCGCCGGTGCCGTTGTCGCCGTTGCAGAACCCGCTGCCCGAGTATCCGGCCCAGTTCGATTCGATGGCACCGGCGCAGACGGCCGGCGACGTCTCGGCCTCGTACCGGGTGGTCGCCGCCTGTGCCGTGGTCCCGGACAGCGCGACGAGGCTGCCGGCCAGGAGGCCGACGGACGCGATCACTGGTCTCAGGTGCATCGTTCGTCTCCAAGGGTGGTGACGGTGGCGGAACCCGGCCGGGGTAAGCGCTTTCTGGGGAACGTAGAAGCTTGCTGTGGACGCGTCAATAGACTGGTACATGATTCTCATTCATATTCATGAACCATTGTTCGGCGTCTCCTTAACTTCGGCGGCTACCGTCCGCCCGTGAGCGAACTGTCGGCTGTGTACCTGCCGGAGCTGACCGCCGGGCGGCTGCTCGGCTCCTGGCGGCTGGACGTACCCGCGCTGCTGCTCGTCGTCGCCCTGGGCGGGCTCTACGGCTGGGGTGCCGCGCGGGTGCGCGGCCGGGGCGGTTCCTGGCCGCTCGCGCGCCTCGCCGCGTTCGCCGGGCTCGGGCTGGGCGCGATCGTCGTGGCCACGATGTCCGGCCTCGCCGTCTACGACCATGAACTGTTCTGGCCCGCCGCCGTGCAGAACGTCACCCTCGATCTGCTCGCGCCACTGGGTCTCGCCCTCGGCGACCCGCTGCGGCTCGCGGTCGAGGCGCTGCCGGAGGGCGGTGCGGGCCGGGTACGGCGGGTCATGAGCGGCCGGCTGGTCAGGACACTGACGTTCCCCCTCGTCAGCACGGTCCTGGTGCTGGCCACGGAACTGACCGTCTACTTCACGCCGTACTTCGCCACCGCGCTGCGCGTCGGCTGGCTGCACGAGCTGATGTATCTGCACCTGCTGGCGGCCGGCTGCCTGTTCGTCCTGCCGGTGCTCACCCGCGAACAGGCGCTGCCCGCCTGGTGCACCCACCCCGTCCGCGCGGCCCTGGTCTTCCTGGACGGCATCGTCGACGCCCTCCCCGGGCTGGTCGTCATGACGCACGGCACCCTGATCGCGGGTGCCTGGTACCTGCACCACGCGCCGCCCTGGTCCCCCGACGTCCACCACGACCAGCAGATCGGCGGCGGCGCCATGCTCGGCATCGCCGAACTGACCGCCCTGCCCTTCCTGCTGGCGGTCCTCGCCCAGTGGGTCCGCGCCGAGCGCGCCCAGACGGCGGTACTGGACCGCCGGCTCGACGCCGAACTCACCCCTGCCGCACCCGAATCCGGGCCGGGCCCGGCTCACGGCCTGGTGCGGCCCTGGTGGGAGACCGAGAGGAGCGAGGTGGCGGAAAGGGTGCGACGGCAAGGGCCCGGCGCCGGGCAGGCTGACGCGTATGGCGACCTATGACAGCCTCGGCGCGACCTACGCCCGGCCCCGGCGGCCCGACCCGCGGATCGCCGCGCGGATCCACGCCGCGCTCGGCGACGACATCGGGCACGTCCTCGACTCGGAGCGGGCACCGGCTCCTACGAACCACCGGAGACGGTCCTCGCGGTCGAGCCCAGCCGGGTCATGCTGGACCAGCGACCGCCGGAAGCCGCACCCGGCGTGCGGGCCGTCGCGGAACGCCTGCCGCTGCGGGACGACGCCGTCGACGCCGTGATGGCAGTGCTGACCGTCCACCACGGGTCCGACCCGGCGGCCGGGATCAGGGAACCGCGCCGGGTGGCCCGCCGCCGCGTCGTCGTCCTGACCTGGGACCAGGACGTCTTCCGTGAACGGTTCTGGCTGGTACGGGAGTACCTCCCCGAGGCGGCCGCGTTCGACGACAGCCGGGCTCTCCCCGTCGGCCGGCCGCCCTGCTCGGCGGAGCACGGCAGGAGACGGTCCCCGCTCCCCGACGACTGCACCGACGGGTTCGCCGCCGCGTACTGGCGCCGCCCCCACGCCTACCTCGACCCGCGGGTGCGCGCCGGGATCTCCCTGCTCGCCCAGACCGGCGAGGACGTCATCGCCCCCGGCCTGGCCCGGCTCGCGGACGACCTGGCGAGCGGCCGCCGGCACACCCGGCACGCCGGGCTGCTCGCGCTCGACACCGTCGACGTGGGCTACCGGCTGCTGGTGGCCGACCGCTGATCCGTGTCCGGCCCGGTCGCCGAGGGGACCGGGCGTGCCGAGGTCGGTGCGGCCGACGGGGTGCGGGGCCCGGCCGTCGGGCCGGTCGCGTCGCCCGGGAC
>NZ_NGFN01000473.1 GCF_002148965.1 Streptomyces swartbergensis | reverse complement strand
GCCCCTCCCCCTCCCCCGCCTGGTGGGCGCAGCGAGCGCCGTCCGCGAGTGCCGCCGTGCTGGCGACCGGCACCCTGGCGGTCGGTCTGGATCTGGCGGGGTACGGCGCCCTCTCCCGCATCGTCCTCGGCCTGGCCTGCGCGGCCTGGCTGATGCTCGCCGCGGACTTCACCCTGCGGCTGCTGCTCGCCGGCACGAGATGGCGGGCGTACGCGGCGGTGCCGGGCTTCCTGGACACCGTGGCGACGGCCGCGCTCACCACCGTGGCGGCGACGGCCGTCCTGGGCACCGGCTTCTCGGCGGCCGGCTCGCAGTCTCTGGCGGCGGCACTGCTGGTGCTGGCCGTGCTGCTCTGGCCGGTGCCGCTGGCCCTCCCCGCGCAGGACGGGGAGCGGCGCCGGCCCGGGACGGTGTTCGCGCGCTGCATGGCCACGCAGGGGCTCGCCGTGCTCGGCGCCACGCTCGCCGCGGCCGAGTCGGCGGCCTGGCTCGCGCACGCGGCGCTGGTGCTGTTCTGGCTGGGGCTCGTGCTGTACGTCCTCGCCCTGGCCCGTTTCGATGTGCGGCAGGTGGCCGAGGGGCGCGGCGACCACTGGCTCGCGGGCGGAGCGCTCGCCATCTCGGCGCTGGCCGGGGCGCGGCTGATCAGTTCCGACAGCGCACGCCTGTACCTGTGGAACGACGACGACCGTGGCGTCCTGCGCCGTGTGACGGTCGTGCTGCTCGTCCTCGCACTGGCCGGCTGCGCCGTCCTGCTCGCCGCCGAGTTCCTGCGGCCCCGGCCCCGCACCGACATCCGCCGCTGGGCGACCGTGTTCGCCTGGGCCAAGACGGCGGCGGCAGCACTGGCCGTCTCCGCCGCCCTGGACGTCTCCTGGCTCGACGGCCTCGGGGAGGTCTTGCTGTGGGTCGCGGTGGCCGTGTGGCTCGGGGCGACCGCCTGGGCGGTCGCCTCGGCCCGGGCCTACGTCCTGCCCGGCCGGGTCAGGTCCAGAGCACGGCGATGAAGACGTTCGCCGTGGTCAGCGCCCCGACCAGGCCGAACAGGCTCTTGTCCACCTTCTCGTCGTCCCGTTTCACGTAGACCAGGCCGAGGATCACGATCAGCAGGGCCAGCTTGACGCCGATCTTGATGTTGTTCACGGTCTGGTCGTCGGCCTGGTTGAGGCCGACCAGGATCACACCGGTGACCAGCATCGTCAGCGCGCCGTGCAGCATCGCGGGGGTGAAGCGGGCGGTGCCCTGGCCCATCGCCTTCATCTGGGTGAGGAAACCGCCCAGGAGGGCTGCGATGCCGATGATGTGGAGGCCGACGAAGAGGTGGATGAGTACGTCCATGAGGCCGGAGCCTAATCAGGGGCTCCCCAGCCGCCCGACACCGGGCCGTCGGACCTCGTCGGATGCATATATGCGCCCCATAGCACCCGCCCGCCGCCCCGCGCCCATGATTCGGCGCATCGGTCATCACGCTGAGTTAAGCCGACGGCGGCGAGACCAGCTCACGGTCGCATACGGTCACCGCCGGTCCTCTCGGAACACTTCCGCACACCCGCCACGGGCCGCCGCGGCGAGGTTTAGCGTCCTCCCCCAGGTGCCCGGCTCCCCACCGCCGCCCGGGCCAGGGGCGGCAGTCGGACACCACCGCCGAGAAGGTCCGGCGGCGGTCCGCTTCCCCTGGGCGGGCCGTCGCCGGACGCGCAGGCCGCCCGTCCGCTCCCCCTGGCGGCCGTACGCACCCGTCGGCGGTCGCAGGAAAGGACGTGGCCCCCAGGTGGCAGCGCATCGCAAGCCCCGCCAGCGCTCCGCGAGCGGCAACAAGGCCCGTACGGCCGCCACGATCGCCCTCGCGGGCGCGGCGACCGCGACGGGCTTCGACGGCACCGGACACGCCGAACCCGAGCTCACCCCCGGCCAGGTCAAGGCCAAGGTGGACGAGCTGTACCAGGAGGCGGAGGTCGCCACCGAGAAGTACAACGGCGCGAAGGAGAAGGCCGAGGCGGCCGGACAGCGGCTGAAGGACCTCCAGGACCAGGCGGCACGCAAGGAGGAGCGGCTCAACTCCGCCCGCGAGGCACTGGGTTCGGTCGCCGCCGCCCAGTACCGCGGGGGCGGTCTCGACCCCGCGGTCCAGCTCGCCCTGTCCGACGATCCCGACCGGTACCTCCGGAACGCCGAGTTCGTCGAGCGGGTCGGCAACCGGCAGCAGGCCGACGTCGCGCGCGTACGCCGGCAGCTCCGGGAGATCGAGCAGCTGCGCGGGGCCGCCCACATCGAGCTGACCTCCCTGAAATCACGGCAGACGGAGCTGCGACGGCACAAGAAGACGATCACCGGCAAGCTGGGCTCCGCGCGTCAGCTGCTGTCCCGGCTCAGCGCGCAGGAACGTGCCCGCATCAGCGACACGAGGGGCACGGACCGCGCCTCACGCTCCTCGACGGGTACGCGGGACAGCCTGGCCGCCCCCGGCTCCGTCAGCGCGCAGGCGCCCAACTCCCGCGCGGCCGCCGCCGTGTCGTACGCCTACCAGAAGCTCGGCAGCCCCTACGTCTGGGGCGCGACCGGCCCGAACGCCTTCGACTGCTCGGGGCTCGTCCAGGCCGCGTACCGCTCCGCGGGCGTCTCCCTGCCCCGCACGACGTACTCCCAGATCGACGCGGGCCGCCGCGTCTCCCGCTCCGAACTCCTCCCCGGGGACCTCGTGTTCTTCTACGCCGGCATCAGTCACGTCGGCATCTACGTGGGCAACGGCCGGATGATCCACGCTCCGAACCCCTCCGCACCGGTCCGGGTCGCCCCGCTGGACGAGATGCCGTTCACGGGCGCCACCCGGGTGGTGTGACCGGGCATGGCGGCAGCACCGCCGCCGATCCGGCCGCTCCCCGGCGCCGTCAGGCGGCCCCGGCTTCCCGCGTCACACCAGCCGGCGAGCCGTCGCCCACCGCGTCAACTCGTGCCGGTTGGAGAGCTGGAGCTTGCGGAGGACCGCCGAGACGTGCGACTCAACCGTCTTCACGGAGATGAACAGCTGCTTGGCGATCTCCTTGTACGCGTATCCCCGGGCGATGAGCCGCAGCACCTCACGCTCGCGCTGGGTGAGGCGGTCCAGGTCCTCGTCGACCGGCGGCGCGTCCGTGGAGGCGAAGGCGTCGAGGACGAACCCGGCCAGCCGCGGGGAGAAGACCGCGTCGCCCTCCTGGACGCGGAAGATGGAGTCGACGAGATCCGTGCCGGTGATCGTCTTGGTGACGTACCCGCGGGCCCCGCCGCGGATCACGCCGATCACGTCCTCGGCGGCGTCCGACACGGACAGCGCGAGGAAACGGACGGGCTGCTCGGCGTCGGCCATCAACGGGGCGCAGCGGCGCAGCACTTCGACACCACCGCCACCGGGCAGGTGCACGTCGAGGAGGACCACCTCGGGCCGGGTCGCGGTGATGACCGTGACCGCCTGGTCGACGTCCGCGGCCTCGCCGACGACCTCGACACCGGTCTGCTCGGTCTGGCCGATCTCGGCCTGGACTCCCGTACGGAACATGCGGTGGTCGTCCACGAGGACCACGCGCACACGACGCCCGCCGGTGCCACCGCCCGGCTCCCCGGGCCCGGCCGCCTCCGCCGATCCCGCCGTACTGTTCGCCTCGGTCGGGTCGCTCATGACGTCTTCTCCGCCCTCTCCATCTCCAGCTCGACCTCCGTGCCGCCGTCCGGCACCGCGCGCAGCCGCGCCGTACCGCCATTGCGCTCCATGCGGCCGATGATCGATTCTCTGACACCCATCCGGTCGGCGGGTATCGAGTCGAGGTCGAAGCCGGGGCCGCGGTCCCGGACGGACACGAAGACCGTCTTCCCCTCGACCTCGGCGAAGACCTGGACGGCTCCGCCCTCGCCACCGTACTTGGCGGCGTTCACCATTGCTTCGCGCGCGGCCTGCATCTGTGCGGCGATTCTCTCGTCGAGCGGGCAGTCGCCCACGACCACGACCTCGATGGGCACGCCGTGCTTGTCCTCCACCTCGGCCGCGTTGCGCCGCACGGCGTCGGCGAGCGTGGTGGGTTCGTCGGCCTCGTCCTTGCCGGTGCCCTCGGGCTTGTAGAGCCAGGTGCGCAGGTCACGCTCCTGGGCGCGGGCGAGGCGGCGCACCTCGTTCGCGTTCTCCGCGTTGCGCTGGATCAGGGTCAGGGTGTGCAGCACCGAGTCGTGCACATGCGCGGCGACCTCCGCGCGCTCCTGGGCGCGGATGCGCATCAGGCGCTCCTCGGAGAGGTCCTGGGTCATGCGCACCAGATACGGCCCGGCGAGAAGCGTTATCCCGACGAGGACCGCGAGCGCCGCCTGGAGGACGGAGCCGAGGTGGGCGGCGGAGCCCTGCAGCACGAAGATGCCGGAGACGCCGGCCGTCACCAGCAGCACACCGCCCACCGAGCGAAGCAGCGTGACCGTGCGCCGGCGGCGGCCGACCTCGACCCAGCGGGCCCGGCGGGCGTTGTCCGCCTGCCGCCAGACCAGGGCGACGCCCGCGCCGACGAGCACCGTCGGCCACAGATACGCCCTGGCCCCACCGCTGAGGTTCACATTGCCCACGAACACCATGGCCACGACGACCATGAGGAGCAGGGCCACGATCTGGCCCTTGTCGGGTCTGCGGGCGACGAGTCTGCGGCGGCCGTCGGGCGAGGTCTCCGAGGCGACCAGCGACGGCGGCTTCTGCGCCTCGACCCCGCCGACGCCGAGCGGGACGAAGAACCAGAACGCGGCGTACAGCAGCGCACCGAGGCCGTCGGCCATGAACAGGCCGACGAAGACGAGCCGTACCCAGATCACGGGCAGCCCGAGGTGCCCGGCGAGCCCTCGCGCCACACCACCGAGCCAGCGTCCGTCACTGCTGCGGTAGAGCTTGCGCGGCGGCCGCGGTTCGGCGAGTGGCGCTGCTGCGGCTTCCGACATGCCATTGATGGTCACACGGCCGCAAGGCCGGAGCATCAGGGTCGGCCCCGGAGACTCCCCTGATCTCCGAACCCGGCCTCTCGAACGCTTCCCGGGCCGTCCCTCAGGGCCGATATCAGGGTCCGGCCAGGGTCGTTCCGACTGCCGCCGCACCGCCGCGCCCGTCACCATGGACCCATGACYGATCACGACCACGCCGCGACGGGTCCGGGACCGGAGCATCAGGGTCGGCCCCGGAGACTCCCCTGATCTCCGAACCCGGCCTCTCGAACGCTTCCCGGGCCGTCCCTCAGGGCCGATATCAGGGTCCGGCCAGGGTCGTTCCGACTGCCGCCGCACCGCCGCGCCCGTCACCATGGACCCATGACCGATCACGACCACGCCGCGACGGGTCCGGGACC
>NZ_NGFN01000472.1 GCF_002148965.1 Streptomyces swartbergensis | reverse complement strand
TCCCCGACGTTCCACAGCTGCACGGCCCGGTCTCCCGTCACCACCGCGAGGGTGCGGCCGTCCGTGGAGAACTCCAGGGAACGTACGCCGCCCTTCGGCAGAAACGGTTCGCCCATCGGCACGGGCCTGCCGGGCTTCCGCACGTCCCACAGCCGGACCCGTCCGTCGAGCGCCGCCGTCGCGAGCACCCGCCCGTCCGGCCGGAACGCGCCCGTCCGGCCGATCATGTCCGCCGTCGGCAGCGACCACAGGCGGACCTTGTTGTCGCCCGTCCCGGTGGCGAGGGTGCGCCCGTCGGGGCTGAAGCCGAGCGCGTACATCTCGCCGCTGCTGCCCGCCAGGGGCCCGCCGACCTGCGACGGGTACGCCGGATCACTGACCTTCCACAGACTCGCCGTGCTGTCCGCGCTGGCGGCGGCGAGCATGTCTCCGTCGGGGCTGAACGCCACGGACCACACCGCACCCGTGTGGCCGGTGAGCGGCGCTCCAATGGGTGCCGGGCGTCGCCGGTCGGCCATGTTCCAGAGCCGGACGGTGTCGTCCGCGCTGCCGCTGGCGAGCGTGTGGCCGTCGGGGCTGAAGGCCACGGAGTGCACCGTGTCGGTGTGGCCGGTCAGCGGCTCCCCGACCGGCTCCGGACGCCGGGGTTCGGTCACGTCCCACAACCTGATGGTGCCGTCGTCACCACCGGCCGCCAGGGTCCGGCCGTCCGGGCTGAACGCCACCGAGCGCACGGCGGCCTTGTGCCCGGTGAGCGGCTTGCCCAGGGCCTCCGGACGCTTCGGGTCGGCCACGTCCCACAGCCGTACGGTGTGATCGTCGCCGACGGAGGCCAGCGTGCGCCCGTCCGGGCTGAAGGCGATCAGGTAGATCGTGCCGTCATGGCCGGTCAGCGGCCGGGCGAACGGCTTCGGGCGGCCGGGGTCCGTGACGTCCCACAGCCGGATCGTGCCGTCGTCGGCGGCGCTGGCCAGGGTGCGGCCGTCCGGGCTGAAGACCGCGCTGCTCACCCAGCTGGTGTGGCCGGTGAGCGCCTTGCCCAGCGGCTTCGGGCGCTTGGGGTCGGCCACGTTCCACAGCCGTACGGTCCGGTCGTAGCTGGCGGTGGCCAGGGTCCGCCCGTCCGGGCTGAACGTCGTGAGGTAGACGGCGCCGGTGTGGCCGGCCAGCGGTGTGGCCAGCGGGGCGTTCACGATGGAGATCAGGCGGCTGTTCGCGCCCTTGTCGTCCGGCCGCAGCCGGTGTGCCACCAGGTCGAGCTGCGCCGACAGCGAAGGGTCCGTGTCCTGGACGCGGTCGGCCTGGGCGAGCACCTGCTGGAACACGGCTTCGTCCCGCTGCTTCCAGGCGACGACGGCCGCTCCGACGGCCAGCACCGCCAGCACGACCAGGGCCGCCACCGCGCTCCGGCTGATCCAGATGATGCGCCTGCGCAGCCGGACCGAGGCGGCCAGGAACTCCACCGCGCTCCGGGTCAGGAACGTGTCCCCGGCGGATCTCGCCCACCCGTGGGCCTGTTCCAGACGGGATCCCCGGTAGAGCAGCGAGGTGTCGCGGCCCGACTCCTCCCAGGCCCGGCCGTCCTCCTCCAGGCGCTGGCGCAGCAGGTTGCCCTGCCGGTCGTCGTCGATCCAGTCGCGCAGCCGCGGCCAGGCGTGCAGCAGCGCCTCGTGGGTGATCTCCACGGTCTCCGCGTCGAGCGTGACCAGCCGGGCGCGGACCAGCGCCTCCAGTGACTCCTCGGTCTTGCCGGGGTCGGTCGACTCGTCCGCCAGCTGGCGCCGGGTGCCCCGCCTGCGCGTGGCCTGGGTGTCCTCGCCCAGCCGCACCAGCCGGAGCAGGAGCAGCCGGGCCGCCGTGCGCGCCGCCGGGTCGAGACCGGACCAGGCCCGCTCGGCGGTCGCCGCGACCGCGCCTTGGATGCCGCCGGCCGCGCGGTACCCGGCGAGCGTCAGCCGGCCCGCCTTCCTGCGCTGCCAGGTGGCGAGCAGGGCGTGCGACAGGAGCGGCAGCACTCCCGCGTCGTGCTCCCCCACAGCCCGAAAGGCGTGAGAGGGACCCCCACCGCGCGGGCCGTCGGCGCTCACCTCCCGGACGATCAGCTCCGCCAGGCCCGGCTCCAGCTCCAGTCCGACGGCCTTGGCCGGACCCGTCACCGCCTCGCGCAGCTCCGCGGTGGTCAGGGGGCCGAGCACCATGTGCCGGTGCTGGAGCGCGTCGGCCAGTTCGGGATACCTGAGGCACCGCTCGTAGAAGTCGGCCCGTATGCCCAGGACCACGACCGCCGGGGCCGGTTCGCCGTCGCCGCCCGGCGAACAGGCGGCGTGCAGGACCTCGACGAAGGCACGCCGCTCCGCCTCGTCGGGGCAGAGGGTGAACGTCTCCTCGAACTGGTCCACGATGACGACCGGCCGCGCACCGGCCGGCGCCTCGCGCCGCGCCCAGGCGGCGACGGCTGCGCGGACGTCAGGGCCCCTCGGGACGCGCGGGTCCACCGTGGCGGGGGCGACGCGGCCCTCCGCGGCGGGTCCGCCGGTCCCGCCCCTGGCAGCCGAGACGACCGGCGCCAGGTCGGGGATGCACCGAGTCAGCTCCGCCAGCGGATCACCACCGGGGACGAGCTGCACGACCTCGGTCGCCCGGCCGCCGTCACCGCTGATGTCGCTGCTGCCGCTGTCGCCACGGTCGCCACGGTCGCCGCCGTCGGGGTCCTCACCCAGCGCGCCGTCCCGCAGCGCGGGTACCAGCCCGGCGTTCAGCAACGAGGACTTCCCCGCCCCCGACGCCCCCACGAGCATGACCAGACCGCCCGTCTCCGCCACGCCCCGGAGCTGGGCGACGAGCGCCTCCGTGCTGCGCTCCCGGCCGAAGAACCACCGGGCGTCCTCCCTCCGGTACGAGGCCAGCCCCCGGTAGGGGCACACCCCGCCGGGCGCGGGCGAGGCCTCGGCGGCAGACCGCTCCTGCTCCGTCGCCGCCGCGCCGCGCTCGCCCACCGGGTCGGCCACCGCGGCTTCCCACAGCCGCTGCCACTGACCGAGGTCGTACAGGCCCGGGGACACCGGCGTGGGCCGCGCGCGCCGCGCCTCGGGGATCAGCACGTGCAGCACCGCCGCGAGGGCGGTGAACTGGGCCGGTACGTTGCGGGCCCGGCGCCAGTCGCTGATGCGCTGTGCGGACACCCGGACGGGACGCCCGCGTTCGTCGACCCGCTGGAGCCGGACGACCGCTTCGGACACACGTTTGAGTGGGGGGTTCCCGGCTTCCTTGTACAGCAGTGCGAGGCGCTCCGCGAAGGCGGTGCGTGCCCCGGAGTCGGAACCCAAGGTCTCCACTCCTTAACTCTCCGTGCCTGGACGTCCGGACCGGAAAACTCACTCTATACGTCTGACCTGCGGTAATACCGTCCGCCCGGAACCGGAGACTCCTCGTCGGCTGCCGAAACTGGCAGGATCCGGACGCAGCAGCGCACTCATCCGGTCAACCTCCAGCGGAGTGAGACGACCGTGACCCCACCGTTCGGTACCGGTCCCCACGAGGGGAGGGACCGGTGCCGGACGACGTGGTGATCCTCCCCAGCGGACGGCGCTCTACGACTCCGGCCGGCCCTGGATAACTGACGATCCGTCAGCTATGGTCTGCCTGCCGTTCGCCTGCCGCTGCCAAGGCCGGCCTGCCGTACCGCTTCCGGAGCGACGTACAGGGGTGAGCACAGTGGAGACACGTCCCGAGAGCCCACGACCGCAGGGCGCCCCGCGCTGGGTGGCGATGTACTACCGGCCGGCCGCGCAGACCTGGCGGACGGCCGCGGAGTCGCCCCACCGCCCGCCCGTGCTGCACGCCCTCGGCGAGATGACACAGACCCTGCGGGCGCGGGGGGACGAGGTGACCTTCGCCCTGTGGGGTCCGAAGGACGGCGAGTGGCACCGCTTCGACACGCCCCTGAAGCCGGGCCCGGCAGCCCCCCGGCCGGCCCCGGAAACCTCCGCCTCCGAACCGGCCCCGCTCGCGGAACGCATGACCGGCCGCCGCCACCAGGTCCTCATGTCCGGCCTGAGCAAGGCGGGCCTCTACGACCTCTCCCCCGAGGACGACGCGACCGTCCAGGCGCTCGTCGAACGGCTCGACGAGGCCGCCGTACGCCGGGTCGCCCACTGGCTCGCGACGGCCGGAGCGCGCTAGACAGGGCCTGGCCGACCGGTTCATCCGGTCTCGCGCTGGGCAGTCAACACCCCAGAACCCACCGGCTTCCGGCATCGGCCAGGGGGGACAAGGGGGATGAAGGGGATGAAGCGGCAGAAAGTCTCTGTCGACCGCGAGCTCTGCTACGGCTCCGCCGAGTGCGTCCACAGGGCCCCGGCGGTCTTCGAGTTCGTCGACGGGTTCGGCGTCGTCCGCCCGGGCCACGAACAGAGTGGCGACGCCCCGGAGATCCGGGAGGCGGCGGAGAAGTGCCCCAGCCAGGCCATCAGCATCACGGACGCGGCGGACACGGCGGACACGGCCTCGGCACCGGACCGCCCGTAGCGAGGGCCGGTGCCGGTACCCAGCCTGCTCGCGTTCTTCGCCCACCCCGACGACGAGTCCCTGACGGCGGGCGGCACCCTCGCCCGGCACGCGGCGGCGGGCGCCCGCACGGCGGTCGTCACGGCCACCTGGGCGGCGGACACCGGGCGCGCCGAGGAACTGGCCGAAGCGCTCCACATCCTCGGCGCCGGCAAGCCACGTCTGCTGGGTTACGCCGACTCCCGCGTCCCGCGGTCGGCCCCGGGCAGACCACGCCTGTGCGACGCCCCGCTCGACGAGGCGGTGGGCGCCCTGGTCGCACGGATCCGGGAGTTCCGCCCGGAGATCGTCGTCACCCACGACGCCTACGGCGGCCTGACCGGTCACGAGGACCATGTGCACACCCACCGCGTGACCCTGCTGGCAGTCCACGCCGCCGGCCTCGAACGCCTCTACCCGGACACCGGTGAGCCATGGCAGCCGAGCGCCCTGTACCTGTCGACGCACCCGCACTCCGCCGTCCGGGCGTGGGGCGGCCACCTGGCCCCCACGGGCAGGACGATGCGCACGGTCCCGGACGACCGGGTCACGACGACCGTCGACGTGACCCCCTGGCTGGACCGGAAGATCGCCGCCGTGCTGGCACACCGCACCGAGGTGGAACGGGGAGCCGCCCCGGGCCTGATCGCCGCACTGCCGGGGCCCGAGCGGGAGCGGCTGCTCGGTACCGAGTGGTACATCCGCCACGACCTCGTCACGACGGCGCGGGCAGGGACGGAACTCCTGCCGTAGGCCGGTGACCGGCTCAGGCCGGGACCGGGGGGTTGCCCGCCCAGRCCGRTAACCGGCTCAAGCCAGCAAGCCCGCCCGC
>NZ_NGFN01000471.1 GCF_002148965.1 Streptomyces swartbergensis | reverse complement strand
GGGTGGGGTGTCCCAGATGCGGATCGTCATCTGGACTTTCATGTCCGGTTGCAGGCTGAGGAGGTACAGGTGGTAGCCGTTGCCGGCCACCACCTGTGTCTCCGCGGCGTCCATGGCTGCTTCGTCGCCGAGGTAGGCGTCCGCGTCGTAGACCTCCAGCACGCGGCGGCCGGGGGTAGCGGTGACGTTGTGTTCGGCGAGAAGCGCCATGGTCAGTGGTGTCTTCCTGCTAGTTGGTGATCTTCACGTAGAAGGGGTCGCCGTCCAGGACGCGGTTGAGGGTGTACATCTCGTTGAGGCGCTCTCCGCCCTTGCGGTTGTCCTTGCCGTCGATCAGCCGGACGGAGAAGCGGTTGTCGCCCTTGGTGGATCCTTCCTTGGTGGAGGCGAAGGGGTACTCGTCGCACTCCAGGCCGCTGCCGGCGTAGTCGCCCCAGACCTTCTTGCATTCCTTGATGGACTTCTTGCGATTGTCTTCGATCTTCTTCGGATCGACGACTCGGCGCAGGGGTTCCTTCGATCCCGGAACGCTCTTCCCGGGCCAGGAGGGGAAGGTGCGCTCGGGGCGGTTCAGGGCGTCGTAGATGTGCACGGCGCTTTCGTTGACCGCCGAGTCCTTCTGACTCATGACGAGTTCCACACGCGCCTTCGTGAAGACGGTGCCCTTGTACTTGCCCGCGACCTTACCGGCGTAGTCATAGCGGACGCCGGAGTTGTAGACGTTGCTGCCTTCCAAGTACGGGGCGGAGTTGGGGGAGCTAGCGCTCAGGTCCATCGTGACGGTCGAAAGGACGCGTTGCTGGTTGCCCTGGTCGAACAAGGCGCCTTTGTCCGGGGAGGTGTAGGTGAGGTTCCAGTGGGGCTTGGTGTCCCACACGCCGAGCAGTTCATCGCGGTTCACGGTCTGCGGCGCGGTCACCTTGGGATCCGGATCGCTCTTGGATGCGTTGATGCTGTGGTGAAAGTGCTGGCCGATCCGCCACTTCGTGGCATCTTCGGTGGGTATCGGCTCGACCCATATATTCTCGATGCTGGCGACATAGTCGACGCGCCGACTGCCGTCGTAGGCGAAGCCGAGAACCCATTGGTCGAACTTGAGGCGGCCGAGCGTGGTCGTACCTCTGATGTCACGCAGCACCAGGTCAAATGGACGTTTCTGGCAGCTCTCGAAGCGGGATTTGATCCACCCGGTGGCGGTCTTTGCCTGTGCCGCGTGGTTGGCACACTGCTGTCGCAGGTCCTGTTGGTCGCCGGGAGCCGGGTCGGCCGCCGCCCGCCGCGCCACGGACTTCGATCCGTGGGATCGGGCGTATTGGGCGTACGGGATGGGCTGGTCGAGGCCGCGCAGTTCGTCGGCGGGGAGAGAGGCGGCGTCGACGAACACCGTGCCCTCGGGGGCCGGGTCGTTCGGAAGCGCCGCGGCGTGGGCGGCTGTGCTGGTGGCCGCGGTGAGCAGTGTCAAGGCCGCCGTCGTGGCGGTGACGCGGGCGAGACGTATGAGTGCGGTGCGTATTTTCACCAGTGGACTCCTTGCTGGCGTGCGGAAGCGGCGGGGTATCTGCGGCACGTGGCGATCACGAGGCATCGCAGAGGTCGCCCCAGCACGCCTCCAGCAGTGCGCCGGTGTGTGCGGAGTAGCGGGCGGTGAAGCCGTCGAAGCGGCGGTCGGTGCGCTGCAGTCCGGGGGTGGAGCTGGTGGAGGTCACCGTCCAGGCGGCGTCGCCGCTGCTGCTGTCGGCCGCGTGCGGGTGAGCCTTCAGCGCGGAGGGTGAGGTGGGCGGCTTGACGGCGAGGGCGTCACTGGGGACGCCGAAGGCGGCTGCAGCTCGGGCCCGGATGTCAGAAGCCGATATGTCCGCAGCTGCGGCCTCCTCCGATGGCCCACCGGACGGCACGGCGGCGGCGTTGCAGACCCGTACGGTGACCACGCACTCGGATAGGCCAGGCACGCTGGCCAGGCAGCTGTCGGGGTCGTTCTCCAGGCAGGCTTGCAGAGCCTGCTGGTCCACGCCGTTGAACGTGGCGGACAGGCCGGCCGCAGCAGCGTCCCGGCTGTGCGTCGGGGCAGCGGTGGCGGCAGCCGGGGAGGCAGTGGCGGCGGCCTGCCGGCGCGGCTTGCTCACGGTCCACTGGGTGAACTTGCTGTTGTCGGTCAGCTTGGTGGTGAAGCAGTTCGGCGGCTTGTGGGTCGTGCTGCACACGGGGAGCGTGACGGACTTGGCCACGTTGGGCGTCGCAACCTGCTGCCACACCTTGTTCCCGGTCATGAACTGCATGCGGTTCGCGATCGAGGGGATGTTGATGTACTTCGGTCCCATCACCTCGAGACCGACGTCGATGCGGTTGGTGTTACCGCCCAGCACCTTGAGCTGTTTGGTGGTGGAGCCGACCTTGTTGAAGTCGTAGAGCACATCCCACTGGTTGCCGCTGTCCTGGCGGACGGTCATGTAGGTGTGGTTGCGCTTGTCCGGCTTGGTCGGGTTGACCCCGGCCTTGATGGCTGTCGTGCGACCACCGCTGGTGGTCAGCTCCGACCAGCGCGGCCCGTAGGTGTGGGTGGTCTTCCCCGTCTTCTCCGCGTACAGGCCGATCTCGATGTTGGGAGCCAGCGGACCGCTCGACGTGTTCGGGCTGACGCGCATGTAGTTGGCCACCTGCACGGTCGTAGACCCGGTGTCGACCTGATCGAAGGTGATCGGTATGTTGCGCCAGGTGGCGAAGCCGCCGATCATCGGCTCGCCCGGCTGACTGCACGTCATCGCCCAGAAGGTGATCCGGGCGTTGTAGAGGCCGGTGCAGGCTTCCTTGGGTGCGGCGGCACTCGCGGACGGGGCGGTGCCGAGGATGGTGAGTGCGGTGACCCCGGCGCATGCCGAGGCCAAGAATCTCGCGCGCGAACGCGACAAGGTTCCCCCTAGGAACGATCAAGAGTGGTCACAGGGGAACCTACAGGTGCTCTTTCTCTGACACATCTGCTTATAAAGGCAAGTTGGCTGAGTCGCTACACGTGATCACGGCCACGTCTGTCGTCGGCTCACCGGTACCTACACCGGGGTAAGGGACGTTGCCTTGGAGTGATGCCACACGGTCCGCAGCCAGCGGCCGAGGATTGTCTCGCGTACGGCGCGCGCTCAGATGGCCTGTTGACGGGTAGCGAAGCCCACGCGGTTCCAGTGAAGAGGAGGCGTCGCTGTCGTGTCCCGTCTCGTGGTGTAAGCGACCTTGCTCGAAACGCTCCGGTAAACCGCGCGCCGGCGACGCCGCGGGAACACAGCCCGACGTCGTGCCCGGCTGACCTGCCGTCAGCGCCACGGGCGGCCCCGAGCAGAGTCGATGCGGCGGTGACCAGCATCTTCCGGGTACTTGATCGGCTACACCACTTGGCGGGAGCCATCTGCGTCGCCTCAGCAGTTGTCGACGCAGCTCCTGAAGTCCGCCTGAAACTCCGGCAGGAGTTCGTCACTCACCGAACAGACTGTCCTGTACGTACTCGACGACCTTCCGCTCCGGGTAGAAGACGGCCAGCAGCATGAACGTCTTGGGATGGGCCGCGATGTTACCTACAAAGAAGTGAACGGCTCGGTTCGAGGCACACATCCGGTTGTACCAGCGCTCGCGGAGCGCATCACGGACCCCGCGCTCGCCGTACTTGCGCAGGAACTTGCGGTACGACTGGCCGGCCTCCCAGTCCTTCAGCCCCATGTCGTGGGTCGGGCAGTCGTCGTCGGCACAGCGAAAGCTGTAGCGGAGGTCGAGTGGCACCCACTCCAGCGGGTGCAACTCTTGCTCGAACAGGTCGAGTTGGTCGGCCAGCGCGGCTTTGGAGACAGACCAGGGCTCGGCGGGCTCCAGCCGGAAACGGGTGATCTCGGCAGGCCGGAAGACGCCGAGGGAGGTCCCTCGCTGCTCCTGATCCCGCTTGATGGCACAGAGCGACGGTGCGACCAGCGGCTCGACATACCGGTACCGCTTCTTCCAACCGCCGTCGGACGGCACCTCACCCACGATCTCCAAGGTGTCGAGGTCGGGCCGGAGACTCTCTGGGCGTGAGTCTCGCTCCGAACGGTGCGGCTCGACGTCGACCTCGATGATCGAGTACTTGGAGAACTGGGCTTCCTCGCTCAGAAGCCGGAAGGGCACCGGGAAGAGCCGTACGTGCTGTGGCTCGCCCTGGTCCAGGCGTATGCCGGCCACACAGCTGGTCTCGCGGTACTTGTTGGACAGCTCGGGATACGTCTTGACCGTGATCATGATCGTTGCGCGCTGCCGATTCCGCGATCCCATGGTTGCCCCCTCCACTGATCTCCCGGATCCGATTGGAGGAGAGGCATGCGCCACCGGCAAGAGCGCGTGCGGCGGCGAGGGGTGAAGTCAGGCCAGCGGAATTACGGGCACGGCGGCCCGTTTACGGACCGTCTCCAGGACGACCTGCCGGTGGCAGCGGCTCTCGTCCTTCTCGAAACACAGCACGGCGACACGCGACTGCCGAGCTTGCTCGGCAAGGCGATCGAGGTCGGACTGTGCCTCATCGGACCGCAGCACACCGCGGAAGCGAGCCCGGCCCACGTCGAGTCGGCCGTCCCAGAACGGCGCCCGGTTGTCCTTGGGATTTCCCAGGCCACGCAGGTGGGTGTACTCGATGCCGGCCTCAGCGAGCGCCTGCCCGAGCCGAGTCTTGCTGAAGCCCTTCTTGCGGCTGATGGGCGTGAGTCGTACGTCCGCCACGACGTCGATACGGCTGTCGAGGAGAGAGGCGACGAAAGAGTCGATGTCCCGGCCTTCGTATCCAGCGGACCATAGACCGGGGGTGACCTTGGCCTCCCGGAAGAGCTCATCGAGGGAGACCTCAAGTGCCTCGGCGACCGCTCCGACGGTGAAGAAACCTGGCTGGATCGCTCCCTCGCTCTCCAGACGGGCCAGCGTTCCTGCGGCGATGCCAGCTTCTTTCGCGAGCCGCTCCCGCGTCCACCCACGGGCCTCCCGCAGCGCACGGACCCGCTGGGCGAGTGCTCGGGCGTGGTCGTGGGGACGCGCTGAGTGATGGCTTGCCATGTGTCGTGATCCTAATGGCGGTTGAGGCGGGCGGGCATGGTGTTCCCAGCCCGACTACGGGGCTGATTCGCGAACGCGCAGGTCCGAGTGCCCGCAGCCGCTGCACTTCAGACGGCCTTACCAGTCACCCTCTGGGAGAACCCGACCAAGATCTCCTCCCAGATTTCTCCCAAACGATCTCCAGAAACCCATCAGGGGCCTGATCCACTCACTGGATCAGGCCCCTGACCTGGTACTTCACTGTCGGGGTGGCGGGATTTGAACCCACGACCTCTTCGTCCCGAACGAAGCGCGCTGCCAAGCTGCGCTACACCCCGATGTCGCTGCTGTCGCGGCGACGACGTTTACTTTAGCCCACTGGTGGCTAGAGACGAAATCCGGTTTTCCAGGGGTGGCGGAGGGGGTTCGGG
>NZ_NGFN01000470.1 GCF_002148965.1 Streptomyces swartbergensis | reverse complement strand
CTCCGGCCCGTACAGCACCGCCCAGCCCCCCAGCCGCTGCGCGAGCTGCCGCAGGACCGACGGGACCGGGTCGGGGCGGGAGGCGGCCGAGGCGAGGCTCTGCTGGGCCTCCGTGACGCGGCGGAGTTCGGACAGGCGGGCCTGGGCCATGAGCTGCCAGACCGCGCGGGCCACGCCCGAGAAGGTGGTCTGCGGAGGCACCTCCAGCAGCGGCAGGCCGTACCTCTCGCACGCCGCGACCAGCGCCCTCGGCACCGTGTCGTGCACCGGCGCCACCCCGAAGCCGAGGGCCGCGCCGCCCGCCGCCACGATCCGGGACACGTAGTCGTCGAAGTATGTTCCGGACCCCGCCGCCTCGGGGATGTGCACGCCCGCCGTGAGCAGCAGTTCGCCGCCCAGCAGATACGGATACGGGTCGGCCATCTCGGAGGTGTGCACCCAGTGGACGACCGTGCCGGGGTCGTCCGGACCGGCGATCCGGCGCAGGGCCAGGTCCTCGCGGGCCAGGAGAGCGGACAGCGGGACGGGGGGCGTGGGGGGAACCGTCGAATCCGGCATGTGTGCGTTCCCTCCAGCCAGTGCCGCTCAGATGGATGAAACGTACACTTCGCAGTCGCTTTCCGGCCACCTAGGGTCAGTGCTCGTCAACCTCGTCAACCTCGTCAACCTCGCCCGCCACGACCGAGCCCCGCGCCATGTGCGTGCGCGAAGGAGGCCCCATGGCCGTCGACTACCTCGTGATCGTCGTCTACCTGGCCGGCATGCTCGCCATGGGCTTGTGGGGCATGCGCCGCGCCCGGTCCAAGAGCGAGTTCCTGGTGGCCGGCCGCCGGCTCGGCCCGGCCATGTACTCCGGCACCATGGCGGCGATCGTCCTCGGCGGCGCCTCCACCATCGGCGGTGTGGGGCTCGGCTACCAGTACGGCCTGTCCGGCGCCTGGATGGTCTTCACCATCGGCCTCGGTCTGCTCGCCCTCTCCGTCTTCTTCTCCGCCCGCATCGCCCGGCTGAAGGTCTACACCGTCTCCGAGATGCTCGACCTGCGCTACGGGGGCGGCCGGGCCGGCGTCATCTCCGGTGTCGTCATGTGGGCGTACACGCTCATGCTCGCGGTGACCTCCACCATCGCCTACGCCACGATCTTCGACGTCCTGTTCGACATCAACCGCACGCTCGCGATCGTCCTCGGCGGCTCGATCGTCGTCGCGTACTCCACCCTCGGCGGGATGTGGTCGATCACCCTGACGGACATGGTGCAGTTCGTCGTGAAGACCATCGGCGTGCTGCTCCTGCTGCTGCCGATCGCCGTCGTGAAGGCGGGCGGCTTCGCCGAGATGAGGGCCGAGCTGCCCACCGGCTACTTCGACCCGCTCGGCATCGGCGGCGAGACGATCTTCACCTACGTGCTGATCTACACCTTCGGCATGCTCATCGGGCAGGACATCTGGCAGCGCGTGTTCACCGCCCGCAGCGACCGGACCGCCAAGTGGGGCGGGACCGTCGCCGGCACCTACTGCCTCGCCTACGCCCTCGCCGGTGCCGTCATCGGTACGGCGGCCAAGGTGCTGTACCCGAATCTCGGCAGCGCGGACGACGCCTTCGCGACCATCGTGAAGGAGGAACTGCCCGTGGGAGTGCGGGGGTTGGTGCTGGCCGCCGCCCTGGCCGCCGTGATGTCGACGTCCTCCGGCGCGCTGATCGCCTGCGCCACCGTCGCCAACAACGACATCTGGTCCCGCCTGCGCGGGCTCGGCAGGGCACCGTCGGACGACCATGACGAGGTGCGGGGCAACCGGGCCTTCATCCTGCTCATGGGCATCGCCGTCATCGGCACGGCCATCGCGATCGACGACGTCGTGGAGGCGCTGACCGTCGCGTACAACCTCCTCGTCGGCGGTCTGCTCGTGCCGATCCTCGGCGGGCTGGTGTGGAAGCGGGGCACGGTGTACGGCGCCCTCACCTCCGTCGTGGTCGGCGGAATCGCGGTCATCGTGCTGATGGCGACGCACGGCATCCTCGCCAACGAGCCCGTCTACTACGGCCTGCTCGCCTCGCTCGCCGCGTACGTGATCGTCTCCCTGGCCACTCCGGCCACCGACGCCGCCGTCCTCGCCACCTGGCGCGAGCGGCTCGCCGGACGGTCCCCCGAACTCTCGTCCGAACCGGTCACGGCTCCCCAGTAGAGTCGTAGAGCAGTCCGCACATAGCAGCACACAGCAGTACATACGCGATGAAGCGTAGGAGAGAAGGCATTTCCTCATGAGCAGCAACGAGACTCCCCGCGGGCCCGTCGACTCGTCCCGCGTCCCGCGGTACGCCGGTCCCGCGACCTTCGCCCGGCTGCCCCGGCTCGACGAGGTCGGCGGACGGGCCGATGTCGCCGTGGTGGGCGTGCCGTTCGACTCGGGTGTCTCGTACCGGCCGGGCGCCCGCTTCGGCGGCAACGCGATCCGTGAGGCGTCCCGGCTGCTGCGCCCGTACAACCCGGCGCAGGACGCCTCCCCGTTCGCCCTCGCCCAGGTCGCGGACGGCGGCGACATCGCCGTGAACCCGTTCAACATCAACGAGGCCGTCGAGACCGTCGAGGCCGCCGCGGACGACCTGCTCGGGACGGGCGCCCGCCTGATGACCCTCGGCGGCGACCACACCATCGCGCTGCCGCTGCTGCGCTCGGTGGCGAAGAAGCACGGCCCGGTGGCCCTGCTGCACTTCGACGCCCACCTCGACACCTGGGACACCTACTTCGGCGCCGAGTACACGCACGGCACCCCGTTCCGGCGCGCGGTGGAGGAGGGCATCCTCGACACCTCGGCGCTGTCCCACGTGGGCATCCGCGGCCCGCTCTACGGCAGGCAGGATCTCACCGACGACGAGAAGATGGGCTTCGGCATCGTCACCTCGGCGGACGTCTACCGGCGCGGCGCCGACGAGGTCGCCGACCAGCTCCGCCAGCGCATCGGAGACCGCCCGCTGTACATCTCCATCGACATCGACTGCCTCGACCCGGCCCACGCGCCCGGCACCGGCACGCCCGAGGCCGGCGGCATGACCTCGCGCGAGCTGCTGGAGATCCTGCGCGGGCTGGCGTCCTGCAACCTGGTCTCGGCGGACGTCGTCGAGGTGGCCCCCGCGTACGATCACGCGGAGATCACGTCGGTGGCCGCGTCCCACACGGCGTACGAACTGACCACGATCATGTCGCGCCAGATCGCCGCGGCCCGGAAGGACTCGGAAGCGCAGTGACTCACGACCACGACCTGGTGCTCCGCCCGACGCCCGCCCAGACGGAGGCCGCCCTGAACCCTCCCCCCGGCCGCACCGGCGGAGACCTGGTCGTGGAGACGCTGGCCGGGCTGGGCGCTACGACCGTCTTCGGACTGCCCGGCCAGCACGCCCTCGGTATGTTCGACGCACTGCGCCGCTCGGACCTCAGGTACATCGGCCTGCGGGTGGAGAACAACGCCGGGTTCGCGGCGGACGCGTACGGCCGGATCACGGGTGAGGCGGCGCCGCTGCTGCTGTCGACGGGCCCGGGCGCCCTGACCTCGCTGGCGGCGCTCCAGGAGGCGGCGGCCGCCTCCGCGCCCGTGCTGGCGATCAGCAGCCAGGTCCCGACGGCGGGGCTCGGCGGCGGCCGTCACGGCTATCTGCACGAACTGCCCGACCAGGCGGCCTCGTTCCGGGGCGTGGTGAAGTCGGTCCACACCGTCCGCACCCAGTCGCAGATCCCGTCCGCCATCGAGGCGGCCTGGACGTCGGCGCTGAGCGCCCCGCACGGGCCGGTGTGGGTGGAGATCCCGCAGGACGTGCTGCTCGCGGGGACGGCGATCCCGGTGGTGACCGGCGGCGACGCCTTCCCCGAGGAGCTGCCGCCGCGTCCCGAACTGACCGCCGTGGCCGCCGACCTGCTGTCGAAGGCGGCCCGTCCGGCGATCATCGCGGGCGGTGGAGTCGTCCGGGCGGATGCGTCGAAGAAGCTGCGTCAGCTGGCCGAGACGCTTCAGGCACCGGTCGTCACGACGCCCGGCGGCAAGGGCGCCTTCCCCTGGACGCACCCGCTGTCACTCCAGTCCTGGATGGAGGACCGCCACACCACGGACTTCCTGGAGGACGCGGACGTACTCCTCGTCGTCGGCTCGGGACTCGGCGAACTCTCCTCGAACTACCACACGTTCAAGCCGCGCGGCCGGGTCGTCCAGATCGAGGCCGACCTCGGCAAGCTGGAGTCCAACCACCCGGCACTGGGCATCCACGCGGACGCCCGCCTCGCGTTGCAGGCGCTGCTGGAGACGGTCTCCGAGCGGCAGGACCCGACGGCGCCGGAGCGCGTCCGCGCACTGCTCGCGAAGGTCGCCGAACGCATCGCCGCCCAGGAACTCACCCTGGAGCAGCAGGTGTTGGCGTCGGTGCGCAAGGCCCTCCCCGCCGACTCCCCGTCCTTCTGGGACATGACGATCCTCGCGTACTGGGCCTGGTCGGCCTTCGACGCCAAGGGCCCCAACCACATGCACTCCGCACAGGGCGCGGGCGGCCTCGGCTACGCCTTCCCGGCGGCACTCGGCGCGGCGGTGGCCGACCCGACCCGGCCGGTCCTCGCCGTCTCCGGCGACGGCGGCGCCCTGTACTCGATCGCCGAGCTGGCGACGGCCCGCCAGTACGGACTGAACGTCACCTGGCTGATCGTCGACGACGGCGGATACGGCATCCTGCGCGAGTACATGACCGACGCGTTCGGCGAGGCGACCGCGACGGAACTGACCCGGCCGGACTACGTGGCGCTGGCGGAGTCCTTCGGCGTCCCCGGGGTCCGTACGACCCCGGAGAACCTGAAGCAGGACCTCGCGAAGCAACTCGCGTCGCCGGGGCCCTCGGTGGTCCTGCTCCCGGCCGTACTGCGGATGTTCGCGCCGACGCACCTGGACTGAGCGCCGGCCATCCGCTGGGGGGCGGTTTCCTACAGGCGGTCCACGGAGGCGGTTTCCTACAGGCCGTCGCGGACCATCGCGGCGACGAGGTGGACGTGGCGGTCGGCCGCCGTGCTGGACATCTCGTTCTCGAAGTTCAGGCCGTAGGGCCAGAAGTGGCCGCCGCCGGTGGAGATCTTCGCGCCGGAGCCGTCGTACTGCTTGACCAGCGCGGTCGCCTGCCCGCCGGTCCAGGTGCCGCTGCCGCCGAGGCGGGACCAGCCCGAGCTGGTGCCCACGCCGATGGTGTGGGCGATCTCGTGCAGGGCCGTCCGCTCGGTCATGTAGCTGCGGTTGCTGCCGAAGCGGATGGTCCCGTTGATGTTGCCGTCGGCGGTGGGGACGCCCGGCTCGTAGCGGACGGTGATGGTCTTGCCCAGGTCACTGAGGTTGTTGTAGCGGGCCACCGCCGCGTTCATGGCCCGGGTGATGGCGTCGTAGGCGGTGCGCTGATCCTCGGTGGGGTTGCTCGCCCGCACGAGGGACCAGGTGATGGTGGCGGCGGCGCGTTCACGGGC
>NZ_NGFN01000047.1 GCF_002148965.1 Streptomyces swartbergensis | reverse complement strand
CCCCTTGGCCCCGCCCCCCTCAGCCCTTCTTCTTGGCCAGAGCCCACTCGTGCTGGGCCGCCACGTCCGCCTTCACCTCTGCCAGCTGGATCGCCACCGCGCTAGGGGCCGTGCCGCCCCTGCCGTCGCGGGAGGCCAAGGCTCCGGGGACGTTGAGGACCGAGCGGACCTCCGGGGTGAGGTGGGACGAGATCTTCGCGAACTGCTCGTCCGTCAGCTCGTCCAGTTCCTTGCCCTCGGCCTCGGCGACCTTCACGCACTCACCGGCCACCTCGTGGGCCACGCGGAACGGGACGCCCTGCTTGACCAGCCACTCGGCGATGTCCGTGGCGAGGGAGAAGCCGGCGGGGGCCAGTTCCTCCATGCGCTCGCGGTGGACCGTGAGCGTGGCCATCATGCCGGTGAAGGCCGGCAGCAGGATCTCCAGCTGGTCGATGGAGTCGAAGACCGGCTCCTTGTCCTCCTGGAGGTCGCGGTTGTACGCGAGCGGGAGGGCCTTGAGCGTGGCGAGCAGGCCCGTCAGGTTGCCGATCAGGCGGCCGGACTTGCCGCGCGCCAGCTCCGCGATGTCCGGGTTCTTCTTCTGCGGCATGATCGACGAGCCCGTCGAGAACGCGTCGTGCAGGGTCACGAAGGAGAACTCCTTCGTGTTCCAGAGGATGACCTCCTCGGCGATCCGGGAGAGGTTGACGCCGATCATCGCCGTGATGAAGGCGAACTCGGCGGCGAAGTCCCGGGACGCAGTGCCGTCGATGGAGTTGCCGACGGAACCGTGCTCGAACCCGAGGTCCTTGGCGACCGCCTCCGGGTCCAGGCCCAGGGAGGAGCCCGCCAGCGCGCCCGACCCGTAGGGCGAGACGGCCGTGCGCGCGTCCCACTGGCGCAGCCGCTCCGCGTCCCGGGACAGGGACTGCACGTGGGCGAGGACGTGGTGGGCGAAGAGGACCGGCTGGGCGTGCTGGAGGTGCGTACGGCCGGGCATCGCCACGTCGGGGTGGGCCTCGGCCAGGCCGATCAGCGCGTCCTGGAGCTCGGCGATCAGGCCGCCGAGGACCCGGGCGTGGTCGCGCAGGTACATGCGGAAGAGGGTCGCGACCTGGTCGTTGCGGGAGCGGCCCGCGCGCAGCTTGCCGCCGAGGTCGGGGCCGAGCCGCTCCAGCAGGCCGCGCTCCAGGGCGGTGTGCACGTCCTCGTCGGCGATGGTGCCCACGAAGGAGCCGTCGGCGACGTCCGCCTCGAGCTGGTCGAGCCCGGCGATCATCCGGGTCAGCTCGTCCTCGGTGAGCAGGCCCGCCTTGTGCAGCACGCGCGCGTGCGCACGCGATCCGGCGATGTCGTACGGCGCGAGCCGCCAGTCGAAGTGGACGGACGCGGACAGCTTGGCCAGGGCCTCGGCGGGACCGTCGGCGAAACGGCCGCCCCAGAGCCGTACGTCACCGCTGTTGCTGCTCACTTGCGTTGCTCCTAGAGAGGTATGGATGAGACGCGGACCTTTATATGCCCACGCCGGGTTCCCGTCGGGTATGTGCCCCGCCGTTCCCGCCGGGCTACGCCCGCAGGTGACGCTGCGCCGCGATCTTCGACGACAGGCTGTAGATGTCGATGAAGCCCTTGGCCGCGGACTGGTCGAAGGTGTCGCCCGTGTCGTAGGTCGCGAGGTCGAAGTCGTACAGCGACTGCTCGGAGCGCCGGCCGGTGACGACCGCGCGGCCGCCGTGCAGGGTCATGCGGATGTCGCCGGTGACATGCTGGTTTGCCTCGTTGACGAAGCCGTCCAGGGCGCGCTTGAGCGGGGAGAACCACAGGCCGTCGTAGACCAGCTCGCTCCAGCGTTGCTCGACGCCCCGCTTGTAGCGGGCGAGCTCGCGCTCGACGGTGACGCTCTCCAGCTCCTGGTGGGCGGTGATCAGGGCGATGGCGCCCGGCGCCTCGTAGACCTCGCGGGACTTGATGCCGACGAGGCGGTCCTCGACCATGTCGATCCGGCCGATGCCCTGGGCTCCGGCGCGCTCGTTGAGCTGCTGGACGGCCTGGAGCACGGTGACGGGCCTGCCGTCGATGGCGACCGGGGCGCCCTCCTTGAAGGAGATGACCACCTCGTCGGGCTCGCGGGCGACGGCCGGGTTCTGCGTGTACTCGTAGATGTCCTCGATCGGGGCGTTCCAGATGTCCTCGAGGAAGCCGGTCTCGATGGCGCGGCCGAAGACGTTCTGGTCGATGGAGTACGGCGACTTCTTGGTGGTCGCGATCGGCAGGCCCTTGTCCTCGCAGAAGGCGATGGCCTTGTCGCGGGTCATGGCGTAGTCGCGGACCGGGGCGATGCACTTCAGGTCGGGGGCGAGGGCCGCGATGCCGGCCTCGAAGCGGACCTGGTCGTTGCCCTTGCCGGTGCAGCCGTGGGCGACGGTCGTGGCGCCGTGCTTCCGGGCGGCGGCGACGAGGTGCTTGACGATCGCCGGCCGGGACAGGGCGGAGACCAGCGGGTAGCGGTCCATGTAGAGGGCGTTGGCCTTGATCGCCGGGAGGCAGTACTCCTCGGCGAACTCGTCCCTGGCGTCGGCCACTTCGGCCTCCACCGCGCCGCACGCGAGGGCGCGCTTGCGGATGACGTCCAGATCCTCGCCGCCCTGGCCGACGTCCACCGCGACCGCGATGACCTCGGCGCCCGTCTCCTCGGCGATCCAGCCGATGGCGACGGAGGTGTCAAGACCGCCGGAGTAGGCGAGTACGACGCGCTCGGTCACGGGTTCTTCCCCTCATACTGCAATCACTGACCTGCATGATTATGCAGACCTCCGCATGATTCGTCAATGTGCGGCGGATCGAGAGCCTGATTCCGGCCATGCCGAGATGACTTTGAAGATCCTTTGAACGCGTGAAACCGCTTGCCCGTACCTCTCGCCGAACGCAGGCGCCGCGTTTGACACCGACGACACCCCCGACCCCTAGTGAGGCATCCGCATGTCCAGGGCTCTTCCGAAGTACAACAAGCGTCGCGTCGGCTTCATCGGCGGCGCCGCCGCGGTGGCGCTGTCCGGCACGGTGATCGCCGGCTTCGCCCTCGCCGGGGAGACGCCCGACAGCGGCGGGACGAACGCCCGGACGCTGGCGGGTCCCGGCACCATCACGTGCCCGGACGTCACCGGCGAGCTGCCGGCGATCCCCGCCTCGGCGCAGGCGGAGGTCGACCGCAACCTCGCCCAGCTGAACACCCAGATCGAGGAGGCCAACAAGCGCCTCGTCGACACCGTCGGCCAGGGCGGCCCCAACTTCGTCCAGAACGCCATCCTCGGCCCCCTGGAGGACAAGCGCGTCGCCGCCCTGAACCGCATCGAGACCGCCATCGGGCGTGCCGCCGAGAAGCCGGAGGGGCTGGAGGCCTTCGCCGCCTGCCAGCTCAACGCCGACGGCGGCGCCGGAGCGGGCGAGGCAGCGGGTGGCCAGGAGGCGGGCGCCGGCGGGGAGGCCGGCGCCGAAGCCGGGGCAGGCGCCGAGGCCGGGGCAGGCGCCGAGGCCGGGGCAGGCGCCGAGGCCGGCGCGGGCGAGGAAGCCGGTGCCGGCGAGGAAGCGGGTGCGGGCGAGGAAGCGGGTGCGGGCGCCGGAGAGGACGCGGGCGCGGGCGAGGCGGGGAACGCGGGCGCCGGCACGATCACCTGCCCGGACGTCGCCTCCCAGCTGCCGGCGATCCCGGCCTCCGCCCAGGCCGAGGTCGACCGCAACCTCGCGCTGCTGGACACGCAGGTCGCGGAGGCCAACAAGCGACTCGTCGACACCGTCGGCCAGGGCGGCCCCAACTTCGTCCAGAACGCCATCCTCGGCCCCCTGGAGGACAAGCGGATCGCCACCGTCAACCGCATCGCCACGGCCATCGGCCGCACGGCCGAGAAGCCGGCCGGTCTGGACTCCCTGGCCGCCTGCACGCTCACCAAGTGAGGTGACAGGCGCTGTGGCCGCCCCGCGTGAGCGCCGGCCGGGGCGGCCACGGGCAGGCGCCCGGGGGCGGGGTCCGGCAGAGGTGACCGGATCCCGCAATTTCTTAGGCAACCGAAAGGTCTTCGCCCATAATCTTTAGACATGGGAAAGACTTATGAACGCATAGAAGGCCGGCTCCGCTCGTTCATCGAGGCGCAGCCGGTTTTCTTCACCGCCACCGCTCCCCTGTCCGCCGACGGCACGGTCAACCTCTCCCCCAAGGGCCTCAAGGGCTCCTTCGCGGTGCTCGACGACCTCACCGTGGCCTACCTCGACTTCGCCGGCTCCACCGCCGAGACCGTCGCCCATCTGCGGGAGAACGGGCGGATCACCCTGATGTGGTGCGCCTTCCAGGGCCCGCCGAACATCGTCCGTGTGCACGGCCGGGGAGAGCCGGTCTTCCGCGACGACCCCCGTTTCCGGGATCTGCTCGGCCACTTCCCGGACATCGACCCGGCACAGCACGGGCTGCGCGCGATCATCGTCGTCACGGCCGAACTCGTCCGCGACAGCTGCGGCTACGCCGTGCCCTTCATGGCCTACGAGGCGGACCGCGACCTGCACGGCAAGCGTTTCGCCCGCGAGGACGACGCGTCGCTCAGCGCCTACTTCGCCAAGAAGGAGCACATCGCGACCAGCCTGGACGGACTACCCGGGCTGCCGTTGCCGCTGCCTCCCTCTACGGTCTGAGGCATGCGCCCCGGTGCCGTCGCCCTCGCCGTCTCCTCCCTCGTCGTGCTCGGCGCCGGGCCGCCCGCCCCCTCCTCTCCACTGCCGGCCCGGATGGCGGACACCGGTGGCGGCACCCAGCTGATCACCGCGATGGCCCCGCGGACGGCCTCGACGACGGGCACGGTCACCTGGTGGGACCTCAGGGACGGGCGCTGGGTGAAGGCGGGTTCCGCGCCCGCGCGCTTCGGAGCGAACGGGCTGGTCGAGGGCGCGTTGCGCAGGCAGGGCACGAACACGACGCCCACGGGTCTGTACGGCCTGCCGTACGCCTTCGGCATCAAGGCCGCGCCGCGCGGGACGGCGTACACGTACCGCCGGGTGCACCGGGACTCCTGGTGGTGCCAGGACAACGACTCCCGCTCCTACAACCGCTGGACCGAGCCCCGCGCGGCCGACTGCCGGGCCGCCGAGTCCGAGCACCTGATCAGCTACGGCGAGCGGTACGCGCACGCGCTCGTCATCGGCTTCAACTACGGGCGTCCCGTGCGGGGACGCGGCGCGGGCATCTTCCTCCATGTCAACGGGCGCGGGGCGACGGCCGGTTGCGTGTCCGTGCCGCGGCGCGCCATGCGGACGATCCTCCGCTGGGCCGACCCGGCGAAGCGTCCCCACATCGCCGTCGGGACGACGGGCGGGGCCACCGCCGTCACCCGCTACTAGGGCCGGGACGCCGCCCCGGAACCCGTCCGGGTTACCGCCGGTCACTCCCGTACGCACACGACTCGGTGCACGGCTGAACACTCCCGTGTCCCGGCACGTATCTGTGGGCCAAGGGTCAAGTCCCCACGGAGGAACCGTGACCACCACGCTCGCAGGCGGCCGTGCCGCCCGCCGCCAGACGATGCGCCGCATCCGCCCGCGCCGCTCCCCGGCCGTACCGCTGCTGATCGCCCTGTGGGCGGGTGCGGCGGCCGTGCTGTGGCTGTGGTGGGACAACACAGCGTCGCTCGCGGACACCTCGGCCAAGATCCTTGCCGCGGGCCGGATCACCGGCCTGCTCGCCGGCTACCTCATGGCGCTGGTGGTGCTCCAGATGGCCCGGGTGCCCGCGCTGGAGCGGCGGGTGGGTACCGACCGGGTCGCCCGCTGGCACGCCATGACCGGCCGCTACACGCTCTGCCTGGTCCTCGCCCACGTCTTCCTCACCATGTGGGGCTACGCCCTCCAGGCGGGCAAGGGGCTCGGCGCCATCGTCCAGCAGACGACCGACTCCATCAACCAGCTGCCGGACATGGGCAAGGCCGCCATCGGCACGGGCCTGCTGTTCGTCATCGGGATCCTCTCGATCGGCGGCGTCCGCCGTCTGATCGGGTACGACACCTGGTACCACGTGCACCTGCTCACCTACGCGGCGGTGTACCTGACGTTCTGGCACCAGATCACGACCGGCAACGAGTTCGCCGTCGAGCCCGCCGCCAAGACCTTCTGGTACGGGCTGTACGGCGCTGTGACCGCGCTCGTCCTCTGGTACCGGATCCTCACCCCGATCCGCCTGAACCTGCGGCACCGGATGCGGGTCGAGGCGGTCATCGAGGAGACCCCGGGCATCGTGTCCGTGCTGATCGGCGGGCGCAAGCTGCACCGGATGGGCGCGGAGGCGGGCCAGTTCTTCCGCTGGCGGTTCAAGGCGCCCGGCATGCGCTTCAGTTCGCACCCGTACTCCCTGTCGGCGGCGCCCCGCCCGGACATGCTGCGGATCACCGTCAAGGCGATCGGTGACCACACCTCCCGGCTGCGCGAGCTCCAGCCCGGCACCAAGGTGTGGGCGGAGGGCCCGTACGGCGCGATGACCGCGCAGCGCCGCAGCCGCGGCAAGGTACTGCTGGTCGCGGGAGGTGTCGGCATCACACCGATGCGGGCCCTGTTCGAGACTCTGCCGGGCGCCTCCGGCGACATCACGCTGCTCTACCGGGCCAACAGCACCCAGGACCTGGCCCTGTGGAGCGAACTCGCCAAGATCGCCGACGAGCGCGGGGCCCGGCTGATGTACGCGGTCAACAGCCCCGACGGGGAACGCCCCGACATCTCCGCGGAGTCCCTCCAGCGGAAGATCCCGGACATCCGCGACCACGACGTCTTCATGTGCGGGCCGCCCGGCTTCGCGCAGTCGGTGTACGAGGCTTTGCGCGGCGCGGGAGTCCCCGCCCGCCGTATCCATCACGAGTCGTTCGAGATGTGAGCGACGGGACATCAACAGCCCTTCAGGAGCTTGAGAAACGATGAGGAAGAGTCACCCCGTCCGGCGTGCCGTGCTCGCCGGCGCAGCCACCGTCTCCGGGATCGTGCTGCTGCTGTCACTGAAGCCGGCCTCCGACCCGGGCTCCGCCCAGGCCGCGGGCGGTCAACTCCCGCCCGCGGCCGCCGGGCAGGCCCCGCAGGGCGGCGTGAACGGCGCGGTCACCGGTGACGCGGTGCAGACGCAGTACGGCGCGGTGCAGGTACGCCTGACCATGAGCGGCGGCAAGATCACTCAGGCCGAGGCGGTCCAGGCCCCCAAGGGCGGCCGCAGCGACCAGATCACCTCCGCCTCCGTCCCCCGCCTCAACCAGGCGGCCGTCGCCGCCCAGAGCGCGGACATCGACGCCGTGTCCGGGGCGACGTACACCAGCGCCGGCTACAAGAAGTCCCTCCAGTCCGCCCTGGACAAGGCCAAGGCCTCGGCCGGCGGCGCGCAGGGCTCGGGCAACGCCCAGACCGTGACCGGTGACGCGGTGCAGACGCAGTACGGCCCGGTCCAGGTCCGCATCACCGTCGCCGGCGGCAAAATCACCAAGGCCGAAGCCGTCCAGGCCCCCAAGGGCGGCCGCAGCGACCAGATCACCTCCGCCTCCGTCCCCCGCCTCAACCAGGCGGCCGTCGCGGCGGGGAGCGCGGAGATCGACGCGGTCTCGGGCGCCACGTACACCAGCGCCGGCTACAAGAAGTCGCTCCAGTCGGCTCTGGACAAGGCTCCGGCAGGGGGTGGCTCCTCCCAGGCCGCCGGCTCCGGGGGCGGGCAGGCCCAGACTCGGACGCTCACCGGCAGTGTCGCGCAGACGCAGTACGGCCCGGTCCAGGTCCGTATCACCGTCGCCGGCGGCAAGATCACCAAGGCCGAAGCCGTCCAGGCCCCCAAGGGCGGCCGCAGCGACCAGATCACCTCCGCCTCCGTCCCCCGCCTCAACCAGGCAGCGGTCGCGGCCGGAAACGCGCAGATCGACGCCGTCTCCGGAGCCACCTACACCAGCACCGGCTACAAGCAGTCCCTCCAGTCGGCTCTGGACCAGGCCGGTGGCTGACACGGTGGCCGACTCCGCACAGGCTCCCGCCGCGGTACGTCATGCGGAGGAGACGATGGGGACCGTCTTCTCCTTCGACGTCCGCGGCGGGGAACCCGGCGCCGTGCGCGCGGCGGTGGACGAGGCCGTCGCCGGGCTGCACCGGGTCGACGAGGTGTTCAGCACCTACCGCGAGGACAGCCAGATCTCCCGGCTGCAACGCGGTCAGCTGACGGTCGGGGAGTGCGATCCCGAGGTCGCCGAGGTCCTGGAGCTGGCGGCCGAGGCGGAGCGGCTGAGCGACGGCTGGTTCAGCACGTCGTACGGGGGCCGCCTCGATCCGACCGGCATCGTCAAGGGCTGGGCGGTCGAGCGGGCGGCGCGGCAGCTGGCGGCGGTGCCCGGAGTGAGCGGGGTGAGCCTCAACGGCGGCGGGGATGTGCAGTTGCTCGGCGTTCCGGGTGCGCAGCGGCCGTGGCGGGTGGGGATCTCGGATCCCCTGCGGCCCGGGGGTCTCGCGGCGGTGATCTCCGCGGCCGGGGTGGACGAGCTGGCCGTGGCCACGTCGGGGACCGCCGAGCGGGGTGCGCATATCGTCGACCCTCGCACGGGGCGTTCGGCCGTGACCGACCTGGTCGCCGTGACGGTGGTGGGGCCTCGGCTGACGTGGGCGGACTGCTGGGCCACGGCGGCGTTCGCGATGGGGTCGCGGGAGGGGCTGGCCTGGCTGGAGTCGCTGCCGGGGGTTGAGGCGCTGCTCATCACTGCCGGTGATGAGGTGCGTTGTACCGGGGGATTGGCGGCCCGGCTGGGATGAGTCGGGGCTGAGGCCGGGGCGTGTCGCTCGCCCGCGCTGGCGGGGTGCCGCTTCTCTGGGACGGGTGCCGCCCTTGGCGGCACGACTGCCCGCAGGTATGGAGGGGCGCGGGGCTGTATCCATGTGCGGCTCCGCCGCGTGGGCGCGACCAGCCACAGCTCACCCGCACACGACCACCAACGGCCCCCCTACGGCCCCCCTACGGCGCGCTCAATGCCCGTTCTGCGCCAGGTTCAGCAAGTGGTCGGCCAGCTCCTGGCCCCCCGTCGGGTTCCGGCTGATCAACAGCAGCGTGTCGTCACCGGCGATCGTCCCCAGGATGTCGTGCAGCTCGGCCTGGTCGATCGCCGACGCCAGGAACTGCGCGGCCCCCGGAGGAGTCCGCAGGACCACGAGGTTCGCCGAAGCCTCCGCGGAGATCAGCAGCTCCTGCGAGAGCCGCCGCATCCGCTCCTCCTTCGCCGACCCGCCCAGCGGAGCGCGCGGCGTGCGGAAACCGCCCTCGCTCGGCACCGCGTAGATCAGGTCGCCGTCGGCGTTGCGGATCTTCACCGCGTTCAGCTCGTCCAGGTCCCGGGAGAGCGTCGCCTGCGTGACGCTCAGCCCGTCGTCGGCGAGCAGCTTCGCCAGCTGGCTCTGCGACCGCACGGGCTGCCGGTTGAGGATGTCCACGATCCGGCGGTGGCGTGCGGTGCGGGTCTGCGGCACGGCGGGCCCGTTCGCCCCCGGCTGCTCGTGGTCCTGCGCCTGGCTCATCGTCGTCTCATTCCCCGGATCGTCCGTCCCCGTCGGCTGCGCTTGCGTCGAGGACACCGGGCAGCGCCCGGAGGAAGGCGTCCACCTCGTCGTCGCCGATGTTCAGCGGCGGCATGAGCCGTACGACGTCGGGAGCGGGCGCGTTCACCAGGAGGCCGGCGTCCTGAGCCGCCTGCTGCACCTGGGGCGCTAGCGGCTCGGTGAGCACGATACCCAGGAGGAGACCCGCGCCCCGGACGAAATCGATCAACTCGTGACCGAGGCCCTCGATCCCGTCCCGCAACTTCTCGCTCTGCCGCTTGACGTTCTGCAGCAACCCCTCGTTCTCGATGGTGTCGAGGACGGCGAGCCCGGCGGCGCAGGCGACGGGGTTGCCGCCGAAGGTCGTGCCGTGGTGGCCGGGCTGGAGCAGCTCGGCCGCGCGTCCGAAGGCGACGGTCGCGCCGAGCGGCAGTCCGCCGCCGAGGCCCTTGGCGAGGGTGACGACGTCGGGCAGGACGCCCTCGTGGGCCTGGTACTCGAACCAGTTACCGGTCCGGCCGACGCCGGTCTGCACCTCGTCGAGGACGAGCAGCGCGCCGGTGGCGGCGGTGATGGCCCGGGCGGCCTTGAGGTAGCCGGCGGGCGGGACCACGGCCCCGTTCTCGCCCTGGACCGGCTCGATGACGACGAGGGCCGTCTCGTCCGTCACCGCGGCGGCCAGCGCCTGCGCGTCGCCGTACGGGACGTGCGTGACGTCGCCGGGCAGCGGCAGGAAGGGTTCCCGCTTGCCGGGCTGGCCGGTGAGCGCGAGGGCGCCCATGGTGCGGCCGTGGAAGCCGCCCTCGGTCGCGACCATGTGGGTCCGCCCGGTGAGCCGGCCGATCTTGAAGGCGCCCTCGTTCGCCTCGGCGCCGGAGTTGCAGAAGTAGACCTTGCCGTCGCGGCCGAAGAGCTGGAGCAGCCGCTCGGCGAGCGCGACCGGCGGCTCGGCGACGAACAGGTTGGAGACATGGCCGAGGGAGGCGATCTGCCGGCTCACGGCGTCGACGACGGCCGGGTGGGCGTGGCCGAGCGCGTTGACCGCGATGCCGCCGACGAAGTCCAGGTACTGCTTGCCGTCGGCGTCCCAGAGCTTGGTGCCCTCGCCGCGGACGAGCGGGAGCCTCGGGGTGCCGTAGTTGTTCATGAGCGCGCCCTGCCACCGCGCGGTCAGTTCCTGGTTGCTCACGACTCCCCCTGTCCGCCCGGTCCCTCGGGCTTCTCGTCGGCCACGACCATCGTGCCGATCCCCTCGTCGGTGAAGATCTCCAGCAGGATCGAGTGCTGGACCCGGCCGTCGATGACCCGGGCGGTGGTGACGCCGCCCCGTACGGCGTGCAGGCAGCCCTCCATTTTCGGCACCATGCCGGACGAGAGGTCCGGCAGCAGCCGCTCCAGCTCGGAGGCGGTGAGGCGGCTGATCACCTCGTCGCTGTGGGGCCAGTCCTCGTAGAGTCCCTCGACGTCCGTGAGGACCATGAGGGTTTCGGCGCCCAGTGCAGCAGCGAGTGCCGCAGCCGCCGTATCAGCATTGACGTTGTAGACATGTCCGTCGTCCTGGGAGCGGGCGATCGACGAGACGACCGGGATGCGGCCGTCGGCGAGCAGGGCCTCGATCGCGCCGGTGTCGATGGCGGTGATCTCGCCCACCCGCCCGATGTCGACGAGTTCGCCGTCGATCTCGGGCTGGTGCTTGGTGGCGGTGATGGTGTGCGCGTCTTCGCCCGTCAGTCCGACGGCGAGCGGGCCGTGCTGGTTGAGCAGACCGACCAGCTCGCGCTGCACCTGCCCGGCCAGCACCATCCGTACGACGTCCATGGCGTCCTCGGTGGTCACCCTGAGGCCCGCCTTGAACTCGCTGACGATGCCGTGCTGGTCGAGGGCGGCGCTGATCTGCGGGCCGCCGCCGTGCACGACGACGGGCTTGAGGCCGGCGTGGTGCAGGAAGACCACGTCCTGGGCGAAGGCGGCCTTCAGGTCCTCGTCGATCATGGCGTTGCCGCCGAACTTGATGACGACCGTCTTGCCGTTGTGCCGGACCAGCCAGGGCAGCGCCTCGATGAGGATCTGGGCCTTGGGCAGCGCGGTGTGCTTGCGCGTCGATCCACTGCTCATGACGAGTACGCGCTGTTCTCGTGGACGTAGTCCGCGGTGAGGTCGTTGGTCCAGATCGTGGCGGTCTCGGACCCGGCGGCGAGGTCGGCCACGATGTGCACCTCGCGGTAGCGCATGTCGACCTTGTCGCGGTCCTCGCCGACGCCGCCGTTCTTGCACACCCAGACGCCGTTGATGGCGACGTTGAGCCGGTCCGGCTCGAAGGCGGCCTGCGTGGTGCCGATCGCGGAGAGCACCCGGCCCCAGTTGGGGTCCTCGCCGTGGATCGCGCACTTGAGGAGGTTGTTGCGGGCGATGGAGCGGCCCACCTCGACGGCGTCGTCCTCGGTCGCGGCGTTGATCACCTCGACCTTGATGTCCTTGCTGGCGCCCTCGGCGTCCCGGATGAGCTGCTGCCCGAGGTCGTCGCAGACCTGCCGAACGGCCTCGGCGAACTCGTCGTACTCCGGGGTGACTTCGGCCGAACCGGAGGCGAGCAGCAGCACGGTGTCGTTGGTGGACATGCAGCCGTCGGAGTCGACCCGGTCGAAGGTCGTCCGGGTGGCCGCCCGCAGGGCCTTGTCGAGTACGTCGTTGTCCAGGGCCGCGTCCGTGGTGAGGACGACGAGCATGGTGGCGAGGCCGGGGGCGAGCATGCCCGCGCCCTTGGCCATGCCGCCGACGGTCCAGCCGTCCTTGGTGACGACGGACGTCTTGTGGACGGTGTCGGTGGTCTTGATGGCGATGGCGGCCTTCTCACCGCCGTGCTCAGTCAGAGAAGCGGCTGCCTTCTCGACCCCCGGGAGCAGCTTGTCCATCGGCAGGAGGATGCCGATCAGGCCGGTCGAGCAGACGGCGACCTCGATGGCGCCCCGCCCGAGGACCTCGGCGACCTTCTCGGCCGTCGCGTGCGCGTCCTGGAAGCCCTTCGGGCCCGTGCAGGCGTTGGCGCCGCCGGAGTTGAGGACGACGGCGGACACCTGACCGCTCTTGACGACCTGCTCGGACCACAGGACCGGGGCGGCCTTCACGCGGTTGGAGGTGAAGACGCCGGCGGCGGCGCGGCGGGGCCCGGTGTTGACCACGAGGGCCAGGTCGGGGTTGCCGTTCTCCTTGATCCCGGCGGCGATGCCCGCCGCCGTGAATCCCTTCGCTGCCGTCACACTCACGGCGCAACTCCGATCGTCGTCAGTCCGGTGGTCTCGTCGAGCCCCAGGGCGATGTTCATGCTCTGGACGGCACCGCCTGCGGTGCCCTTGGTGAGGTTGTCGATGGCGCTGATCACGATGATCCGTCCGGCGTCCGCGTCGTACGCGACCTGCACCTGAACGGCGTTCGAACCGTAGACGGACGCCGTGGCGGGCCACTGTCCCTCCGGCAGCAGGTGCACGAAGGGCTCGTCGGCGAAAGCCTTCTCGTAGACGGCGCGCACGGACTCGGCGGTGACCCCGCCGGTCGCCTTGGCGCTGCACGTGGCGAGGATGCCGCGGGGCATCGGCGCGAGGGTCGGCGTGAAGGAGACGGAGACCGGCTCGCCGGCGGCCGCGCTGAGGTTCTGGGTGATCTCGGGGGTGTGCCGGTGCCCGCCGCCGACGCCGTACGGGGACATCGAGCCCATGACCTCGCTGCCCAGCAGGTGCGGCTTGGGCGCCTTGCCCGCGCCGGAGGTGCCGGACGCGGCGACGATCACGGCCTCGGGCTCGGCGAGCCCGGCAGCGTACGCCGGGAAGAGCGCCAGCGACACGGCCGTGGGATAGCAACCGGGCACCGCGACGCGCCTGGACCCCTCCAGCGCGGCGCGGGCGCCCGGCAGTTCGGGAAGGCCGTAGGGCCAGGTTCCAGCGTGCGCGGAGCCGTAGAACTTCTCCCAGGCGGCGGCGTCCGTCAGCCGGAAGTCGGCGCCCATGTCGATCACCAGCACGTCCGGCCCGAGCTTCTCGGCGACGGCGGCGGACTGCCCGTGGGGCAGCGCGAGGAACACGACGTCGTGCCCGGCGAGGACCTCGGGGGTGGTCTCCTGGAGCACTCGCCCGGCCACGGGCAGCAGGTGCGGCTGGAGCGCACCGAGCCTCTGCCCCGCGTTGGAGTTGCCGGTCAGGGCACCGATCTCGACCTCGGGGTGTGCCAGGAGCAGACGCAGCAGTTCCCCGCCCGCGTATCCACTCGCTCCGGCCACTGCCGCACGTACCGCCATGGAACCTCCTCCTTAGAGGGCATGACTATACGGCTCTCTGCACGTTTATGCAATCCTGGAATCGTCCTCTCCCTGGTCAGGCGCTGTCGACGCGGTCGAGCAGTGCCCGGGCCTCGGAGGTGCGGTAGTGGTGCGAGCCGAAGGCGGACAGGCAGGCGTCGAGGGCGGCCACGGCGCGAGTGCGGGCCTCGGTGCCGCGGCTCAGCCCCAGAAGGGCGGCGGCCAGGGCGAGCTCGACGGCGCCGGCCTCGGGGCGGCACTGCTCCTCCGGCAGGCTGCGGCGCAGCTCGTCGGCGCGCTCCGCCTCGGCGAGAGCCTCCTCGTGGCGGGCCTGGCCCTGGAGACTGCGGGCCAGGCCGAGCCGCAGGACCAGGCCGAACCGGTCCGGTACACGATGGGCGGCGAGGGCCTCACAGGCGAGCGCCTCGGCCTCCGGATGGCGGCCCTGTGCGTTGAGGGCATAGATCAGTCCGTTGCGGGCGGCCGCTGCTATCCGCGGCATCTCCGGACCTGTGCCGCGGGTCGCGGCCCGGGCGACGGCCGCGCACTCCGCCTCGCATTCGGCATACCGGGCGAGCGCGCTCAGCGCCTGGGCGCGGTCCGACCGCAGTTTCAGGGTCTGCGGGTGTTCGGCGCCGAATATCCTGCCGAAGACCGGCATCAGTGCGTCGTACGCCGTGACGGCCTCGGCGTGGCGACCCTGGGCACCCGTCGCCAGCGCCGCGATGCCCAGCGCCAGCGGTGCGTGCGTGTCGTCGCGCCGCCGGGGCCGGGCCGCAGCCACGGCTCGGGCCTCGGCCTCCGCCTCGGAATAGCGCCCGGCCTCGTAGAGGGCGATGGCCTGGGCCACGGGGGATCGCATCGACGGCCCACCGCTGATTCGGCCGCGCGGCCGAAAGAGTCTCATGCCCGGAGCATACGGACACTGCGCACGCCCGTTCGAGGAAGTGTCGAGCTTCCTCGGTCGAGGTGCCGCGTGCCCTGGGGCAGGCGCGTGCCGAGGGTTTCGCCGCGGGCTCTGCTACGGAAGACGCGCCACGTCGTGGGCCGCCGCGCCGGGGACGGCGGCCCACGCGAGTCCCGCTACCTCTGCTTGATCCGCAGGAAGGTGACGGAGTTCGCCGGGAAGGTGTAGGTGAACTTCGCGGCCACGCCACGGAAGGTGGACGTCACCGGCGTCACCGGCGTGTCCGTCTCCGTGTTGACGGCGTCCTCCTCGGCGGCCAGCGTGGTCACGCGGGCCGTGGAAGCGACCTTGGCGCCACCCAGGTCGACGGCCGTGCGGGCCTCGGCGGACTGGGCGTTGACGACCTTGACGATCAGGTCACCGGTCGCGGCGTCCTTGGTGACGACCTGGCGGAACGGCTCGGCCGGCTTGTCGTCCTTGAAGCTGCCCCACTCCTTGCCGTCCAGGAACAGGGTGACCTGACGGCCGCGGACCTTGATGTCGATGTCGTAGGCGCGGCCGGTCTCGATCGACCCGGCCTTCGTCATCAGCGTGCCCTTGCCGCCGTCGACGGCCTGCTCGATCGCGGACTGGGTGTTGTTCCAGCCGCCCAGGTTCCACCAGTAGTAGTTGCCGGTGTCCTTGACGCCGAAGGCGACGAGGAAGCCCTCCTTGCCGGACTTCTTGGTGGCCTTCACATGCAGGTCGTAGTCCTTCCAGGCCGGGTCGCCCGCCGTGACCATGGTGTTCTCGGCCGCGGTGTCGCTCTGGACGTACTGCCCGTCCTGGATGCTCCAGCTGCCCCGGCCGCTGGTGGTCCACTTCGAGGCGTCACCGGAGAAGTCGTCGCTGAGCAGCGTCGAGCCGTCCGCGGAGGTGACCTTCACGTCGTCGTACGCGGCGCTGGTCGCCCACGTCGACAGGCCGACGGCACCGGTGATCGGGCCGCTGACGTTCGGCGTGGTCGTGGCCTTCGAGGGGACCACGCGGTCGCCGACGTTGGTCATGAACAGCTTCTGGACCTCGTAGTTGGCCGAGTTCCAGGAGGCCCGGTTGTTGAACCAGATCATGTCCGGCCGCCACTGGACGTAGTCCTCGTTGGCGAGCAGCGGGGCGTAGGAGGCCAGCTTGACGATGTCCGCGTTGCGTTCCAGGCCGGTCATGAAGGCGGCCTCGGACAGGCCGTTCTTCCAGGCGTTGCCCTGCGAGGCGTACTCGCCGAGGAAGACCTTGGGGCCCTTGCGGTCGTAGGAGTCGTAGCGGTCGTTGTTCTGCAGGAACCAGGTCGGGCTGTTGTAGTAGTGCTCGTCGACCATGTCGACGTTGCCCTCGCGGTTGAGCTGCCAGGCGGTGTCGAAGGTCGTGCCGGCGTCGTCCGGGCCCGAGTTGGAGATGACGGTGATGTCCGGGTACTTGGCCTTGATGGCGGCCCGGAACTGCTCGAAGCGGGCGAAGAACTCCTTGGGGAGGTTCTCCTCGTTGCCGACGCCGATGTGGGTCAGGTGGAAGGGCTTGGGGTGGCCCATCTGCGCCCGGACCTTGCCCCACTTGGAGGTCGCCGGGCCGTTGGCGAACTCGATGAGGTCGAGGGTGTCCTGGATGTGCCGCTTGAGCAGGGCGTCGTCGTCGGTGGCCTTGTTCTGGCCGCAGCCGGTCACCAGGGCGGGGACGACGGGCAGCGGCATGGCGCCGATGTCCTCGGAGAAGCGGAAGTACTCGTAGTAGCCGAGGCCGTAGCTCTGGTTGTAGCCCCAGAAGTTGGAGTTGGTGGCGCGCTGCTCTACCGGACCGATGGTGTCCTTCCACTGGTAGCTGCGCTTGCGCTGCCAGTTCGAGGCCTCGCTGTAGTCCTCCATGGAGCCGGTGTTGACCAGGCAGCCGCCGGGGAAGCGCACGAAGCCCGGCTTGAGGGCGGCGATCTTCTCGGCGAGGTCCTTGCGCAGGCCGTTGGGCTGATTCTTGTAGGTGTCGCGCGGGAAGAGCGATATCTCGTCGAGCGCGGCGGCGTTCGCCGAGGCGACGGCGAGGCGGCCGCGGTTGCTGGTGCGGGTCGCGGTGAACGTGGCCTTGTACTTGGCCCAGCCGCCCTTGACGGCCACCTGCCGGGCGGTCGCCAGCGTGCCCGCCGTGTCCTTGAGGGAGACGGTGAGCGTGCTGCCGCTCTCGGCGCGGGCCCACACGGAGAAGTCGTACTTCTTGCCCTGCTCGACCCGGATGCCGGTGTTGTAGCCGGCGTTCGTGACGGAGGAACCGGCGCCCAGGGACAGGTAGTTGCGGTTGCGCTCGTTGAGGCGGCCCGAGTCGTTCACGACCTCGGCCGTGCCGCCGACCGTCCACGAGGTCAGGGGCGTGTAGGAGCCGTTGTCGGCGGTGGAGTACTCGAAGGAGCGGTTCTGCACGAGCTCGGCGTACAGACCGCCGTCGGCGGCGCGGTTGATGTCCTCGAAGAAGACGCCGTACATCGTGTCGTCGATCGCCGCGCCCTTGGCGGACGGGTCGACGGTGATCGCGTAGTCGGTGACGTCCTCGGCGTGCGCGGGGGCCGGTACGAGGGCTGCTGCCGTCAGGAGGGCCGTGGTCGTGAGACCGACTCTCCATCGCGTGCGGGCGGTGCGTGGCATGGATACTCCGCGGCTCTCTGGTAGAGGAGTGTTCGAAATATCAGACATTGATCAGCACTTCGAACGGCAAGATAGGGAGGGGGCGGATGCGCGTCAATGGGTCGCGCAGCAACCGTTGGGACGGAGAGCGGTACGGGATGGGCGAGTTCTGGCCAGTGCCGGACGTACTGGCGTATCTGGCCGGGCGCTGGCGCGTGGCCCGGTCGGTGCGGGATCTCGCGAGCGGCGAGCAAGGGGAGTTCTCCGGAGCCACCGTGTTCGCCGCGGAGGAGGAGGGCGGGGAGGACGGCGGACTGTTGCACCACGAGTCCGGCACCTTCGTCTGGCAGGGCGTCGCCCGGCCCGCCGAGCGGACGCTGCGGTTCCTGCCCGGCCCGGGCGGCACGGCGGACGTGCGGTTCGCGGACGGGCGGCCGTTCCACGACCTCGACCTGACGTCCGGACGGCACGTCGCCGACCACCCCTGCGCGGCGGACCTCTGCCGCGGCGAGTTCACCGTCCGCGACGCGGACCACTGGCGGACGGTGTGGCACGTACGCGGCCCGGCCAAGGACCTCGTCCTGCGCACCGACTACGCACGCGAGGCCTGAAACCGGCCTACGCCCGCGACGCCTGAAACGGCTACGCCCGCGAACTGCGCACCGGCTAGGCACGCGAGGTCTGAAACCGGCTACGCCCGCGACGTCCGAAACGGCTACGCCCGCGAACTGTGAACCGGCTACGCCCGCGAGGCCTGAAACCGCTACGCACGCGACGCCCGAGCCAGTCCGAGCCGGCTACGCACGCACGAAGTCCGAACCGGCTACGCGCGCGACGTCTGAGCCGACACCCCGTCGAAGCGCAGGTTCCAGCGCCCCGCCCGGCCCGTCACGGAGGTCGTCGACAGCGGGCGGACGTCGATGTTCCAGTACGTCGAGGGCGGTGCCTTCAGGGCATACACCACGGCGGCACGGATCACGGACGGCTCGGCGACCGCCACGACCCGGCAGCCGTCCTCGACGGGCCGGGTGTCCAGCCAGCCGCCGACGCGGGTGATGAAGTCCACCAGCGACTCACCGCCGTGCGGTGTGGCGCGCGGGTCGGCGAGCCACGCGTCCACCGCCTCCGGCTCCCGGGCCATCGCCTCGCCCAGGGTCAGCCCGCGCCACCGGCCCATGTCGCAATCCCGCAGGCCGAGTTGCACGAGCGGCGCGTACCCGAGCCCCTCGCCCGTCGCACGGCTGCGCGGGGTCGGCGAGCAGTAGCGCAGCTCGGCCGCCGCGAGCGGCAGCAGTTCGCGGGCGACGCGCTCCACCTCACCCCAGCCGGCCTGGTCCAGCGGCCGGTCGTCCTCGAAGCGCTCGGCGAGCAGCGGGGAGCTGCGCGCGGCGGCGACGAACGTGACCCGAAGTGGCATGCGGCGATGGTGGGTGCCGCAAGTGCGCAGGTCAAGAGGTGTTACCCAGGAGTTACCCAGGGTGCGCCGCCCCTCACCGGCCGAAGATGAGAGCCATCCAGTGCTCGGGCCGCTCCAGCGCCGCGAACCCGAGCTTCTCGTAGACCCCGTGCGCGTCGTGCGTGGCGAGCAGCACGCGCGGTACCCCGTACTCCCGCAGCTCGTCCCGTACGGCCGCCACGAGCGCGGTGCCGACCCCCTTGCCGCGCGCCGACGGGTCGACGTACACGTCGCACAGCCACGCGAAGGTCGCCCGGTCCGTGATGACCCGGGCGTACGCCACCTGCTCGCCCGACACCGTCTCGTACACGCCGAAGTTGAGCGACCCGTGGATCGCCCGGTCCTGCTTCTCGGGCGGGCGGCCCAGCGCCCAGTACGCGTCGGTGGACAGCCAGTGGTGGACCCGCTCGGCGTCGACGCGGGCGGGGTCGGTGGAGATCTCGTAGCCCTCGGGCAGGCTCGGCGTGTCGGTCATGCCGGGATGTTTGCAGGTCGACGCCCACGCGTCGAACGCTTATCCCAGCACCTCGTCGCAGGCAGCGCGCAGCCGCCGTACGCCCTCCGCGATCTCCCCGGTCCCGGCGACCGCCGCGAAGCTCAGCCGGACGTGGGGGGCCGGCGGTTCGGCGCTGAAGTAGGGGCGGCCGGGGGTGATGGCGACGCCCGCGCGCAGGGCGGCGGAGGTCAGGGCCGCCTCGTCCGTACCGTCGGGCAGGCGCGGCCACAGGTGGTAGCCACCGGACGGCACGTGCGGCAGGGCGAGTTCCGGCAGGTGCGACGTGAGCGCGGCGGTCATCGCGTCCCGGCGCGCCCTCAACTCGGCGGACACGGCTCGCAGATGGCGCGGCCAGGCGGGCGAGCCGACGAGTTCGAGTGCCGCCTCCTGAAGGGGCCGGGGCACGAAGAAGGTGTCGACGACCTGGATGGCGCGCAGCCGCTCCAGGACCGGGCCGCGCGCGGCCAGGGCGCTCACCCGGAAGCTCGGCGAGGTCGCCTTGGTCAGCGAGCAGACGTGGACGACGACACCGTCGGGGTCGTCGGCGGCCAGCGGGCGCGGCAGCGGCCCCGCGTCCTCGTGCACGAGCCGCCGTACGAAGTCGTCCTCGACGACGAACGCGCCCGCCGCGCGGGCGATGCGCAGCACCTCGCCGCGCCGCTCGGGCGCGAGCACGGCACCGGTGGGGTTCTGGAAGAGCGGCTGGCAGACGAAGGCAGGGGCGCCCGTGGCCCGGAACGCGTCGGCGAGCAGCGCCGGTTTCACGCCGTCCGCGTCCACCGGGACGGGCACCGGGCGCAGGCCCGCGGCACGGGCGATGGCGAGCATGCCGGGGTAGGTCGGCGACTCGACGAGGACGGGGGCGCCGGGCGGGGCGAGGGCGCGCAGGGCGGTGGTGAGCGCGGACTGCCCGCCCGCGGTGACCAGCACCTCGGCGGCCGTGAAGGACCCGCCGATGCCCCGCGCGAACCACTCCCGCAGCTCCGGCAGCCCCTCCATGGGCGGGCGCCCCCAGGCGCCGGGACGGCGTCCGGCGCGCGACAGAGCGGCGGCCATCGCCCGCTCCGGCTGCAACGACGGGTGCAGATAGCCGCCGTTGAACTCGATCACGCCGGGCGGCGGGGCGGCCAGCGAGACCAGCACCCCGGAGGCGTCCACCGAGCGCGGTACGAGGTCGGCGGCACCGTCCGCGCTGAGCGCGACCTCCTGCCAGGAGGTGTCCCCGGCGGGAGCCGGTGCCGTCCGGGCCTGCGCGCGGAACGCGCCCGCGCCGGGCCGGGTGACCACCAGCCCCTCGGCGGCGAGCTGCGCCAGCGCCCGCGACACGGTCACGGGGCTCACCCGGAACCGCTCGACCAGGGCCCGGCTCGACGGCAGCTTTCCACCCGGCGAGTAGCGGTCGAGCTCCCGCCGTAGCTGTTCCGCCAGTTCAACGACGCTGCTACGCTCTTGCATGAGAGCACAGAGTAGCGCTACTACTGCACCCCGGATAGCAGTCGCCACGGAGCGGGAGCGGCCCGGCCTCGGCACCCTCCAGGCCGGCCTCGGCGTCATCGCCTTCTCCCTCACCTTCCCCGCCACCGCCTGGGGCCTGGAGGGCTTCGGGCCCTGGTCGCTCGTCGCCGTACGCAGCGTCCTGGCCGCGGTGATCGCGGGCGGTGCGCTACTGGCGCTGCGCGTCCCGCTGCCCGCCCGCCGCCACTGGTTCGGCCTGGCGGTCGTGGCGGCCGGTGTCGTGCTCGGTTTCCCGCTGCTGACCACGCTCGCGCTGGAGACCTCGACCACCGCGCACGCCGCCGTCGTGGTCGGACTGCTCCCCCTGACCACCGCTGTCTTCTCCGCCCTGCGCGTCGGCACCCGCCCCTCGCGCACCTTCTGGGCGGCGGCCCTCGCCGGCGCGGCGGCGGTGCTGGCCTTCACCGTGCAGCAGAGCGGCGGCGCCCTGAGCACGTCCGACGTGTACCTCTTCGCGGCGCTGCTGGTGTGCGCGGCCGGCTACACCGAGGGCGGCCGGCTGGCCCGGGTCATGCCGGGCTGGCACGTCATCGGCTGGGCGCTGGTGCTGTGCCTGCCACTGACCGTGCCCGTCGCCGCGTTCGCGCTGACGCGGGAACCCGTGCATCTGACCGCGCACAGCGTCACCGGGCTGCTGTGGGTCGCGGCGGGCTCACAGTTCCTCGGACTGGTCGTCTGGTACCGGGGCATGGCGGCCATCGGCATCCCGAAGGCCAGCCAGTTGCAGCTCGCTCAGCCCCTGCTCACACTGGTGTGGTCGGTGCTGCTGCTGGGCGAGCACCTGACGGTGGCCGCCCCGCTGACAGCCGCGGCGGTGCTGGTCTGCATCGCCGTCACACAACGGGCGCGCGGCTGAGCGGGGCACGCCCGGCCCCTGCCGAGCGGCGCCCCCGGCCGTAGACTCGAAAGGCCACGCGGACCGCTGCTCCACACACCGTGAGGAGGCCCCAGATGCGCGCAACCGTGGGCGACCAGCTTGTCCAGCACGGCAGGGTGGTCGGTCAGCACGACAAGGTCGGCGAGATCGTCGAAGTGCTGGGCCAGGAGGGCAACCCCCCGTACCGCGTCCGGTTCGAGGACGGGCACGAGGGCGTGTGCTCGCCGGGACCCGACACCGAGATCCGGCACCGGGAGACCACCACCGGGCCGTGATTCAGCGCGGCGGCGGCGCCGGCTGCCCGTAGTGGTCGGCGACCACCCTCGCCATCGCCCCGATCCGATCGGTCGCCATGTCCTTGGCGGCGAAGAAGACGTGCCCGCGCACCTGCGCGTGCTCCTTGGCCAGCGTCAGGTGCCGGGACAGCTCGGCCGGGTCCTGCCAGGCCGCGGGCTGCGCCGGGTCACCGGCCTTGTACAGCGCCTCCCCCACGTAGAGCTGCGTCGAGGTGCCGCGCGCGACCTCCGCCCACCAGGGCACCAGTTTGGCGTAGTCGGCGGCGGCGAAGCCGATGTTCCAGTACAGCTGCGGGACGATGTAGTCGATCCAGCTCTCGCGCACCCACTTGCGGGTGTCCGCGTGCAGGTCGTCGTAGGTCTGCACGCCCGCCCGGGTGTCCGAGCCGCGCGAGTCGGTGGCGGCGTTGCGCCAGACGCCGAAGGGGCTGATGCCGAAGGGCGTGCCGGGCCGGACCTGCTTGATGCGGTCGGCCGTCTCCCGGACGAGCTTGTCGATGTTGTCGCGCCGCCACGCGGCTCGGTTCGGGAAGCCGGCGCCGTACTCGTCGTAGGCCAAGTCGTCGTCGAAGCTCTGGCCCGCCACCGGGTACGGGTAGAAGTAGTCGTCGAAGTGGACGCCGTCCACCGGGTACTTCTCCACCGCGTCGAGCATCGCGTGCTGCACGAAGGCCCGGACCTCGGGCAGCCCGGGGTTGTAGTAGAGCTTCCCGCCGTAGGTCACCACCCAGTCCGGGTTCATGCGGGCGGGGTGGCCGTCGGCGAGCCGGGTCGGGTCGGCGTGGGCGGCGACCCGGTACGGGTTGAACCAGGCGTGCAGCTTCAGGCCGCGGGCGTGGGCCTCCTCCACGGCCGTGCCCAGCGGGTCCCAGCCGGGGTCCTTGCCCTGGGTGCCGGTGAGGTACTGCGACCACGGTTCGTACGGCGAGGGCCACAGGGCGTCCGCCGTGGGCCGGACCTGGAAGACCACGGTGTTGAGCCGGTTGCGGACCGCCCTGTCGAGGTGGGTGATCAGCTCGGCCCGCTGCTGCGTGGCGGTCAGCCCCGGCTTCGACGGCCAGTCGCGGTTGGCCACGGTGGCCAGCCACACGCCCCGCATCTCGGAGGCCGCCCTGCCGTCGCGCCTGCCGTCCCGCTTGGGCGCGGCCGAAGCCGGAGGCATCATCGTGAAAGCCGACAGCGCCGCCACCGCGAACGCCCTGCGTGACACTCGTCCCATCCGCATGCCCCAAAAAGCCGCGGATCCGCCCGGTCGCGGATCGCTCCGCGCCCAGCATGCCCGAAGCGGACCCGACCCCCGCGATCGATCATCGATACTTGGGAGTAACGTGCACGAACGGAGCAGGCACCGGAACCCGGGGCACCTGCCCAGAAGTGGATCAGCAGCGAAAGGGACGATGTGACGGACACCCCAGCGGGAGACATTGCACGCGTCGGAGTCGTGGGCTGCGGTCAGATGGGCGCGGGGATCGCCGAGGTGTGCGCCCGGTCCGGTCTGGACGTCATGGTCGCCGAGACCACCGGCGAGGCCCTGGAGATCGGCCGGACCCGGCTGTTCAACTCCCTGGCCAAGGCGGCCGAGCGCGGCAAGATCACCGAGGAGGAGCTGGAGGCCACACAGGCCCGCCTGAGCTTCACCACGGACCTCGGCGAGTTCGCCGACCGCGACCTGGTGATCGAGGCCGTCGTCGAGAACGAGCAGGTCAAGACCGAGATCTTCCAGGTGCTCGACCAGGTCGTGACCCGGCCCGACGCCATCCTGGCCTCCAACACCTCCTCCATCCCGCTGGTGAAGCTGGCGGTGGCGACCTCGCGGCCCGACCAGGTCATCGGCATCCACTTCTTCAACCCGGCCCCGGTGCAGAAGCTCGTCGAGCTGATCCCGGCCCTCACCACGTCCGAGGGCACGATCAGCCGGGCCCAGCTGTTCACCGAGAAGGTGCTGGGCAAGCACGCGATCCGCGCTCAGGACCGCTCCGGCTTCGTGGTGAACGCGCTGCTGATCCCGTACCTGCTCTCCGCGATCCGGATGTTCGAGACGGGCATCGCCAGCCGCGAGGACATCGACAACGGCATGGAGATGGGCTGCGCCCACCCGATGGGCCCGCTGAAGCTCTCCGACCTGATCGGCCTGGACACCGTCGCCTCGGTGGCCCAGTCGATGTACGAGGAGTACAAGGAGCCCCTGTACGCCGCTCCCCCGCTCCTCCAGCGCATGGTCGACGCGGGCCGGCTGGGCCGCAAGACGGGGTCGGGCTTCTACACGTACGACTGACCCACACACGCCCCCCCGAGGCTGATTACGGACGGTCAGAATTCGGCCAACCCGCGGGCCCGGCACCGGAATTGGTGCCGGGCCCGCGGCATTCACACACCGTGTGCGCGCCGGGCTCGCATATGCCCGTCGCACACTCTCCCCAGGCACCCACCAGGCGAGTTGACTCCCAATGCGCATGCAAGGGATGTGCAACCACTACGGAAAGGAGCGGACTCGTGACCGTCGATCCCGAGCATCCGGTCGTTCATGGAGAACTCGCAGAGTTACGACGCCGCCTCGATGTGGCGTACGCCCGTGTCGAGGGCGGGCTGGCTCTGCTCAGCCACCGCACCGAGGAGACCGCCAAGGAACTCGACGAGCTCAACACCCGGATCAACTCACTGGAACACGCGCGCTGGCCGCTGCCCGCGGTCGCCGCCCTCACCGCCGTGGGTGCCCTCGTCGTGGCGATCTGGCAGGCACTGGGACGCTAGCTCAGGGCAACGTGTCCTGCCCGAGCCTGAGATGGTGCAGCAGCAGTAACGCGGCCGCCATGTTGGCGGCCGGGACCTCCCCACGGGCGACCATGTCGGGGACGAGCTTGAGGTGAACCCATTCCCGGCGGTCGGACTCGAAGTCGTCCACGGGGTGCCCGACGTACTCGCCCTCGTCGGCCCAGTACACGTGGTGCCGGGCGTCGGTGAGCCCGTTGGACGGCTCCACGCTCATGAGGTGGCGCAGGGGTCCCGGCCGCCAGCCGGTCTCCTCCTCCAGTTCCCTGGCGGCCGCGCGGGCGACGTCCTCGCCGTCCTCGACGACGCCCGCCGCGAGTTCCCACCCCCAGCTGTCGGTGATGAAGCGGTGCCGCCACAGCAGCAGCACCTCGTTGGCCTCGTTCACGACCGTGGCCACGGCAACGGGCCGCAGCCGTATGAGGAAGTGGTCGAGGTGCCGGCCGTCCGGCAGTTCGACATCCGCGAGATTGACGCTGAACCAGCGGTTTGAGTACACAGCTTGTTCGTTGTGTTTCGTCCACTGCACGGTTCTGCCACCTTCCGTCGAGTAAGTGGCAATATCGCAGCAGGGATGGAGTGACAGCAGGCGCACGGGACGTCGCTCGGGATGACGCGGGCGCCCGTCGCCCGGGGTCTACAACGGTACGCGCAGTGCCCCGTCGATGAGTTCCGCGGCCTCGGCCGTGCCCGCGCAGCCGCTGCGCACCAGGTGCTCCCGCACCGCGCGCAGCCGGTCGCGCAGCCGCTGGGACTCCATGCCGCGGGCCTGCTCGGCCATCTGCACGGCGATGACCACGGCCTTGTCCGCGTTGCCCTGCCGCAGCTCGATCGTGCTGAGCATGGCCAGCCGGTGCACCCGGCCGCGGTCGTGCGCCGGGTTGTCGACCGCGGCCGCGGCGTGCTCCCCGGCGGCCGCGATCTCCCCGAGACTGAGCAGCGCCTCCGCCACCTGGACGTTGACCAGCCCCGGCTGGACATAGCCGGTCTCGTCGGGCTCGTAGCCGCGCCGGATGCGCTCGGCCGCCTGCTCGGCCCGCCGGATGCAGGACAGGGCGCTGCCGCCGTCGCCGAGATGCGCGTACGCCTTGGCCTGCATCGCGTACAGGTCGGAGGCGAGCGCCGGGGTGATGTGCTTGCCGGCGGCTCGCAGCGCGGCCTCCGCGAAGGCGACGGCCTGCCGGTACTCCCGCATGAACAGCGACTGGTTGACCAGCAGCGCGATGATGTAGGCGCCGAGTCCCCGGTCGCCGCTGGCCTTGGCGAGCCGCAGGGCCTGGTGGAAGTACCGCTGGGCGAGGCCGTGCGCGTCGGAGTCGTAGGCGCAGATCCCGGCGACGGCCACCAACCCGCCCGTGGCCCGGTGCAGTTGGCGCCCGGTCTCATCGGTGTAGCTGCCGCGCAGCAGCGGCGCGGCCTCGGCGTTGAGGAAGCCGACGATGCGGGCCCGTGTCGCGATGCCCCCGGCCTTGCGGTACATCTGCTCGTAGTGCGTACGGGCGGCCCGCAGCATCTCCAGGTCGCCCGGGGTGACCTGGTGTCTGCCGCCGCGGGAGACGTCCACGTCCTCGGGCGGGTTCTCCCACTCCCACACCGGCATGACGGCGGGCGTGCCGGTGAGGGCGGGCGCGCCCAGGATGTGCGGGCGCTGCTGCTGGTCGGAGCGCCACAGGGCGGTGGCCCGCTCGACGAAGCCGGACAGCGAGCCGGTGTGCGGAGCGGACGGCTCACCGGGCACGCCCAGGCCGATGTCGTCGAGGGTCACCTGCCGCCGCAACCGGGCCGCGAGCACCTCGCAGATCAGGTCGGGCACCTGGCCCCGGGGACGCTGCCCCTTCAACCACCGGGCGACGGCGGTGTGTTCGTACCTCAGGGACAGGCCGCGCGCCCGTCCCGCCTGGTTGACATGTGCGGCCAGCCCCGCGTGCGAGATCCCGGCCTCGTCCAGGATCGCGTCGAGCAGAGTGTTGGGCTGCATGTGGGCCCCCCGGTGGCTCGGTGCGGCCAGATTAGTGGCTCCGCCTTCACACGGGGTGTGAACGGAGTGCTCGAATCCGCGCCGTGTGCGCGCTGTCGCTCTCCGTCGCCGGCCGGTTGACTGAAATGCCTCGCAAGAGGCCGGCCGGGCCGCCGGCTCCCCCTCGTACAGTGCGGCGGCCCGCTTCCGCCGTCCGCCCAGCCGCCTGCCCGACACTCCGTGGCGGGGCGGACGGCACCGCCGGCCCCGCCCTGTAGGAGCGCGGGGAACTGCGCGACCAGCCACCACCAACCCGCGGCCGGCGAAGCAGCGCAGTTCCCCACGGCGCTAACTCCGCAACTCAGCCCCTGCGCGTTCACCCGCAAGGGCCACCGCCGCGTCCCGGGCCGCCGACGCCTCATCCACCGTCAACGTCCGGTCAGCGGCCCGGAACCGCAACGCATACGCGAGCGACTTCCGGCCCTCCCCCAACTGCTCGGCGTTCTCGTACACGTCGAACAACCGGATCGACTCCAGCAGTTCCCCGGCACCGTCACGCAAGGCCTCCTCGACCTCCGCCGCCGGAACAACCGCGTCGACGACCAGGGCGACATCCTGCGTGGCGACCGGGAACGTGGAGATCCGCGGCGCCTTCACCGTGGCCTCACCAGCCGACTCCACCGCGTCCAGGTCGATCTCCATCGCACAGGTACGCGCCGGCAGCCCCAGTGCCTTCACCACGCGCGGGTGCAGCTCCCCCGCGTGGCCCACGACCCGCTCGGCACCGTCCACGGCGATCGCCAGCTCGGCGCACCGCCCGGGGTGCCACGGCCCGTACTGCCCCTTGCGGATGATCAGCTCGGCGCCCGCCTCATGGGCGACGGAACGCGCCGCCTCGACCGCGTCGGCCCAGTCGGCCGGACGGCCCTTGCCCCACCAGCCGGCCTGCTCACGCGCACCGGCGAGAACGACGGCGGCGTGCCGCGGCTGCTCGGGCAGCGCCGCGTTCAGCTCGGCGAGCTCCTCGTCGGTCGGGCGGCGGTCGACGGGCAGCACCGCGGCGATCCGCTGCTCCTCGCGCGGCTTGAAGACCAGACCGGTCTCGAACAGCGCGAGGTCGTGCGAGCCCCGGCCGTCGTTGCGCCGCAGGGCGGCCAGCAGACCCGGCAGCAGCGTCGTGCGCAGCGCGGGCTCCTCGTCGCTCAGCGGGTTGCTGAGCTTGACGACGCGGCGGGCCGGGTCGCCCTCTTCGAGGCCGAGCTGGTCGAAGACCTGCTCGCCGATGAACGGGTAGTTCAGCGCCTCGACGTACCCGGCACCGGCCAGGGCCCGGCCGACGCGGCGGTGCAGTCGCTGCCGGTTCGTCAGGCCACGGCCGGCCGGCGGCTTGGGCAGCGTGGAGGGCAGGTTCTCGTAGCCCTCCAGGCGGATGACCTCTTCGGCCAGGTCGTTCGGGTCGGTGAGGTCGGGGCGCCAGGACGGCACGGTGACGATCAGCTCGTCCTGCCCGTACACGTCACAGCCGATCTCCTGGAGCCGTCGTACGACGGTCTCCCGGCCGTACGCGACACCCGCGACCTTGTCCGGGTGGTCGGCCGGGATGGAGATGGTGCGGGGCGCGGTCGGCGCGATCACCTCGGTGACGCCGGCCTCGGCGGTGCCGCCCGCGAGGAGGACCAGCAGGTCGACCGTGCGCTGCGCGGCGGCAGCGGCGGCCTGCGGGTCGACGCCGCGCTCGAAGCGCCGGGACGCCTCGGAGGACAGCTTGTGCCGGCGGGCCGTGCGGGCGATCGACACCGCGTCGAAGTGGGCGGCCTCGATGACGACGTCCGCCGTGGCGTTCTCCACGCTGTCGTGGTCGGCGATCTCCGTGTTCGCGCCGCCCATGACGCCGGCGAGCCCGATCGGGCCGCGGTCGTCGGTGATCACCAGGTCCTCGGCGTCCAGCGTGCGCTCGACCCCGTCGAGGGTGGTGAGCTTCTCGCCCGGCTCGGCCCGGCGCACGCCGATGGTGCCCTGGACCAGGCCGCGGTCGTAGGCGTGCAGCGGCTGGCCGAGCTCCATCATCACGTAGTTGGTGACGTCGACGGCGAGCGAGATCGGGCGCATGCCGACCTTCTGGAGCCGGCGCTGGAGCCAGATCGGCGAGCGGGCCTCGGCGCTCAGGCCGGTGACCGTGCGGGCCGTGAAGCGGTCGCAGCCGGTGGGGTCGGAGATCCGCACCGGGTACCCGTACGCGTTCGGGGCGGGCACGTCGAGCAGGGCCGGGTCGCGCAGCGGCAGGCCGTAGGCGATGGCGGTCTCGCGGGCGACGCCGCGGATGGACAGGCAGTAGCCGCGGTCGGGCGTGACGGCGATGTCGAGGACCTCGTCGACCAGCTCCAGCAGCTCGACCGCGTTCTTGCCGACCTCGGTCTCCGGGGGGAGCACGATGATGCCCTTGGTACCGTCGTCGCCCATGTTCAGCTCGTCGCTGGAGCAGATCATGCCGCGGGACATCTTGCCGTAGGTCTTGCGCTCGGCGATCTGGAAGTCACCGGGCAGGACGGCACCCGGCAGCGCCACGACGACCTTGTCGCCGACGGCGAAGTTGCGGGCGCCGCAGACGATCTCCTGGGGCTCGCCGGAGCCGTTGGCCTGGCCGACGTCGACGGTGCAGAAGCGGATCGGCTTCTTGAACTCCGTCAGCTCCTCGATGGTCGCCACCTGGCCGACCACCAGCGGGCCCTTGAGGTCGGCGCCGAGCTGCTCGACGGTCTCGACCTCGAGACCGGCCGAGACGAGCTTCTCCTGGACGTCGCGGCCGGATTCCGTCGCCGGCAGGTCGACGTACTCCCGCAGCCAAGAAAGCGGGACCCGCATCAGATCTCCATCCCGAACGGCCGGGTGAACCGGACGTCACCCTCGACCATGTCTCGCATGTCCTCGACGTTGTGGCGGAACATCAGCATCCGCTCGATGCCGAACCCGAAGGCGAACCCGCTGTACTTCTCGGGGTCGACGCCGCAGGCGGTGAGCACCCGCGGGTTGACCATGCCGCAGCCGCCGAGCTCGATCCAGCCCTCGGACGAGCAGGTGCGGCAGGGCCGGTCGGGGTTGCCGATGGACTCGCCCTTGCAGACGTAGCAGAGCATGTCCATCTCGGCGCTGGGCTCGGTGAAGGGGAAGTAGTTCGGCCGCAGCCGGGTCTTCATGTCCGCGCCGAACAGGGACTGCACCATGTGGTCCAGGGTGCCCTTGAGGTCCGCCATGGTCAGGCCCTCGTCGATCGCGAGCAGCTCGATCTGGTGGAAGACGGGCGTGTGCGTGGCGTCCAGCTCGTCGGTGCGGAACACCCGGCCGGGGCAGACGATGTAGACCGGCAGCTCACGGTCGAGCAGGGCGCGGGCCTGCACCGGGGAGGTGTGCGTGCGCAGGACGACGCCGGACCCGGACTCCTCGGTGCCCTTCGGGCCCTGCACGAAGAACGTGTCCTGCATCTGCCGGGCCGGGTGGTCGGGCAGGAAGTTGAGGGCGTCGAAGTTGAACCACTCCGCCTCGGCCTCCGGCCCTTCGGCGACCTCGTAACCCATGGCCACGAAGACGTCCGCGACCCGCTCCATCATCGTGGTGAGCGGGTGCCGGGCGCCGGCCGGTACGCGGTCGTAGGGCAGCGTGACGTCCACCGCCTCCTCAACCAGCACACGGGCGTCCCGCTCGGCCTCCAGTTCCGCCTGGCGGGCGGCGAGGCCCTTGTTCACGGCGCCGCGGGCCTGCCCCACGCGCTTGCCGGCGTCGGCCTTGGCGTGCGGGGGCAGGGCGCCGATCTCGCGGTTGGCGAGGGCCAGCGGGGAGGCGGGGCCGGTGTGGGCGACCTTGGCCTCGTGGAGCGCGTCGAGGGAGTCCGCGGCGGCGAAGGCGGCGAGCGCCTCGTCCCGCATGCGCTCGATCTCTTCCGGTTTCAACGCCTCGACCTCTACAGGGTCGTACGACTTATTCGGTGCCGACATCTCTTCCCGTGCTTCCGATTGGCTGGCTGAAGGTCCCCGTCACCGACTCCGATGGCCGTCTGCGGGACACAAAGGTGCCAATGGCCGAGTCTAACGGGGTGGAGGTATACGAATGCGCCCGCGGGCTGCTCAGGCGAGATAGGCCGGAGCGCTCACGGGCAACGTAAATCGGAACTCGGCGCCTGCGCCGGGGGCGCGGCCGACCGTGATGGTGCCGCCGTGGGCCTCGACGATGCCCTTGACGATGTAGAGCCCGAGGCCCGTGCCGCCGCGCTTGCTGCCCCGCCAGAAGCGGGTGAAGACGCGGTTCATGGACTCCTCCGGGATGCCGGGCCCCTCGTCGCTCACCGTGACCGACGTGCCGATGTCCTCGCCCTCGCGGGGGGACGCCGTGGCCGTGACGTCGATGGTGACAGTTCCCTCGCCGTGGCGCACGGCGTTTTCCAGGAGGTTGCTGAGCACCTGGTCGATCTTGTCGGGGTCGGCCCACAGGTCGGGCAGCGGCTGCTGGACGCGCAGCAGGAACCGGTCGGCGGATTGCCCGGCGGCGACGTAGGCCTGGATGTGCCGTCCGACGGCGGCGCCGATGTCGACGGGCTGGCGGCGCACCTCCAGGCGGCCGGAGTCGATCCGCGAGATGTCGAGCAGCTCGGCGATGAGCCGGGTGACCCGGTCGGCGTCGGCGTCGACGGTCTCCAGCATCAGCCGCTTCTGGTCGTCGGTGAAGCGTTCCCACTTGGCGAGCAGGGTGGCGGTGAAGCCCTTGACGGAGGTGAGCGGGGAGCGCAGTTCGTGGGCGACGGTGGCGATCAGCTCGGCGTGGCTGCGCTCGGTGCGGCGGCGGGCCTCGGTGTCGCGCAGGGTGACGACGAGGCGCCGGAGGGGGCCGGTGGGCCGGGTGCGGACGTAGCGCGCGGAGACCAGCACCTCACGGCCGCCGGGGAGGAGGAGGTTGCGCTCGGGCTGTCCGACCCGGATCGCGAGGCCGCCGTACGGGTCGGTCAGCTGCCACCAGCGTCGCCCCTCCAGATCCTCTAATGGCAGGGCCTTCTCCAGGGGCTGTCCGAGGGCGTCCCGGGCGCGGACGGCGGTGATGCGCTCGGCGGCGGCGTTGAAGCAGACGACCCGGCCCTGCTCGTCGGCGACGACGAGTCCGTCGGGCAGCATGTCGGGGTCGATGCCGAGGCCGGCGAGATCACCGTGTGGCCGGGACGCGGCGGGCGGGCTCCCGGCGTCCTGGGCCCCCGGTGCGCTGCTCGTGCCGACGCTCATCCCCGTACCCCACCTCCAAGGCTCCACAGAGGGGTCCCCGAGCTGGTCACCCTACTAGTTCCCGGTGACGGAGCGGCACCCTCCGGCGGCGCGCTGTGCACGCGCCGACGCATAGAGACATACGGCGGCGGCGGTGGCGAGGTTCAGGCTCTCGGCCTTCCCGTGGATCGGGACGCGGACGACGGCGTCCGTGAGGGCGCGGGTCTCCTCCGGCAGGCCCCAGGCCTCGTTCCCGAAGAGCCAGGCGGTCGGCCCGCCCATGGTGCCCTTGTCGAGCTCGTCGTCGAGGTCGCGGTCGCCGGCCCCGTCGGCGGCCAGGACCCGGACACCGGCGGCCCGCAGCCCTTCGACCGCCTGCTCCACGGGGACGCCGACGGCGACGGGCAGGTGGAACAGGGAGCCGACGGAGGCACGGACGGCCTTGGGGTTGTACACGTCGACGGAGGCGTCGGTCAGCACGACGGCCTCGGCACCGGCGGCGTCGGCGCAGCGCAGCACGGTCCCGGCGTTGCCCGGATCGCGGACGTTGGCGAGGAGGGCGACGAGCCGGGGGCGTGCCGCGAGGACCTCTTCGAAGGGCGTGTCGAGGAACCGGCAGACGCCGACGAGGCCCTGCGGGGTGACGGTGGTGGAGATGTCGGCGATGACCTGCTCGGAGGCGAGGTGCACCCGGGCGCCGGCGTCCCGGGCCGCGCCCACGATGTCGGCGTACCGCTCGGCGGCCTCCAGCGTGGCGAACAGCTCCACGAGCGTGGCCGCGCCCCCGGCCAGGTGCCCGGCGGCCTCCCGGACCGCCTGTGGCCCCTCGGCGAGGAACAGCCGCTCCTTCCCCCGGAAGTTCCGCTTCGCCAGCCGCCGCGCGGCGGCGACGCGGGGGGAACGCGGGGAGATG
>NZ_NGFN01000469.1 GCF_002148965.1 Streptomyces swartbergensis | reverse complement strand
GACGGACGGAGCGCTGGGGATGGTCGGGGAGTTGGGATGGGTCGGGGAGTTGGGAAGGGTCGGGGAGTTGGGGACGTTCGTACGCCGTTATCTGCGTGCGTACGGGCCGGCCACCCCGCAGCACTTCGCGAAGTGGCTGGCGGCGCCGACCGGCTGGGCCGGCACCGTGTTCCGGGAACTGGCCGCCGCGGGCGGCATCGAGGAGGTCGACTTCGAGGGCACGCGGGCGTGGGTGGCCGCGGGTGACACCGAGTTCCCGGACGGTCCTCCGCGAGGCGTGCGGCTGCTGCCGTACTTCGACGCGTACGTCATCGCCGCGCAGCCCCGCGAGCGGCTGTTCCCCGGCGCGGCCTACGAGCGTGCCCTGGCGGGCGGCCAGGCGGGCAACTACCCCGTGCTGCTGGTCGACGGTGTGGTCGCGGGCGTCTGGCACCAGCGGCGCCAGGGTCGTCGTACGACCGTCACGGTCGAGCCGCTCGTCCGGCTGACGGCACGGCAGGAACGGGAGCTGGGTGAGCAGGTGGAGCGGGTGGGTGAGGTGCTGGAGGCGAGGGCGGAGCTGGTGGTGGGGGACGTGAAGGTGGGTCCGCATGCGTGATCAGGCGTGTCGTGCGCGCCTGATCAGGTCTGGGGGGTTCCCGGTTTGCGTGCGTCGAAGAGGTGCCGGGTGCTGTGGGCCACGAAGGGCCCCTCGTCCTCGATCCGCCGATGCAACGCACGGAGCTGCGGCTCGTACGCCTCGACGGTGAAGCCGGGCACCATCCACACCACCTTCCGCAGGAAGTGCACGACCGCGCCGATGTCGTGGAACTCCATACGGAGCCGCTCCGCCCGCAGTTCGACGACGTCGAGCCCCGCGGCCTCGGCGTCGGCCCGCTCGCGCTCGGGATGGCGACCACCGCGTACCTCGTCCGGCTGCGGACCGAGGAAGTGCTCGACGAGCTCGAAGACGCTGCCCGGCCCCACGTGCTGGGCGAAGTACGTCCCTCCGGGCTGGAGGACGCGGGCGATCTCCTCCCAGTGCGGACGGACGGGATGCCGGCTCACGACCAGGTCGAAGGCGGCGTCGGCGAAGGGCAGCGGGGCGTCCTCGGGCGCGGCGACGACCGCGACCCCGCGCGGCCGGAGCAGGGCGGTCGCCTTGGCCACGTTCGGCGGCCAGCCCTCGGTGGCTACGGCGAGCGGGGGCCGCTTCGGGGCCTTGGCGAGAGCGAAGTCCAGTACTTCCCCGCCGCCGGTCTGGATGTCGAGCACGGCACTCGCCCGCCCCAGCCGCTCGGCCATCGACGTGGCATACCCCCAGGAGGGCCGGGCTTCGGTGGCCCGCCCCTCGAACCAGGAGAAGTCCCAGCCTTCGGTGGGGACGGAGGCGCCTTCGGCGACGAGGTCTTCGAACGTGCGGTGCGGTCGGTGCGTTTCGTGCTGCTCGGCCATGGGCCCCTTCTCACCTCTCCCTGTCACGCCAGAACGAACATGACATGCTCGTCGTCTCCGTGCCGGACGGTGCCGGCAGGACTGAATCCGTGCTTCTCGAGGAGACGTACGGAACCGGTATTACCGCTGAAGGGATCGGCGTGCAGAGGCCGGTTCCTCTCCCGCTCCAGGAAAAGTTCCAGAGCCCTGCTGCCGATGCCCCGCCCCCAGTACGCGCGCCCGAGCCAGTACCCCAGGAAGCGGCGGTCCCCGTCCCACCAGGCGACGAAGCTGCCGGCGACGTCACCGTCCACGGTCACGGTCTGCACGAAGTTGGTCTCGTCCCCGAGGACCCGCTCCTTCCAGTGGGACATGAAGGCCTCCCGCGGCCGTGGCGTGAACCTCGACCGCCGGGTTGCCTCGGGATCCTGCTCGTAAGCGCAGAACGCGTCGAGATCGTCCTCCACGACATCACGCAGCCGCACGTCTTCGATACTCATGCGGTGATTGTGGCACCGGGCACTGACAATGCCCCTGCGGAAGCCGCCACCGCCCAGGGGCCTACGGAAGCCACCTGGTCGGCGGCGTCGGCCCCGGTGGCGGTGAGCAGATACACGACGACAGGGTGCGGCCCTGCCCCGTGACCGGCCGTCGCCCGCCCCTCCTGGATGAGCCGCCGCGCCGCGGCAATTCAGTGAAGCCGCCGGGCACGGCGAACCAGACACCGCAGCTGGGGTCGTGGACGGAATCAGCGATGACGACGTGAGACGTCATGTGGTGGCATTTCCGGAGGGTTGGCCGGGTGAAGGATCAGGGACGGGCCGTGCGGACGCCGGCGCGGTGACGACGTTCGATGTCCTCGGCGGTGGCTCCCCGCTCCGCGACAGAGCGACCTCCGTCCGATCCCGTCTGCTGGTTCAGGAACCGGAAGCGGCGGGGCGTCGACTCGTCGGAGGCCGGCGCGGCGATCACGCCGATGAAGCGAGGGTCTCCCGCGAACCACACCACGCCGATCTGGGTCTTCAGCTCAGGCTTCGCGCGAGGGGCCATCCGGCGGTTCCACCAGCCCACTCCCCAGTGCCGGGGAAACACCACGGGCAGCAGTTCCTCCGGGCGTGCCGGGTTCGGGAACTCGAACCACCCGTTCTGCCTGCCGACGACGTCGGGCCGGTCGGCAAGCCCGTGCGGGGCGTCACTGTAGAGCCGCCACGGGTATGCCCGCAGGACGCGTCTCATCCGAAAGACGGCAGGAAGGACGGAGAGTTGGAGGAACGCGCGGTAGAAGCTGTACAGCAAGAACGGCACGAAGAGGATCGTGTACCCCGGAGAGAGGAACACCACCAGGATCGCCAGCAGGGCGGCCCACAGGGCGATCCAGCCGAGGAGAGCAAGCGCGTTCACAGCCAACTGCTTCGACCAGGCGCGCCGGGTCGGCGGGTGCTCCCAGGCAACTGTCCCTTGCTCTCGTCGGCACAGAACACGACCGACGCCGCTTTGCTGCCGTCGAGCGTCACAGTCCGGTCGTAGTACCGGATGGTGCCCGTGATGCCAAGGTTGGCCTTCTTGAACTTCTCCACCCAGGTGGCGGCCGCTTCCCGTGCCCTGCCGGTGTTGTAGAAGTCCATTGCCTTCGCCGCGGAGTCCGTTCCCGCAATCGCCGCGTTGACCGCACGCATACGCTCGGCGTTGTCAGCGAGTACGGCGTCCTTGACGGCATCACCCGTCGTGCCGCCTTCGAAGACCATGGTCAGGTCGGAGGGCAGCTTGATTTCCGGACGACCGTCGGCCCGCGGGTCCGATTCGGGGGGTGATGTCGCAGTGCCACTCCTGGCATCGGCCCCGGCCATCTTGTCGTTGTCCTTGCTCTTGGAGCTGTCATCGCTCCCGCACCCGGACAGCGTCAGAGCCGCAGCGGCGGTCAGTGTGAGCGCTGCGAGAAGGGTGGGGCGGCGGTTCACGGTGGGCTCCCGGTAAGAGGCGAGGCTTCTGTTGAGCGAACCAAAGCACCATGCGGCGGCGCAGGCGGGGTGACCGCTGCCAAGGGAGCGGTCGCCCGGGAGCCGCAGCCGCAGCCGCCTGGTCGTTACCGGACGACGGATTGGATCTCCTGTACGACGACGTCCTGCGTGGCGCCGAAGGTGCCGTCGGGAAGGTCGCCGCCCGCGCCTCCGCTGCCGGTCCACTCGATGTTCCAGGTGACGGTGGCCTGGAGCGGGTACGTGCCGTTGCCCGAGGAGCGCAGGTATTTCACTCCGCAGGGCGGGGTCTGGTCCGCCCTGCCCTTGGCGTAGGGCTCGCCGATGCGGCCGTTGTTGATGTCGCAGACGCCGGAGGCCGGGTAGGTCACGGCGTCCTTCGTGCCCGGTTCGATCCTGAGCGACACCGGTTCCGCCGTCGCGGTCGCCTGGATGCCGAGCACCGGTACGGACGCGGTGACGGAGACCGGCTTGAACTGGGCGTCGTCCAGCCAGGACCAGGTCGGGAGGTTGACCTTGGTCGCCTCGGCGGGGGCCAGGGTCACCTTGGTGCTGGGGACGCGGATCTCGGCGTAGGCGAGTTCGGCGAGGACCTTCGGGGTGACGGCGTTCTCGATGTTCGCGGGCGGGGGATTGCCCTGGTCCACCCAGAAGATTTCTTCGTCACAGGAGTCCCAGCCCGGGGGGAAGTCCTTGTTGACGAAGGAGTCCCAGAAGTAACCCTTGCCTGTCTTGTCCTTGTTGAAGTCCTTGTAGGGGTGCCCGTTGACGTAGCGGTCGCGCTGCTCGGCGTCCCACTCGTAACCCGTGGAACCGGCCTCCCAGGTCGGTTCCAGGTACTTCTGGAGCTGTTCCGGGGTGTACTTCGGGGCGTACCAGCAGGGCGGAGGCGTCCAGGACGTGGCCGACGTCAGCGCGCCCGCGGAGTTGCCGCTGCCGTTCTTGGAGCGGTCGAAGACGATGCCGCCCGCGGTGACGGAGAGGGTGCCGTCCTTGCCTGCGTCGGCGCCCTGCTCGGTGCCCTGTGGGCCTTCACCCAGCGTGTCGTCAGCGTGGGCCGTGCCGGGAAATACGACGAGGGACCAGCACGCGCCGGCTATGACCACCGTCGAGAGCGTCCGCAGCGGACGCGTCACGGCTGGCACTTGGGACTCCCGCTCTGCGAAACGAGCTTCTGGATCATCCAGACACCTTTGTCGTTCTTCTTGAGCGACGTGTGGTAGATGACGTAGCTCTTGGCAGTGACCTTCGTCTTCTTGACCTTGTCGGTCTTGAGGTACTTCACATAAGCCTTGCCCTGGTCCTCGCAGTAACTGAGAGAGGCCGTTCCGTCTTTGTCGACCGCGACTTGGGGGGCGTAGAAGCGGTAGGCGCCGGTGATGGCGGCCTTGTGATCGACGTAGTTCTGAATGAACTTCTGCGTGCTGGCGGCGGCTTCGCCCTCGTAGTAGTAGAGGTACGGCTTGTCGAGCGCGTCCTGGTTGACGATCGCCAAGTCCACGGCCTTGATGGACTGTTTGCTGTCCGACAGGACCGCGTCCTTCTCCTTGTCCCCGGTCTTGGGCCAGTCGAAGGTGTAGGAGAGGTCGGACGGCAAGTCGATCTTCGGACGTTCGGCGGCGGCCGGGTCGGACGCGGTCGGGGATGCCGAGGTCTCGCTTCCCGTGTCAGCTCCCGCGATCTTGTCGCTGTCCTTGCTCTTGGAGCTGTCATCGCTCCCGCACGCGGACAGCGTCAGGGCCGCAGCGGCGGTCAGCGTGAGCGCTGCGAGGAGGGTGGGGCGGCGGTTCACGGTCGGCTCCCGGTAAGAGGCGAGGCTTCTCTTGAGCGAACCAAAGCTATACAGCGGTGTGGAGCCGCACCAGGGTGAGAGTTGACGACCGGTGGGGTGTATGGGGAGGAATCGGCGATACGCCGACCACTTCCAGCCGTAACGGTTGCATAACGCGCCAACTCGTGATTCAGGAGGCGGCCGTTTCAGTCCTGAACCAGCAAAGGGCCGTGGGGCATGGGCCTGTGGGCCCATGTGGGGCCTACTCGCCTATGGATACGTTCGGGTTCGACAACCGGTGGCCAAGGTGGCTGGTGGGACGATCGGAGGTGGCCCGTATGGGGCGGCAG
>NZ_NGFN01000468.1 GCF_002148965.1 Streptomyces swartbergensis | reverse complement strand
GGGTACCGCGGTGCCCTCGTTCTCGGTGCTCACAGCTTCTCTCCTCGATCCACGGCTGTTTCCTGGGTCGCACTCGGTCACGCCTTTTCACGCCGGCGACAGTCCTGCGCGATACAGCTGTGCTTGTCCCTTTGTATGCCGTCAGCTTTTCCCACTGGCCGTCAGAGCACCATAAGCGGTGGCTGTGGGTCCGGGGCCATTCTTTATATAGGTCATTACTGACGAAAAGGATGCAATTCCAGTGCCTCCGTCCGGACCTTCGCATCCGTCGGGTCCGTCCGACCAGACGCGTACCCGCGCGCGGTGGCACCATGACGCGGTGACCCACGCACGGCAGCATGTGATTCAAGTCGTCGCCCACCGCGGTGCCTCCGAGGACGCCCCGGAACACACCCTGGCCGCGTACACCAAGGCGATCGAAGACGGCGCGGACGCCCTCGAGTGCGATGTGCGCCTCACCGCCGACGGCCACCTGGTGTGCGTACACGACCGCCGGATCAACCGTACGTCCAACGGCCGCGGCGCGGTCTCCGCCCTGGAGCTCGCCGACCTCGCCGCCCTGGACTTCGGCTCCTGGAAGACGGGCGAGGCCTACAAGGGGCGTGACGAGGACCCCGACTGGGAGCACCGCCCGGAGGACCGCGAGGCGACGTCCGTCCTCACCCTGGAACGCCTGCTCGGACTCGTCGCCGACGCCGGACGCCGGGTGGAACTGGCCATCGAGACCAAGCACCCCACGCGCTGGGCGGGACAGGTCGAGGAGCGGCTGCTGGTCCTGCTGAAGCGGTTCGGCCTCGACGCCCCGGCCACCGCCGAGGAGTCCCAGGTGCGGGTGATGAGCTTCTCGGCCCGCTCGCTGCACCGCGTGCGTGCCGCCTCGCCGACGCTGCCGACGGTCTACCTGACGCAGTTCGTCTCGCCCCGGCTGCGCGACGGACGCCTGCCCCCGGGCGTGCGGATCGCGGGCCCGTCCATCCGGATCGTGCGCAACCACCCCCTCTACGTGGAGCGCCTGAAGCGGGCCGGCCACCAGGTGCACGTGTGGACCGTGAACGAGCCCGCGGACGTGGATCTCTGCGTCGGCCTCGGCGTCGACGCCATCATCACCAACCGCCCGCGCGCGGTGCTCGACCAACTCGGCCGCTGAAGGCAACGGGCCGACGCCGACCACACGAGTCCCACGGACCCCGACCCCACGAGTCCCACCAGACCCATGCACACCTCTTGACCCCGCCCATTGACGGGCGGGATCCTCGCGTCTCGGCCAAACCGACGAAATCCAGCCACACGATCACAGGGAGTGCTCCGGCGCGTTCGGTGCGTATTCGGTCGTGGTGAATGCGTCACAGGACGTGCATTGGCCGGTTTCCGGTACAGGCCAATGGGGCATCCACACCGTGGCGTGGGGCGAAGGAGGTCTCGGGGGTGGCGTTGGTGGTGGCACAGGACGTGCCCACGTCGTCGAGCATGGCCGTACCCCATGGCCCTGCGGGCGTGGGGAAAGCGAGACACCGGATGCGCGCGCAGTTGCGCAGAGGTGGCGTAGCGGAATCGGTCATCGACGACGCCGTACTGATCCTTTCCGAACTTTTGAGCAACGCGTGCAAACACGGCAGGCCCCTGGGCGACGCGCTCTCTGGCGACGGTGACGTCCGTGCCGCGTGGCGCGTGGACCCGTCCGGCCGGCTCATCGTCGAGGTCACGGACGGCGGCGGCCCGACCCGCCCCGCCCCGGCGACCCCGTCGGTCACGGCGCACGGCGGCCGCGGGCTGAACATCATCACCGCGCTGGCCGACGACTGGGGTGTCCGGGACGACATCCGCGGTGAGGTCACCGTGTGGGTCGTCGTCCACGCCGACGTGTACGACCCGGACGCCGGCCACCGCCGCGAGGACTTCGCGACACGCGTCACCGCTCCGGCGGTGTCCCAGATACCCCGCCTGGACTTCGCGGACGCCTTCGACGACATGGACTGACCCGGCACCGGCCCGCCCCGTTGTCCGCCGGACCGCTGTGGTCCACGGAACTCCTGTGGTTCACGGCACCGCTGTGGTCCACGGAACCCCTGTCGTCCAGGACCCGCGTTGTCCACACGACCCGCGGTCCACACGACCCGTATCGTCCACACGACTCGTGTCGTCCACAGGACCCCGTCGCCCGAGGCGCGAACGGCTAGGCTCGCGACCGTACGAGACGAGCCGTAACCGGGAGACCCATCGATGGCCAAGAAGCGACCCCAGACGAAGGCCAAGCGCCCGCAGATCACGGACGGAGAGATCCCGGTCGTCGGCGCTCGCGAACCCTGCCCCTGCGGCAGCGGCCGCCGCTACAAGGCCTGTCACGGCCGGGCCGCGGCCCACGCCGCGACCGAGCTGGTGCACCGCCCCTTCGAGGGCCTGCCCGGCGAGTGCGACTGGGTGGCCCTGCGCGAGCTGGTCCCGGCGGCCACGGCCGGGCTGACGCTCAAGGACGGCCTCCCCGAAGGCGTCCCGGCGGTCACGCTGGCCACGGTCCTGCCCATGGCCTGGCCCGCCCTGCGCCGCGACGACGGCTCGGTCATGCTCGGCCTGCAGAACGACACCTCGTCGGGCGACATCAGCCGCGACCTCGCCGACATCCTCCAGCGCGCCCTGGAAGCCGAGCCCGGCACACCGGTGCAGGGCCGCCGCGCCCCGGCCGACGGTCCGCGGCTCCAGGATCTGCTGGACCCGGAGGGCGCCTTCGAGCCAGAAGTCCACAGCGGCTTCGAGTTCTGGGTGCCGGACCCGGAGAACGCCACGCCGGAGGTCACCGCCTCCCTGGAGCGGGCCAACGCCGCGGCCATCCCCACCGTCAAGCTCCAGGGCGTGGACGCCGCGTACTGGTGCGAGACACCCGAGAAGAACCATTTGCGGTGGGTCATGCCCCACCCCGAGGAGCAGCTTCTGGACGCTCTCGCGCGGCTGCACGCCGCGGGCCGGTCGAGCCTGGGCGAGGGCACGCGCCTGGTGGGCTCCTTCCGCGCTCACGGGCTCACCGTGCCGGTCTGGGACCTGCCGAGCGGAGTCACGGCCGAGGACGTGGAGAAGCCGGCGGCGGAGTTCGCCGAGCGCCTCGCCGACGCCCTGGCCACGGACGCGCCGCTCACGGCGGACGAGCGCCGCGCGCGGGGCGGCCTCACCAACCGGCAGGTCACGCTGAGCTGACGGCCCGTCACAGGACCCGTCCGGCCGCTCGGCCGGCCGGCCGGGCCCTCGCACTCCGGACAGGTGAACGCCCTTCACAACTCCCGGCCGGGCCAAGCCAGTCGGTGACCGGAAAGGGCGAGATCGAATTTGCGAACCGCCGATCTCTTGTTACCGTTCCTGTAGCCCGGTTGCTGGTGCATCCCCCGTCGCCAGCAACCGGGTCTTTCTCTGCCCGCGACCGTTCACGGAACGCAGCGGCTGGTCAACTGCCCGCTTGCGTAGGCGAGTTGCTCCCCGAGCGCAGCAGCAGCGGCCCCTGGCCGGCCCGCCGGGCGAACTCCGCGACCGCCGTGTACGCCGCCAGGTCCCCCCGTGCGGGTTCGCGGGGCGTCTCACACGTCCCCGGCTCGTCCTCGGCGCCCACCGCGCAGGTGATGCGCACGGTCCGCGCGCCGGGCCCCATCAGGCTCAGTACGGCGTCCAGCGCCCCGCCGGTCGCATTGCGGTAGTAGGTCCGCGCCCAGATGTCCGCGGCCTGCGTCACGACACAGGTCTGCGCCTCGATGCCGTCGGGGGAGGAGAGTTCGGGACCGCAGCGCGCGGCGGTCGACAGGCCCGGGCCGAGCGCGGGGAGACCGGCCTCGACGGAAGGCGCCTTGCCGTCCACGGACGGCCGGGAGGGACGTGCGCCGTCCTGTACGGAACCGGACACGGAACCGCCGCGCACACCGGCACCGTCCGCCGAGCCCCCGGAATGTGTCGCGTCCCCCGCATCCGGGGACCCCGCGGACGGCACCGCCAGCGGCAGTGCGGCCGCGCACGCCGACACGACGCCCGCGAGGGCGAGCAGTCGGACCTTTCGGGGGCGGATCTTTCGGGGACAGATCTTTCGGGGGTCCCGGGGGCGGCCCCGGGAATGACGAGGCATGGCCCCGGAACATAACGCGCCGGGGCGGAACCCGGGCTCGGCGCGCCCTACAGCCCTACAACTCGGGCGCGCTCACACCCGTACGAGTGAGGGCCTCGACCACGGCGTCCACCACGGCCTCCACATCGGGCACCCACGGCGAGGCCGAGCCGGGCAACGGCGCCCGCTCCCAGCGAATCTCGCCCTGGCCCGTCTCGGACGGCGGCAGCGCCAGGTAGCCGCCCTCGCCGTGGAAGCGGAGGGAGCCGGGCACGAAGTCCTTGGCGTAGAGCAGTTCGCCGAGTTGCTCCATGGAGTACGGCTTCACGAGGATCGCCCAGCGGGCGGGGGACGCGACGACCGGGCCGAGCCGCATGCCCATGCCGTCGAGCGCGTCGAGGGCGCGGGCCGCCGGCAGGGCGGGCAGGGAGACCGCGCAGGGCGCCTTGCCGCCGGTGGCCAGGACGATCGGCGCCGTGGGCCGGTTGCCCCACCACCAGCGCACCATGCGCCCGTCCGTGGTGGCCGCGAGCAGGCCGGGGTCGAAGGGGTGCGCGCCGGGAACCGTGCATTCGGGGTCGGGGCAGCCGCAGCGGCTGCGCCCCTGGGGGTCCGCCGCCACGCCCGGGAGTACGGGCCACTGCCATTGTGTCGCGTAGGTCAGGGCCGCGCCGATCAGCTCAGGCCTCCCGTCGCTGCGCTGGGACAGGAGCCCGCGTCGCCTTCCGAGGATCTCGCGCATGAGCGCTCGTTCCTTTCCGTTGCACGCCGGCAACACCGTGGTCCACATCACATCATGTGTCGATCACTTCACTGTGCGTACCTGTTGGCGCATCACACCCCTGCCGTGCGCAAGGGGAACCCCTATGGGTCGAGCATTGGCTGCAGCTGCCTCCGCGGCCGTCCCGCCCATACTGCGTCTATCAAAAGCACGGGCGTGGCGTAGGGGTGGCGAAGTATGGCGTTTGCCGTCGCGCGTATTTCTCTCCGCCTCCGCCACGGGAGGATGGGGCACGGTCGTCGGTGGCTAAGACGCCCGGGTCCGTCACCAGGTTCCGGGTAGTTCGCAACCACCCCTGGCCTTCACCGAGTACGTACCCATCGCGACCGTTGTGACGCTCCGTCGAGCAAGCCCAGTCGACCGCAATAAGCCGTCCCTTGCGGCAGTTTTAAGCCAACTTTGCATTTACGCAAGAGGAAGGAGACTTGTTCCCTCAGACCTCACAGACACCAGGAATCCCGGCAGGACAATGCTGGACATCTCCTCACGAGTGCGTGTACATGTGGAGACACTGCTAGCGGCGCAGAATGACATGGGGGTTTGCGATGCTTTTGAGCAGTACGCGCTGGTCGGAAAGCCGGACGCCATGAACGCCCCGCACCCTCCGAAAGTGGCTGGAATCGATTCAACGGTTCCGGCGCCCGCACACACTGTCACGCCCGTCTCGGCGGGTACCTCCCCGT
>NZ_NGFN01000467.1 GCF_002148965.1 Streptomyces swartbergensis | reverse complement strand
GACATGAGCACGTGATCAGTCGACGTACTGCTTGAGCTCCTCGGTGTCGAGCTCGATGCCGACGGGGTCGGGGATGGTGACCTTGCCGCCCAAGAGGATCAGCCGGACGAGTCACTACCCGACCTCTACAGCCAGCCCCTCCAGCCCCCTGATCACGAAGTTCGGTTTCCTCTCCGGCTCGGCGGCCAGTCGCAGGGTCGGCGCCCTCTCCAGCAGCGCCCCCATCGAGGCGGCCAGTTCGATGCGGGCCAGGGGTGCGCCGATGCAGTAGTGGATGCCGGCGCTGAAGGAGATGTGGGGGTTGTCCGGGCGGGTCAGGTCGAGGGCGGACGGGTTCTCGAACACCGTCGGGTCGTGGTTGGCGGAGCCGAAGAGCAGGGCGACCTCCGCGCCGCGCGGGATCGTCGTGCCGGCGAGTTCGATTTCGTCCAGGACCCAGCGCTCGAAGAGCTGGAGCGGGGTGTCGTAGCGCATCAGTTCCTCGACGGCGGAGGGGATGAGCGTGTGGTCCGCGCGCAGCCGCTCCAGCTGGGCCGGGTTGCGGAACAGGGCGTACCAGCCGTTGACCGTGGCGTTCACCGTGGCCTCGTGGCCGGCGTTGAGGAGGAGGACCGCCGTCGAGATCATCTCCTGCTCGGTGAGGCGGTCGCCCTCGTCGTGGGCCGCGATCAGGCCCGAGACGAGGTCCTCGCCCGGCTCCTTGCGGCGGGCCGCGATCAGCTCGCGCAGGTAGTCGGAGAACTCCACCGACGCCCTGACCGCCTTCGCCGCCGTCTCCTCGGACGGGTTCAGCTCGTACATCCCGCAGATGTCCGCCGACCACGGGCGCAGCGGGGCCCGGTCGGACTCCGGGATGCCCAGCATCTCGGCGATCACCGCCACCGGGAGGGGTTCGGCGACGTCCTTCAGCAGGTCGCCGCCGCCCGCTTCGGCCAGGGCCGAGGCGAGTTCGTCCGCCAGGCCCCGCACGTACGGCTTCAGCCGCTCCACCGTGCGCGGTGTGAACGCCTTCGACACCAGGCGCCGGATCCGGGTGTGGTCCGGCGGCTCCAGGTCGAGCATCCCGTGGTCGTTGAGCGTGTGGAAGGGCTCCTGCTCGGGCGGGGGCGCCGTGCGGCCGAACTCCTCGTGCGTGAACCGGTGCTGGTACGTCCGGCCCAGGCGCCGGTCCCGCAGCAGCGCCGAGACGTCCGCGTGGTGCGGGACGAGCCACTGGTTCGTGGGCTCGTAGTAGTGCACGCGGCCCCGGGCACGCAGTTCGGCGTAGGCGGGGTACGGGTCGGCGAGGAACGCCGGGTCCCATGGGTCGAACGCGAGGTCGGAAGCAGCTGCCATGGACGGACGCTAGCCCCACATCCCCCTGTCTGACCAGGGGCGGAGTGCGGCGTCGCCGGGGTGCCGTGTGACCAAGATCGTTGAGTCCGGCCCGTCGCCCCCCGGCTAGCCGGGCGTCACCAGCCGCGCCTCGTACGCGAACACCGCCGCCTGCGTCCGGTCCCTGAGCCCCAGCTTCACCAGGATCCGGCTGACATGCGTCTTGATCGTCGACTCGGCGACCACCAGCCGCTCCGCGATCTCCGCGTTCGACAGGCCCTGCGCGATGAGGACCAGCACCTCCGTCTCCCGGTCGGTGAGGTCGCCGTACGCCGCCTGCGCCGAGGGCATGAGGCGCGGGGTCTCGGAGAGCTTGGAGAACTCGGTGATCAGGCGCCTGGTCACCGAGGGGGCGAGGAGGGCCTCACCGGATGCCACGACCCGCACGCCGTCGGCGAGCTGGCGGGCCGAGGCGTCCTTGAGGAGGAACCCGGAGGCTCCCGCGCGCAGCGCCTGGTAGACGTACTCGTCGAGGTCGAAGGTGGTGAGCACCAGCACCTTCGCCGCGCCGTCGGCGGCCACGATCTCGCGGGTCGCCTCGATGCCGTTCAGCTCGGGCATGCGGATGTCCATCAGCACGACGTCCGGGGCGAGCTCGCGGACCTTCGCGACGGCCTCCCGGCCGTTCACCGCCTCGCCGGCGACCTCGATGTCCGGCATCGCGTTCAGCAGGACCGAGAAGCCCTCGCGCACCATCATCTGGTCGTCCGCGATCAGCACGCGAATCGTCATGCGTCGTCCTCGTCCGGCAGGGCGACCGGCAGGAACACCGCCACCTCGTAACCTCCGTCGTCCGTGCCGCCCGCCGTCATCTCGCCGTTCAGCATCGTCACGCGCTCCCGCATGCCCGTGATGCCGTGCCCGGCGCCCGGCGAGGGCTTGATCAGGCCGGGGTTCGGCGGCGGGCCGTTGACTATGCGCAGGCCCAGGCCGCCGAGAACGTACCCGATCTCGACCCGGGCGCTCGCACCGGGCGCGTGCCGCAGGGTGTTGCTCAGGGCCTCCTGCACGATCCGGTACGCCGACAGCTCCACGCCCTGCGGCAGCTCGCGCACCGCGCCGGTCACCACCTTCTCGACACCCAGTCCGGCCTCCCGCACATTGGCCAGCAGCCCTTCCAGGTCGGCGAGCGTGGGCTGCGGGGCGTCCGGGGCCTCGTAGTCCTCGGCGCGGACGACGCCCAGGACGCGGCGCAGCTCGGTCAGGGCCGCCACCGCGTTCTCCCGGATCGTGGCGAAGGCCTTCTCCAGCTCCGGCGGCGGGTTCTCCACCCGGTAGGGCGCGGCCTCCGCCTGGATGGCGACCACCGACATGTGATGGGCGACCACGTCGTGCAGCTCGCGGGCGATCGTCGTGCGCTCCTCCAGCAGGGTGCGACGCGAGCGCTCGTGCGCGGTGACCGTCTGCTGGGCGGTGACCTCCTGCTCCGCGTGGCGGCGGATGTGCCAGACGGTGACGGCGAGGAGGACGAACGCGGAGACGACCAGCATGGGGCCGATGTTGGTGCCGTGGCGGTCCGATCCGAAGAGTGTGTCCGCGAGGATGCCGTACACCGCCGTCAGCGCCCACATCCAGGCGGCCGTGCGCGGCCTGGTGCGCACCGCCACGACCGTCAGCACCGTCAGGTGACAGACGAAGCTGCCCGGCAGCCAGGGCCAGTCGCCCCACGGGTCGCCGAACGGGAGGGCGAGCGGGGTGGCCGCCATGGACACCCAGAACGCGCCGACCGGCCGGGCCAGGGTCAGCAGGACCGGGACCGCGGCGAGCAGGCCGAGCACCAGGGCCAGGCCCTGGTCGACCGTGGCGATGAACAGGGCGATCAGGGCGGCCGCGCAGATCACCGCGTGCGGTGTCCAGGCCGCGAAGTCCCGCAGGCGGCCGGGCAGCCTCCTGGTCAGGGGGCCGTCGACGCGCATGCGCGGCAGCAGGCGGTAGGCGAAGGCGTCATGGATGAGGTCCTGCCGCAGCCCGCGCAGGGCGTCCACGGCCAGCCGGTACTCCGGGCTGCGTGGCTTGACCCCGCCCCCCGGCGGCATGGTCTGCGAGTGAGTCGTCTCGGTCACGTACAGAACGGTATGCGCCGCCCGGGTCGCGGTCGTCCCCAGTGAGAGGGGTTCCGCAGCGTCCCTCTCAGGTACTACGGGGGCCCCGGAGCCGGGCTTCAGTACCCCGACGGACGGACCAGCCCCGACTCGTACGCGAACACCGCCGCCTGTGTCCGGTCCCTCAGACCCAGCTTCACCAAGATCCGGCCCACGTGGGTCTTCACCGTCTGCTCGGCGACGAACAGGTGCCTGGAGATCTCCGCGTTCGACAGGCCCTGCGCGATCAGGGCTAGCACCTCCGTCTCACGCTCGGTCAGGTCACCGATCCGTTCCTTGAGCGGGGCGCGGGGACGGTCGTCCAGCCGGGAGAACTCGGCGATCAGCTTGCGGGTGATGACCGGGGCGAGCAGCGCGTCACCGGCCGCGATCACCCGGACCGCCTCGGCGAGCTGCTCCGACGACGCGTCCTTCAGCAGGAACCCGGAGGCTCCGGCGCGCAGCGCGTCGTACACGTACTCGTCGAGGTCGAAGGTGGTGAGCACCAGCACCCTGATGTCCGGGTTCGCGGTGGTGATGCGCTCGGTGGCCTCGATGCCGCCGATCCCGGGCATGCGGATGTCCATGAGGACGACGTCCGGGGCGGTCTCGGCGGCCTTCGCGACACCGCCCTCCCCGTCCTTCGCCTCGCCGACGACCTCTATGTCGGGCTGGGTGCCGAGCAGCACGGTGAAGCCCTGCCGGACCATCGCCTGGTCGTCGACGATGAGAACCCGGATGGGTCGGCCGGAGCTGCTCGTCATGGGGTCCCTCCCCGGGGATCGGTGGTGTTCTCGGTGGAGCGGGCGGTGCCCGGGGCGTCGGCGGGCGGGGTGTCCGGGAGGAACGCGGTGACCTTGAAGCCGTCCCAGTGCCACGGGTGCGCCGTCATGGTGCCGCCGAGCATCGCGACCCGCTCCCGCATGCCGAGCAGTCCGTGCCCCGCTCCCGTCGACGGTGGCGGGGGCCTGGTCGGGCGGCCGTTGACGATCTCCACTTCCAGGCCGTCCGGCTCGTAGGTGAGACGGACCGTGATCCTCGCGCCGGGCGCGTGCCGCAGGGCGTTGCTCAGCGCCTCCTGCACGATCCGGTACGCCGACAGCTCCACGCCGGGCGGCAGCGGCCGCCGCTCGCCGTTGATCTCGGTGATGACCTCGCGGCCGGCGGCCCGGGTGTTCTCCACCAGCGCGTCGAGCCGGTCGAGGGTGGGCTGCGGGGCGTGGCCGGCGGTGTCGCCGTCCGGGCCGGCGGGCTCCCCCGGCTCGGGGTGCTCCGAGCGCAGCACGCCCAGCACGCGGCGCAGCTCGGTCAGCGCCTCCAGGGCGTTCTGCCGGATGCCGGCGAGGTTCTCCTTGAGCTCGTCGGGTGGGTTCTCCACCAGGTGCGGGGCGACCTGCGCCTGGATGGAGATGACCGACATGTGGTGGGCCACCACGTCGTGCAGCTCCCGCGCGATACGGCTGCGCTCCTCCAGCAGGGTGCGCCGGGTGCGCTCCTCGGCGGTGAGCGTGGTCTGCTCGACGAGCTGCGCGCGGGCCTCGCGGCGGCCGCGCAGGGCGGTGCCGACGACCACGACGACGGCGAACAGGGTGACCGCCAGCACCCCGGTGGGCTGATAGTCGGCAGCGCCCAGCAATCCCTGGACGACGTAGGTGAGGAGCACGGTCAGCGCGAGCGCCTCGACGGACACCCGGGTACGCACCCGCAGGGCGAGCAGCAGCAGCACCGCCATGTGTTCGATGATCCCCGCCGACGTCCAGGGCCAAGGAAAGTCGTGGGCGCCACCTGCCAGCAGGTGGCGGCGTACCTCAAGGGCGCCCAGCACCATGGCCACCATCGAGAGCCACCACGCCGGGACGGGCCGCCACAGCGCGAGCAGCACGGCACCGCCCTGTGCCAGCCCGAGCAGGAAGGCGATCTGCGGGCCCACCCCTCCGTGGTCGCCGAGCTGCGCCACCGCGCCGAGGGTGACCCCGAACGCAACCAGGCACAGCAAGCCGTGCGGCAGCCAGCGCAGCCAAGTGGACGGCGGCAGCGAGTCAACCCGGGCAGTCCACAGGTCCTCGCGCAGCACCCCCAGCCAGCMCCCGA
>NZ_NGFN01000466.1 GCF_002148965.1 Streptomyces swartbergensis | reverse complement strand
GTGCGGGCCGCCGCGGCGATGTCCTTGCCGCGGATGACGAGGGTGCCGCCGTGGGCGAGGCAGCCCAGGATCTCCCAGGCGGCCATGTCGAAGGCGATGTTGAGGAGCTGGGCGACCCGGTCGCCGGGGCGGATGCCGAGGCCGCCCGGCTCGGTGAGCAGGATGTTGGCGACGTTGCGGTGGGTGACCTTCACGCCGTTGGGGCGGCCGGTGGTGCCGGAGGTGAACAGGACGTAAGCGCCGTCGTCGCCGGTGACGCGCGGGCGCGGGGCCGGGGCGTACGGCTGCGGCTCGTCGAGCGCGAGCAGCAGGTGGCCGTCCGGCAGCGGTACGCGGTGGGCGTGTTCGGCGACCGTGAGGACGACCCGGGTCCGGGCGGTGCGGATGACGTGGGTGAGCTGGGCCGGGGGTGCGAGGCCGATGTCCTGCGGGACGTAGGCGGCGCCGGCCTTCAGGATGCCGAGCAGGCCGACGAGCATCGGGATCGAGCGGCGGACGAACAGGCCGACGTGGTCGCCGGGGCGTACGCCCTCGCGGACGAGGCGGGCGGCGAGGGCGTCGGCGTAGCGGTCGAGCTCGCCGTAGGTGAGGGCCGCGCCCTGGTGTTCGGCGGCCGGGGCGTGCGGGGTGGCCGCGGCGTGCCGGGCGACGGCGTGGTGCAGGAGCGGGTCGGGGACGGGGACGGTGGGGCCCCGGCCGTACTGCCGGAACAGCTGTCGGTCATGGGGGGTCAGATGGCGCAGGGGCATGATCGGTTGGCCTCCTGGCTGTTTCGAGTGTGGGAGTCGAACGCCGTTCGGAGTCGTGCGAGCGCTGCGCGTAGCGAGAGCGTAGTGGCGCTGATTCAACTCTCAACGATGTCGGATCAGCCAAGAAAGGAGAGCAATGAGCCACATGTGGCGTTTTTCATCACATCGGCAACGTCCGTGCCGGTCGGCGGCGACCTGAAGGCGGGCAGGCGTATGCCTCACGCGGGTCGGCCTGTGCGTGCCTCACGCGGGAGCGGCGGCGGCGGGGAGGTTGCCGTCCCTGCCGCGTAACAGGGAACCGTCGCGGGCGTAACACGGCCGAAGCACGCTGAACGGTATGCAGACCACCGCCACGCCCACGCACTGCCCGTACTGCGCCTTGCAGTGCGGGATGAACCTGACGCCCGCGCCGGACGGGACCGTCGAGGTGAGCGAGCGTACGGACTTCCCGGTGAACCGGGGCGCGCTGTGCGGCAAGGGCCGTACGGCGCCTGCGGTGCTGGCCTCGAACGTGCGCCTGACGTCACCCCTGGTGCGCGAAGGCGGCACGCTGGTGCCGGCCTCCTGGGACGAGGCGCTGGACCGGATCGCCGAGGGGCTGCGCCGGACGCGCGCGGAGTACGGGCCGGACGCGGTCGGGGTGTTCGGCGGGGGCGGTCTGACGAACGAGAAGGCGTACACGCTCGGCAAGTTCGCGCGGGTCGTGCTGGGCACGTCCCAGATCGACTACAACGGCCGTTTCTGCATGTCGTCGGCCGCGGCGGCCGGTATCAAGGCGTTCGGCCTCGACCGGGGGCTGCCCTTCCCGCTGGAGGACATCCCGAAGTCGGGCTGCGTGATCCTCGTCGGGTCGAACCTCGCGGAGACCATGCCGCCGTCCCTGCGTTTCTTCACCGAGCTGAAGGAGAACGGCGGCACGCTGATCGTCATCGACCCGCGCCGCACGAAGACCGCCGAGCAGGCGGACCTGCACCTGGCGCCCCGGCCGGGCACGGACCTGGCGCTCGCCCTGGGCCTGCTGCACCTGGTGATCGCCGAGGGGCGGGTGGACGAGGAGTACGTCCGGGAGCGGACCGTGGGCTGGGAGGACGCCCGGGCCGCCGCGATGGCGCACTGGCCGGAGTACGTGGAGCGGATCACGGGGGTGTCCGTCCCCGAACTGCGGGAGACGGTACGGATGTTCTGCGAGCCCGAGTCGGCGATGGTGCTCACGGCACGCGGGCCCGAGCAGCAGTCCAAGGGCACCGACACGGTGGGCGCGTGGATCAACCTGTGCCTGGCGACCGGCCGGGCGGGCCGCCCGCTGTCCGGGTACGGCTGCCTGACCGGGCAGGGCAACGGGCAGGGCGGCCGCGAACACGGCCAGAAGGCCGACCAGTTGCCGGGCTACCGCAAGCTCGACGACCCGGAGGCGCGGCGGCACGTCGCCGACGTGTGGGGCGTGGACCCGGACTCGCTGCCCGGCCCGGGGCGCAGTGCGTACGAGCTGCTGGACGCGCTGGGCACCGAGATCAAATCCCTGCTGCTGATGGCGTCCAACCCGGTGGTGTCGGCGCCGCGTGCCGCACATGTCGAGGAGCGCATCAAGTCCCTGGACTTCCTTGCCGTGTGTGACGTGGTGCTGTCGGAGACGGCGGCGCTCGCGGACGTCGTCCTGCCGGTCACCCAGTGGGCCGAGGAGACGGGCACGACGACCAACCTGGAGGGCCGCGTGCTGCTGCGGCGCCAGGCCATCACCCCGCCCGAGGGCATCCGCAGCGACCTTGAAGTCATGCACGAGCTGGCCGCGCGCCTGGGCGTGGAGAAGGGCTTCCCGACCGACCCGGAGGAGATCTTCGAGGAACTCCGCCGGGCGAGCGCGGGCGGCCCCGCGGACTACTCGGGGATCACGTATCGCAGGCTGGTGGAGGAGWACGGGGTGTTCTGGCCCTGCCCGGCGGTGGAGCCGGAGGGCCTGACGGGGGACCAGGACGGGGCGGGTGGCCCCGGCGCGCAACGGGGCGCGGCGGGCCGCCCGGCCTCCACGGGGGACACGGCGGCCTCCACGGGGGACACGCCGGTCTCCACGGGGGATATGCCGGTCTCCACGGCGGACGCGCCGGCCTCCACAGGAGACACGCCGGCCTCCACGGGAGACACGGCGGACCGTGCCCACCCGGGCACCCCGCGCCTCTTCCTCGACCGTTTCGCCACCCCCGACGGACGCGCCCGCTTCGTCCCCGTCTCGCACCGGGCCATCGCCGAGGAACCGGACGACGAGTACCCCGTGCTGCTCACCACCGGGCGGGTCGTGGCGCAGTACCAGTCCGGGGCGCAGACCCGGCGGGTGGCGGAGCTGAACGCCGCCGCGCCCGGGCCGTTCGTGGAGTTGCACCCGCGGCTGGCGGCCCGGCTCGGGGCGGCCGAGGGCGATCCGGTGGCCGTCGTGTCCCGGCGGGGCCGGGCCGTGGCGCCCGCCCGGATCACGGACACCATCCGCCCCGACACGGTCTTCATGCCGTTCCACTGGCCGGGCGAGGGCCGCGCCAACTCCCTCACCAACCCCGCGCTCGACCCGACGTCCCGGATGCCGGAGTTCAAGGCGTGCGCGGTGCGGCTGGAGACGGTGCGGCCCTAAGTCCCCTTGTCCGTACTCGCGCGGCTCATTCCACGTTGACCGCGCTCCAGGCCGCCGCCACGGCCTTCTGCTCCACGCTGCCGCTGCCGTAGAGGTCCTTCGCCGCGTTCAGGGTCGCCGTACGGGCGCCCGCGTAGTCCGTCGAGGACGTCATGTAGACCGTCAGGGCGCGGTACCAGATCTTGCCGAGCCCGGCCCGGCCGATGCCGTTCACCGTGGAGCCGTCGCAGGTCGGGGAGTTGTGGCGGACGCCGTTGATCGTCTGCGCGCCGCTGCCCTCCGCGAGCAGGTAGGCGAAGTGGTTGCCGACGCCCGAGGAGTAGTGCACGTCCAGGTCGGCCAGGCCCTCGCTCCAGCAGTCGGCGGACTTCCCGTCCTTCGACGGTTGGTCCATGCGGCGCAGGGCCTCCCGGCCGAGCCCGGAGCGGACGACCTTCTCGCCGATGAGCCAGTCACCGGGATCCTCGGCGTTGTCCGCGTAGAACTCCACCAGTGTGCCGAAGATGTCCGACGTGGCCTCGTTCAGGCCGCCGGGCTCGCCCGAGTACGTCAGCGCCGCCGTCTTCGACGTCACGCCGTGGGACATCTCGTGCCCGGCCACGTCCAGCGACACCAGCGGTCCGAGCTGCTTGCCGTCGCCGTCGCCGTACGTCATGCAGAAGCAGTTGTCGTCCCAGAAGGCGTTGTTGTAGTCCTTGCCGTAGTGGACGCGGTTGTACGAGCCCTTGCCGTCGCCGGCGATGCCGTTGCGGCCGTGCAGGTTCTTGAAGTAGTCCCAGGTGACGTCCGTGCCGTACTGGGCGTCCACCGCCACCGTCGCGCGGTCGGAGTCCGCGCCCGTGGCCCAGTGGTTGTCGGCGTCCGAGAAGACCGTCGCGGGGGCGCGGGTCAGGCAGATGGTCAGCAGGCACTGGTCCGTCTTGTTCGCCGCGTCGCCCGTGTACGTGCCGCCCCGGGTGGCGTCCTTCAGCCTGTACGACGACCCGGACTTGGTCGTCTGAAGCGGAACCGTGCCGCCGTAGAGGGACTCGCCGTCGCCCGACGCCGATTCCAGGGTGTCCCAGGCGTCGATCCGGTCGCCGGTCGTCGCGTCGGTCAGCACCGTGCGCCCGACCGGGTTGCCGAGCCCGTCGTGCGCCACCGCGTCGGTCTGCCAGGCCAGTTTCGGGGCGCCGTGCAGGGCGTCGACGACCAGCCGCGGCTTGGCGGTCAGCTTCTTCAGGGTCTCGCCGAGGTGCGCGGCGCGCAGCAGGCTCGCGGCGAGGTCGGCGGCCTTGGGTGCGGTCACCTTCGGGGTGACGCTGTCGAGGGAGAGCGCGGACTTCGTCGCCCGGCTCGCGCCGCGGTAGGTGCCGTCCGGGTTCAGGTGGAGTACGAAGTCACCGCCCAGGACCGGGAGTCGGTGGTACGTGCGGTCGTAGCGGACGTGCCGGGTGCCGTCCTCGTCGACGACCACGTCGCGGACCTTCGTCTCCTGGGCCGGAGTGAGGCCCAGTTCCGCGGCCCGGTCGGAGAGGACCGTCCCGGCGCTCTCGATCGCGTCGGACCGGGTCGGCCGGTCCTCAGCCAGGGCGGTGGGTGAGAGCGCGGCGGCCAGCAGGGCGGCGGTGCCGGTGACGGCCATGCCTGCGATGACGGGACGGGACCCTCGGACGTGACGTATCCGACTCATCGGTCTCCTCATACGGGCGCACCCGGTCGCGTGGGGACGACCGGGTGCGGCGTTGATATCGACCGCGAGTCAAGTCGGCCCGGACATGTCATGTCCATAGGCCCGGTGTGCAGGTGTGTGAGGGTGGAGAATCGTTCCTGTGACCCTGCCCTTCTTCGTCTACGGCACCCTCCGCCCCGGTGAGGTCAACCACGACCTCTTCCTGCGCGGCCGCACCCGCTCCGAGGTACCGGGGCGGCTCTCGGGCGCTGTGCTGTACGAGGGGCCGGGTTATCCCTACGCGGTCGAGGAGCCGGGCGGCGGGGTCGTGTGCGGGGAGCTGGTGACCGCGCACCCCGAGACCTACGCGGAGCTGCTCGCCGAGCTGGACCGGCTGGAGGACTACGTGCCGGGCGACCCGCGCAGCCTGTACGAACGCGTCGAGCGGAAGGTCGTACGCGACGCGGACGGGGCGGTTGTCCGGGCCTGGGTGTACGTCGCCGCGCCCGCCGTCGCCGCACGGCTCCGGGCCCGGGGG
>NZ_NGFN01000465.1 GCF_002148965.1 Streptomyces swartbergensis | reverse complement strand
CCCCAACCCCCGTTCGACCTGCACGGAAAGGGCCTCAGGGGTGCTGCGCACCCTACGCGGATTGGCCACCGCGACAAGGCGCACTTCCCTGCACGCCCCACGAGTGCAACGCTTCGTGATCGAATGCTTCACGCCAAGTTGCCAAGTCGACAATGTGCCGAGTGCCGATCCGGCCACTGCGGCGCAACGGGACACAGTAGATTCGATCTTGACTGTCTAGGCGGGGGACTCGTGCAGGACCGAGGGGAAACGTGCAGGAGCGACACAACCGAGGAGCCGCGACCACCGAGGGGGGCTTAGCAGTATGAGCCACGACTCCACTGCCGCGCCGGAAGCCGCGACCCGGAAGCTTTCCGGGCGACGTCGCAAGGAGATCGTCGCGGTGCTGCTGTTCAGCGGCGGCCCCATCTTCGAGAGTTCCATACCGTTGTCGGTGTTCGGGATTGACCGCCAGGACGCCGGCGTACCGCGCTACCGACTGCTGGTGTGCGGCGGCGAGGACGGCCCACTGCGGACCACAGGGGGCCTCGAACTCAGCGCACCGCATGGCCTGGAAGCGATCTCGCGGGCGGGCACGGTCGTCGTACCGGCCTGGCGTTCGATCACTTCTCCGCCACCGGACGACGCGCTCGACGCGCTGCGCCGGGCACACGAGGAGGGCGCCCGCATCGTCGGGCTGTGCACCGGCGCCTTCGTCCTCGCGGCGGCGGGCCTGCTGGACGGCCGGCCCGCGACGACACACTGGATGTACGCGCCGACGCTGGCGAAACGCTATCCGTCGGTGCACGTCGATCCGCGGGAGCTGTTCGTCGACGACGGTGACGTGCTGACATCGGCCGGTACGGCCGCGGGCATCGACCTGTGCCTGCACATCGTGCGCACGGACCACGGCAACGAGGCGGCAGGGGCCCTGGCCCGGCGCCTCGTCGTGCCCCCGCGCCGAAGCGGCGGCCAGGAGCGCTACCTCGACAGGTCTTTACCAGAGGAGATCGGCGCCGACCCGCTCGCCGAGGTCGTCGCCTGGGCGCTGGAGCACCTCCACGAACAGTTCGACGTGGAGACGCTGGCGGCACGCGCGTACATGAGCCGTCGTACGTTCGACCGCCGCTTCCGCTCCCTGACCGGGAGTGCCCCGTTGCAGTGGCTGATCACGCAGCGGGTGCTCCAGGCGCAGCGCCTGCTGGAGACGTCGGACTACTCGGTGGACGAGGTGGCGGGGCGCTGCGGCTTCCGGTCACCGGTCGCCCTGCGCGGGCACTTCCGCCGCCAGCTGGGCTCGTCGCCGGCCGCGTACCGGGCGGCGTACCGCGCCCGTCGCCCCCAGGGCGAGCGGCCGCAGGACACCGAGGCCGCCCAGGGCGGACCGGGGTCCGGCATGCCGGGCCACGGGGGGCATCCCGGCCAGCAGGGCCAGCCGCCCGCCTCGCTGCACCCGGAGCACCCCGTCCCGCTCCAGTCCCGCCGTACGGCGGCGGCGAGCGCGGTCGGATCGTCCCCGGCCATGTCGACGTCGGCGTCGACCGGGTCGGACAACGGCCGGGAGGCGTACGTGCCGAGCCGGGCGAGTCTGCCGGGGCAGCGCAGCGCGACGTGATGTGACGTGAGCCGGTGACCGGGCCCGCGTGGAGGAAGTCTCCGCGCGGGCCCGGTGCCGTATCGGGGCGAGTGGGCCCTTGATACGAGGCGGGAGCGCCCTTGATACGAGGCGGGAGCGCCTTTGGCCACAAGGTCACCGCACGGTCGGCTCAGCCCGGAGCGGCTCCCCGTAAGGTGAGACACATGAACGATCGCATGGTGTGGATCGACTGCGAGATGACCGGCCTCTCGCTGTCGGACGACGCGCTCATCGAGGTGGCCGCCCTCGTCACCGACTCCGAGCTGAACGTGCTCGGCGAGGGCGTGGACATCGTCATCCGGCCGCCGGACAGGGCGCTGGAGACGATGCCGGAGGTGGTGCGTCAGATGCACACCGCGTCCGGGCTGCTCACGGAGCTGCCGAACGGCACGACGCTGAAGGACGCCGAGGAGCAGGTCCTGACGTACGTCAGGGAGTTCGTCAAGGAGCCGGGCAAGGCCCCGCTGTGCGGCAACTCCGTCGGCACGGACCGCGGCTTCCTGCTGCGCGACATGCCGACGCTGGAGGACTACCTGCACTACCGGATCGTCGACGTGTCGTCGATCAAGGAGCTGGCCCGCCGCTGGTACCCGCGGGCGTATTTCAACAGCCCGCAGAAGAACGGCAACCACCGCGCGCTCGCCGACATCCGCGAATCCATCGCGGAGCTGCGCTACTACCGCGAGGCCGTCTTCGTCCCGCAGCCCGGGCCCGACTCGGACACCGCGAAGAAGATCGCCGCGAAGCACGTCCTGCCTGCCCAGTAGCCATGCCGGGGGCCCGCGGAGGGGCGCCGCGAAAGCCGGGCGCGAGCACCCCTTCGGACCCTGTACACTTTTTCTCGGCCGGTCGGGGAAGTCACTGATCTCCAAGCCGGTCATGGTGGGTGTAGCTCAGCTGGTAGAGCACCTGGTTGTGGTCCAGGATGCCGCGGGTTCGAGTCCCGTCACTCACCCTCACTAAAGAGGCCGGTGACCTGTAGTAATCAGGTCACCGGCCTCTTTCGTATCCGCCGTGGCCACACAAGTGGCCCCCCGGGATCTTGAGAAGGGTTCTACCTTCCACCCATGGCGAGCATCCGCAAGCGCTTCCGCACGAAGGCCACCCACCCGGGGGCCTAGCGCAACGGCAGCTCCGCAAGCATGACGGCGTACACCGGGGAGTCGGGGAAGGGCTGGCGCTCGCCGACCTTCCGGAAGCCCCAGGACTCGTACAGCTCTTGGACCTTGGGGTGCGTGACGTCCACCAGGAGTACGGCGAGGTCCTCGTCCCGCTCGTCCAGCAGGGCCCGGCTGACCAGCTCGGACACGCCCCTCTTCCGGTACTTCGTCCGCACGGCCAGCTCCGAGTAGGAGAAGGTGCGGTCCTTCCCCGGGTCGGGGGCGGGCTTCAGGTGCTCGCGCCACCACTCGCGGTAGGGGGTTGACGGGGCTCCGTACCCGAAGGCCACCGCCACGTCGTCATCCCAGGCGATCACGCAGTCGAAGTCCGGGTTGCCGCCCCAGTGGTCGACGAACCAGGGGAAGCGCTGGTTGAACTCGTCGTTCATCGCATCCGCGTAGGCGTCCGCATGGATGTCGATCAGCGTCTGCCGGACCTGCGGCAGGTCGGCATGCGTGTAGCGGCGGACGACCAGATCAGCGGCACTCAAGATCGGCTCCATTCGGATCGGAAGCGGTCTCCCCACTCTCGGGCGATCCCGGCATCCGGCGCAAGCGTGATCAAGTCACGGTAGAAGTCGCCGAGGAGGGAGCGCATCCGGCCCGGGATGGGGGTACCCGCCATCAGCTCAAAGGCGGTCGACGCGGTGGAGCACGCCTGGTCGATGTCCCGCTGGTGGAGCTGGGCGAGAGCGAGCCGTGTGGTGGCCAGCGCCCGGTTCCTGCGGAACTGCTCAGGGATCGCGCCCAGGGCCTTGTGGGAGGCTGCCTCGGCCTCTGCGGCGTCCCCGATCCGGTCTCGGACGATGGCCGTCATGGCCATCAGCTCAGCCGGGCCGTAGAAGGCCAGCCAGCTCGGACGAGGCTGGTCCCGATCCACCTTGCCCAGGGCCTCCTCTGCATGCCCGAGAGAGCGCAATGCGGCCTGACGGTCGCCGAGGTTGGAGTGGCCGATGGCAGTACGGGCGTGGGCGAGGGAGGCGAACATCGGGTCCCGCTTGGTGACGGCCGTGGCCTGAGCGGCCAGGCCTGAGTCGACGGCCTCCGTGTGCTCCCCGCGCTGGTGGGCCAGCATGGCGTACGAGTTCCAGACCCTCATCTCCGCCACGGGGTCCTGGGCCATTCCGGCCAGGTACAGCGCCCGTCCCAGGAGAGCCTGGGCCCGGTCGGCCTGCCGGGCGTCCAGAGCGCTCCAGGCGGCCGTGGCGGTGTAGTCGGCAGCGATCGAGAAGAGCCGGAGCCGGATGCGCTGAGTGGCGCCGAGCTTCTGCTTTTCCAGGGCATCGGCCGCCCCGGACAGCGCGGCTCGCTCCAGACCCTCGTGGCCTCCCCTGGTGTCGTCCAGCTCCATCAGGGCGTCCAGGCCCGAGCGGAGCCGGAGAACGTCAGAGGTGCCGACCTGCGGGGGCACTCCGACGAACGGCACCGCAGCGGCGACCGTGCCGGTGGTGGCGGTGAGGAAGTTCCTGCGCCTCACAGGCGCCTCCGGTTGGGTGGTGGGGCGTCTTGCCGCTGGCGGGCTGAAGCCCAGCTCCTCGGCCCTACATCCGAATACTGCCTCTAAGGCTTCCCGCTGACGCGGGTGCGGCCACCGGGTTTTTCCGGTGAGCCAGTTCCGGACGGTCCGGTCGCTCACGGTCCCGTCATAGCCGGAGGCCCACAGTTGGCCATTGACGGCTTCGGCTAACTCGGCCTGCTTGAAGCCCGCTTCCTGCATGGCGCCGGCGAGGCTCGTGTTCCCCTCCACATACCCACGGTAGCCACTGATGCTCCATCAGTGATGGCGACAGCCGAGAATTTCCGCTTGGGCGAGATGCACACCCGGCCGACTTTTCCTCCTCGGGAGACACGAGCGGTCGTTGACTGAACCAAGGCCGTCGTACACCGACACCCCTGAGGTTCAGATGATCGTGTCAGCGAAGCCGCACCACACGGGACACCCCGGATACTCCGAGACACTCCCGGGTCTGGAGGAGAGCGCCGAGACCGCTCGCAGGCTCGTGCGGACGACTCTGGCCGCTTGGCACATGGAGGAGCTGACGGACACCGCCATACTTCTCGTCTCGGAGCTGGTGGCCAACGCGGTCAAGCACACCAACAGCCGCGTGATCCGGGTCGTCATCACCAGACCTGGCGAGCGGTTCGTGCGGATCGGCGTGGTCGACAAGGCCCGCATGCTGCCAGAGCTGGCCGAACCCAGTGACGACCTCCTCACCAGCGGCCGAGGTCTCCTCCTGGTCGATGCCCTGGCCGAGCGCTGGGGCACCGACCTCTACCGATGGGGCAAGCAGGTCTGGGCCGAGGTGTTCTGCGAGCCGGCCCGGTGACCGAGGAGAAGCCCAGGGCGTGGGTTGGCGACCAGGTGTACGACGCCAGCGCGGGCAAAGAAGGCATCGTCAGCGACGTGAAGCGGGACGGTGCGTACATCCTGCGCGGGGTCAACTCGTTTGCCCTGAGATGGAAGGCCCCGAGCCCCGAGAAGCTGACCGTGACCGAGCCCCGTCTGGAGCGCGTCAAGAAGGAACGCGCGGACAGCGGCCGTCTATCTGCGCGGACGGTTGGCAGTGGCGAGGACGTGCGATCGTGACGCCATGGGTGAGCTGGTCGAGCGGGTCGACGAGCAGGACCGGGTGATCGGGGTGGTCGACCGGGACGAGGCGATCCGGCACGGCTGGCTGCACCGGGTCGCGACCACGGTCTGCCGTGATCCGCAGGGGCGGGTGCTGGTGCACCGGAGGCCGGAGCACATCTCCCGGTTCCCGGGTCATTACGACTGGCTGGTGGGCGGGGGCGTCGAGGTCGGGGAGG
>NZ_NGFN01000464.1 GCF_002148965.1 Streptomyces swartbergensis | reverse complement strand
CGGTGGCGCTCCAGCCGATGCGGGGGTCGCCGCTTCGGGGGGCGCCGGTGCGCGGGTCGCCGCCTCGTGGGGCACTGCCCCGGGGGTCGCCGTTTCGTGGGTCGGCGGACCTGCCGGTGTGTGGTCCCGTCTGTGTCGCGTTCATGATCGTTTTCCCCTCCGTGCATCCCCCGGGGGTCACAGACTGCCAAATGCCGTGGCTGGTGCGGAAGCTGGGGAGCGGTGACACGCCCGTACCGGGGCCTGCCGTCACGGTGGGGTGACGGCTGGTCACGGAGGCGGAGGGGCGGCCGACCGGTGCCGGTGACCGGTGTCGTCGTACCGCATAGGCTGTCGGCACCGCGGGCGATGCGGTGATCCGTTCGGAGATCGATGCAGTGAACCGGAGGGTGATCCGTGGGGTCGGCGGGTGCTGGGAAGTGCAGTGAAGTCGAGACAGACAGACGTGACAGTCGATACGGGCCGTAGTGCGCCAAGGGTGGTCAATACGGGTCGTACAGAGTGCCGCAGGGGGCAACCGCCATGACGACAGGTCGGCTCGGGCAGCAAGCCGCGCCGCCGAACGCGGCCTACGCCGGGCAGGTCGTGCATTTCCCGGATCCGGTCCGGGCGGCCCGTCACCCGAGAGGGGTACGGGTCGACGAGCGTGGTTACCCCGACTTCTCGCCCTACGCGCGTGCGGCCGCGGAGATCGCGGAGCCGCCGGAGGGTTTCGGTGTCGACGAGTTGCGGCTGACGGACTACGTGTCGGCGAACATGGCGCTGGCGGCGTCCGGGCACGAGTTGTGGGACACGGTGCCGGCGGTGGCGACGCCGCACGGCTGGACGTGGCATCACGCGGTGGGTTCGCGGCGGCTGGAGCTGGTCCCGGTCGAGGTGAAGGCGTTGCTGCGGCACCACGGCGGTGTGGCGACGTCGGGCGTCGACCATGCCAAGCGGGGCACGCGGCCGTTGCAGGAGACGCGTCCGGCGCACTTCGGGCTGCCGAAGTCGGGTGTGGCGGTGACGGAGTCGCAGGTGCAGGGGGTCGAGGAGGACCTCGGTTACCGGCTGCCGGGTCCGTACCGGTCGTTCCTGAAGGCGGCGGGGGGCTGTGCGCCGGTGGGTGCCGCGCTGGACGCGGAGCTGGGGCTGCTGATCGACCAGCCGTTCTTCACCGTGCGGGACGAGGCGGCCGTCAACGACCTGGTGTACGTGAACAAGTGCCTGCGTGACCATCTGACCAAGGACTACCTGGGGGTCGCCTTCGTGCAGGGCGGGCTGCTGGCGGTGAAGGTCAAGGGTGACCGGATCGGTTCGGTGTGGTTCTGCGCGTACGACGACGTGCGGGACGTGGATCCCTCGCTGCCGCCGGCGGAGCGGGTGGAGCGGTTGCTGCTGCCGTGCGGGGACGACTTCGACGTCTTTCTGTCGCGGCTGGCCGGTGATCCGCCGGAGTTGGAGACGGTGGCGAATCTGATGGTGGACGGCGGGTTCGCGCGTGTGGTGCCGGTGGGCGCGGTGTCGTCCTCGGCCGTGGGGGAGTGACTTCAGCGATGGTGACCTTCGCGCAGGCGCAGGAGCGTGCGGAAGAATGGATCAACGGGGACGTGCCGTCGTACCAGCATCGTGAGGTGCGGGTGCGGGAGTTCGACCTGGGGTTCGTGGTGTGGGCCGAGGACCGGGCGGACGGGCCTCGTTCCGACGGTGGTGCGCAGCGGTTGGTGATCGCGCGGGACAGCGGCGAGGCGACGCTGTGGCCCGGGCTGCCGGTGGGTGAGGTGATCCGCCGGTACGAGGAGGAGTACGGCCGTCCGGACGCGGCGGAGGAGCCGGCTCCGGCGGCCCGGGTGGATCTGAACCAGACGTCCTTCCTGCTGACTCCGCCGGAGTGGTTGCAGGACGCGGCCGACAAGCTGGGGATTCCGGATCGGCGGGGGGCTGGTGCGGATTCGGGTGCGGGTGCGGGTGCGGGTTCGGGAGCGGGGGCGCGTGCGGGTGCCGCGTCGGCTTCCGCTGGTGACCCGGCTGGTGCTGCGGGTGCCGCTTCTGCCGGCGGTGCGGGTGGTGATTCCGCTTCCGGTGCGTCCTGGCCTGCTGCCGTGGGGAGTGACGGCGGGGGAGCGGAGACGCCCGGTGCGCCTGCCGGTGCCACGCCCTGGGCGGGTACGGACACCAACGGCGATGCAGGGGACGACCGTTCCGTACCACTGCCCGCGACCGTTTTCGCGCCGCCGCTGAGCGAGACCGACGGTGACACGCCGCCGACGACGCCGGAGGCCAAGACGGCGCTGCTGTCGGGCGGCAGCCAGCTTCCGCCGACGGCGGTCTCACCGGCGATCGACGAACCGAACGCGCAGGGTGGTCCGGGTTCGGGTGCGGGTGTGGCTGCGCCTGGTGGGCCGGGCTACGGCTATCCGCCGGGGGCGGCGGGTGCCGCTCCGGCTCCGGGCGTGCCGGGTACGCCGCCCGGTGGGGTGCCGCAGGGCGGCACGCCTCCGCCTCCGCCTCCGCCGGGCGGGCAGCCGTACGGGTATCCGCAGGGTGCCGACGGTGGATCTGTGGGCTCCGCGGGCGGCGCGGCGGCTTCTGGGCCTGCCGGTCCCGGAAGTTCGGCTGGTCCTGCCGGTCCTGCCGGTCCCGCCAGTGTTCCGCAGCCGCCGAACGGGCCGGGTGCGCCTGGGCGTCCGCTCGCGCCGAACGCCGGGGACATCGCCGACGCCGCGACCAGTAAGGCGGCTCCGCCGCCGGGTCGTGGACGGGGCGCGGGGCCGACGACGCCGCCTCCGCCGGGCGCCCCGGGGACGCCGGGTGCGCGGCCGGGCGGTACGCCTCCGCCGTCGGGGCCCGGTGCGCCGGGTACTCCGGCGGGTGGTTATGTGCCTACGCAGCTCGTGTCGGCGCTTGGGCCTGAGGGGTCCGGGGGTCCTGGAGGCCCGGGTAATGAGGGCCCCGGTGCTCCCCTGCCTCCCCAGCAGCCGCCGGGTCCTCCTGGTGCGCCGCGGCCTCCGGGTGCGCCGAACCCGCCCGGCGCCCCGGGTGGTACGCCGCCCGGTGGTGTCCACCATGCCGCCACGATGCTGGCCGATCCCGGTCGGACGGGCCCGGGCGCACCGCAGCCGCCGGGGCCTCCGGGTGCGCCTGGTGCTCCGCAGCCTCCGGGTGCGCCGAACCCGCCTGGCGCCCCGGGCGCGCCGGGTGTTCCCGGCGGTCCGGGTCCCGTGCATCACGCGGAGACCATGCTGGCCACGCCTCCGGCGGGCGGCCCCGGCGTGCCTCCGCCGCCGCAGGCCCCCGGCGCACCACCCGCTGCACCGGGTGTCCCAGGCGCCCAGGCCGCTCCTGGCGTGCCCGGTGCGCCGCCGATGCCGCCTGGTGGGATGCCTCCCGGCGCGATGCCGCCTGGTGGGATGCCTCCGGGCGCCATGCCGCCGGGTGCGATGCCTCCCGGTGCCATGCCTCCCGGCGCCATGCCGCCGCCCGGTCAGCCCGCCCCCGGGCAGCCTCCGGCGTACGGCTATCCGCAGCAGCCCACCGGGCAGCCGACGGTCGGCCCCGGCTACCAGGCCGTGCTGCGCTACCGCGCGCAGGACGGTTCCGAGCAGCAGCTGATCCGGCGTTCGGCGCCGGGTACGCCGCACCCCGAGTGGCAGATCTTCCACGAGCTGCGGGCCATGAACGTGCCCCCGGACCAGGTGCTGGAACTGCACACCGAGCTGGAGTCGTGCGAGCTGCCGGGTGCCTACTGTGCGCGGATGATCCGGGAGCAGTGGCCGCAGGCGCGGATCACGAGCATCGCGCCGTACGGCACGGACCACGCGAGCCGGCAGCAGGGCATGCAGCAACTGCTGGCCCACCAGGGCGAGTTGCACCAGGTGGCGGACGGCCCGGCGCGTCCGGCTCCGGTGCGGGCGCCGTTGCCGCCGGTGCAGGCGGCGCCGCCGATCCCGCCGGAGGGCATCGCGCAGGAGCTGGGTGCCGCGTTCGGGCCGGGGGTGTTCCGGTTCGAGCAGGCCGCCGTGTCCCGGCAGGGTGTGCCGCCGGTCGTGGCGCACACGCTGGTGGCGGCGGGCCTGCCGATGGACATGGGCCCCTTCTTCTGGGCGCAGGCTCAGCCGGGCCGGCCCGTGCCGACGCTGGCGGAGCTGGCGGCCGAGCGCGGTGTGCAGCCGGCCCCGGACGCGGGTTCCTACCTGGTGATGGGCAGCGACTTCGGCAAGGCGATCTGCGTGCAGTACGGCACGGCGAACATCGTCGCCGTGCCGGTGGAGGCGGGGCCGGGCGGGGCGCCCGTACCGCCGCAGTTCGTGAACACCGGGCTGCCGGAGTTCGCGCGCTGCCTGGCGCTGCTCGGGCGGATGTGGCGGCTGCGGTTCGGGCTGACCCAGGAGCAGGCGGGCCGTTGGACCGTCGACTTCCAGGCGCAGTTGGCYGCGCTCGACCCGGCGGCGCTCGGGTCGCCGGAGAGCTGGTGGTCGGTGCTGCTGGAGCAGATGTGGGACGGGCTGCTGTGACGCGCCGCTGACGTGTCCTGAGGAGCCGGGTCCGGTCGGTCGTGAGGCCGCCGGGCCCGGTTTTTTCGTGCCGGGCTGTCACACAGCGCGTCAACAGGGAGTGTCACGTTATGAACACTTCCGTCTGTTCCCCCAAGATGGGCACGAATGATCCCATTTCGTGCTCGATCGCGCGTCGGCTGACGTCCGGTGCCGTTGGTGGAGAGGGGCCCGGCATGAGCAGCGCATCGGTGTCTCCGCACGGCTTTCCGGCCGTGCGGGGGCGCGGTTACCGTCCCGAGCAGGTCGACGAGTACGCCCAGGCCCTCTCCGGGGATCGTGACGCGGCCTGGGAGAGGGCCGCGCGGCTGACGGTGCTCGCCCGGCACATGGACGCGGAACTGGCGGAGCTGCGGGAGGTCGTCGCGCGGCTGGTCCCGCAGACCTACGAGTTGCTCGGAGAGCGGGCGCGGCGGCTCTTCGAACTCGGCCAGGAGGAGGCCGCGGCCGTACGGGAAGGGGCGCGGCGGGAGGCGCGGGAACTCGTGGACGGGGCGTGCGCGTCCGCGGCCGGCGTGCGCGAGTTCGCGCAGGCGCATGCCGACGCCGTACGCGCCGATGCGGACGAACGCGCCCGGCAACGGCTGCTCGCGGCGCGCGCCGAGGCCGACGAGATCCGGGCCGCGGCCGATCGTGAGGCCGAGGAGCAGCGGGGCGAGGCGCTGGCCGCGTTGCGGGAAATGCGGCAGCGCACCTCCGGAATGCTGGCCGAGCAGGCCAAGGAGCACGCCGAGCGGTGGGCCGAGATGGACCGGGAGGATGCCGCCCGGGCGGCCGTGCTGGACGCCCGCCACGCGGATGCGGTGGCGTGCGCCGAGAGGGCGTTGTCCGAGGCCGAGCAGGCCTTCGCCGACGCCGAGGACTCGACCCGGCACCGGCAGGAAGAGGCAGCCGCGCGCGCCGCCGAGTTGCTCGCCCAGGCCCACGCCCACGCGGAGTCCGTCGAACAGGAGACGGAGCGCGTGCTGCGCGAGCACGCCGAGCGCGGGGCCGACGCACGGGCACACATCGACCGCGTACACACCAGCCTGACGGCGTGGGCGGGGCGGGTGG
>NZ_NGFN01000463.1 GCF_002148965.1 Streptomyces swartbergensis | reverse complement strand
GTCCAGGACGCCCGATCGGCCCAACCGCAGGCCCTCCCCGCACGCGTCCGCCCCGGCACCGCCGCCCTCTTCCTGCACGGCAGCAACTACGGCACCTGCCGCGACTTCGCCGCCCAACTCGCCGACGAGGCCGCCGCCGTCGGCTGCGAGACGCAGGTGTTGCCCCTGGACGCCTACGCCGGCGGCCTGCCCACCGACCGGCCCGTCGTCATCACGGCCGCCTCCTACAACGGCCGCCCCACCGACGACGCCACCGCCTTCGCCGCCTGGCTTGAGGAGACCCACGACCTGTCCGGCGTGACGTACGCCGTCCTCGGCGTCGGCGACCGCAATTGGGCCGCCACCTACCAGCACGTCCCCACCCGGATCGACGAGCGGCTCGCGGAGTCCGGCGCCGGCCGCCTGCTCGGCCGCGCCGCCGCTGACGCCTCCGGCGACCTCACCGGCACGGTCCGCGAGTTCACGACGGCCCTCCGCGTCGCCCTGCTGGAGCGGTACGGCGACCCGGACGCCACGACCCCGGACCCGGAGCCCACCACGGCCTACGAGGTCCGCGCTCTGACCGGCGGCCCGCTGGACGCCCTCGCCGAGCGGCACGAACTGGTCCCCATGCGGGTCACCGAGGCGTACGACCTCACCGCGCCCGGCTACGCACGCCGCAAGCGGTTCGTCCGCGTCGCGCTGCCCGACGGCGTCACCTACCGCACGGCCGACCACCTCACCGTGCTGCCCGCCAACCACCCGGACCTCGTCACCCGCGCCGCCACCGCGCTCGGCGTCGACCTCGACACCGTCCTGGACATCCGCGCCACCCGCCCGCGCCGCGACTCGATCGCCGTCGACCGCCCCGTGACGGTACGGCAGCTCCTCACCCACCACGTGGAGTTGCAGGAGCATCTGAGCACCGGGCAGGCCGCCGCGCTCGCCGCTGCCAACCCGTGCCCGCCGGAGCGCACGGCCCTCGCCGCCCTCACCGACGACCCGCGCACCCTCGTGGAGATCATCGAAGACCACCCGGCCCTGCGCGGCGCCCTGGACTGGCCGCAGCTCCTCGACCTCCTCACCCCGCTGCGCCCCCGCCACTACTCCATCTCCTCCTCGCCCGCCGTCGACCCCGGCCACGTGGACCTGATGGTGTCGTTGCTGGAGGCGCCCGCCCTCCCCCACTCTCGGCTGCGCTCGAGCGGGGGGACCCCCATGGGCAAGGGCGTCTACCGGGGCACCGGATCCGGCTACCTGGCCACCGTCGAGCCCGGTGACACGGTCTACGCGCGCGTGCAGCCGTGCCGGGAGGCCTTCCGTATCGACGCCACCGGCGGATCCGCACCGGTCGTCATGATCGCGGCGGGCACCGGCCTCGCCCCGTTCCGCGGCGCGATCGCCGACCGTACGGCGGCCGTCGCCGCAGGCGCGGAACTCGCACCGGCCGTCTGCTACTTCGGCTGCGACGCGCCCGACGCCGACTTCCTGCACGCCGGCGAACTGCGCGCCGCCGAGGCCGCCGGAGCCGTCTCGCTCCGCCCCGCCTTCAGCGAGGCCCCCGAGGGCGAGGTGCGGTTCGTGCAGCACCGCGTCGCCGCCGAGGCCGAGGAGGTCTGGGCCCTGCTGGACGCAGGGGCGCGGGTGTACGTCTGCGGTGACGGTTCCCGGATGGCGCCCGGGGTGCGGGAGGCGTTCCGTACCCTGTACCGGAAGCACACGCCGGGCGCCGACGAGACGGCCGCCGAGCAGTGGCTCGACGGGCTGGTCGCGGACGGGCGTTACGTGGAGGACGTGTACGCGGCCGGCTGACCGAAGGCGAAGGGGAGGGGTGGGCGCACGGTGGTGGACTCCTGGGAACGGGCCCGGCACATCCTGGAGGCGGCGGGCGAGGATCCCGGCCGCCTCGCCCACCTCGCGCCGCTGACCGGCGGCACGTACAACACCGTCGAGGAACTCCGCCTCACCGACGGCACCCGCTACGTGCTGAAGATCCCGCCCGCGGCGGCCACCCCCGGCCTCCGGCACGAGCGCCGGCTCCTCGTCTCGGAGGCCGAGTTCTACCGCTCGGCCGCCCACGCCGGAGTCCCCGCACCGCGGCTGGTGTCCATGGGCGACGACTTCCTGCTGATGACGGCCTGCCCGGGCGACTCCTGGGACGACGGCTCGCTCACCGACGCGGAACAGGCCGCACTGCGCACGGAGCTGGGACGCCAGGCGGCCCGGCTGCACCGCGTGACGGGCCCCGGCTTCGGCTATCCCTCCGGCGCCCTCGGTCCGCTCGCCCCCGACTGGCGGACCGCGTTCACGACGATGTTCGACGCCGTTCTGGACGATGCCCGGCGCTACGGGGCGCGGCTGCCCCGCCCCGTCGACGCGGTGGCCCGTACCGCCCGGTCCGCGTACGGCGCCCTCGACGAGGTCACCGCCCCGTACCTCGTGCACTTCGACCTGTGGCGGGGCAACATCCTGGTCGACCGCTCGGCCGGCGACGCCCGCATCGGCGGCCTCATCGACGGGGAGCGCATGTTCTGGGGCGACCCGCTGGCCGAGTTCGTCTCCCTGGCGCTGCTGGGTGACATCAAGCAGGACGAGGCGTTCCTGGCGGGCTACCGGGAGGCAGGCGGCCGAGCCGGCTTCGACGCCCCGGCCCGACTCCGACTGGCCCTGTACCGCGCCTACCTGTACCTGATCATGCTCACCGAGACGATTCCGCGCGAGGTCGGAGAGGAACAGGAGCGCTGGGTGCAGGACAGGGTCGCTCCGGAACTCGTCGCGGCCCTGGACGAGATCGAGGACCTCCTGGGCCCCGCTCAGCCGTGATGGTGAAATCTCAAACTCTTCGGGTGGCACCGCGCTGAGGTTTCGCAGGTCACGGTGGAGGTACTCGCGTGGCGCCCGGACGACCGAAGGGAGCACGCCGTGACCGACCACCGCCTCGACGCACCCGGCGAGAACGGTGAGCCCGTGCCGCGGGACATGCCGGACCAGCAGGCCGACGCCGGCGAGGACCCGTGGGAGGTCGCCCCGCGCTTCACGGGCACCGGCAAGGACCGGAAGGGCGACGAGAACGAGGCAGAGGCAGAGGCAGAGGCCGACGAGCCCGCCGGCGATGTCCCCGACACGGACGAAGCGGGAACGGGACGGCAGGGAGTACCGCGCTCGGGAACCGTCCACCCGGAGCATCCGGAGCCGGACGAATCCTCCGCCTGACCTGAGCGCCTGAGCGTCGTTGAGCGCTCCGGCGCCGTGAGCGCCGATGGCCGCAGCCGACTGTGGGGGCCGGCTGCGGCCATCGGCCGTCTTCGGCAGGAGTCAGGAGTTGTGTTCGGCAGGGGCCGAGCGGTCAGCCCACCTTGCGTCCCCGCATCGGTTCCGTCCGTGCGCCCCCGCCCTGCTGAAGGCCCTGGAGGAACTCCTCCAGCACCTGCGTCGCCGTACGCTCCGGCCGCCAGCCGAGTTCCGCGCGCGCACGCGTGCAGTCCAGCAGGGGCAGCCGCAGCACCGCGTCGAACAGGTGCGGGGAGGCGGGCAGCAGGTGCAGGCCCCAGGCGGCGGCGATCGCCGAACGGGCCGCGGTGCGCGGCAGCCGTACCGGACGCGCACCGAGCATCTCGCCCAGCACCTGCGCGTCGACCGGCTGCTCGGCCGCCAGGTTGAAGGCGCCCCGGACATCGGAGTGCACGGCCAGCCGGTACGCGTTCGCCGCGTCGTCCGTGTGCAGCGCCTGCACCCGCAGCCCCGGGATGTCGGGCAGGAAGGGCAGCAGCTCCGGACGGGCCAGTGGGCCGGGCAGGAAACGCCCGCCGAAGATCCGGCGCTGCTCGCTCGCGGATTCCCACTTGAAGAGGAAGGCAGGCCGCATCCGCACCACCCGCGTTTCGGGGTGGTCGCGCTCGAACGTGTCCAGCGCGCGCTCCAGGTAGGCCTTCTCCCGGCAGTACGCGGCGTCCGGCCAGCCGTGCGTCGGCCACGACTCGTCCACCGCCCGGTCCTTCGGGCCCGGCGAGTACGCGCCGACCGACGAGGCGTGCACCAGCGCCGGCACGCCCGCTGCGGCCACGGCGTCGAACACCCGCATGCTGCCGAGCACGTTGGTGCGCCAGGTCGCCGCAGGGTCGTGCGTCGGCTGGAACGCCCAGGCCAGATGGACCACCGCGTCGGCGCCCCGGAACTGCTCGGCCAGATCGGACTGCTCGGAGGCCAGGTCCACCGCCGACCAGTCCGTCTTCGGCGGCGACCAGTCGGGGATCCGCCGGGCCAGACCCAGCACGGAGGCGACCTCCGGATCCTCCGACAGGAGGCGCACCACGCTGGTGCCCACATTGCCGGTGGCGCCCGTGACAACGACCCTCATGCCCGTTCCGCTGCTCACCATCCGCTCCTCTCGGCCGCGACCGTCCTCGGAAGATGACCGAGTACCCAGGTCGCGCCGATTGCACGTGGCCAGAGGAAAGCCCCGGCCGGACGGGGGAATCACGGCCGGGGCGGCTCAGAGGTGGGCACGGATGGCGGTCGCCTCTCGGCGAAAGGCTCCACAGGGCTTCAGCCGAACGATCGTCCCTGTGGGCGAATGGTGAGGCCCGGGGACACTGTCCCATCCGCACCCACGTGTTGTTCAACGGGGAACCACTTATGGGTGTTCCGGGCTCCGGCTTCTCTCGCGGTGACGTGTGTCACTGGCTCTCGTGCTCGGGCAGGATCTCCGCCCACAGGTTCTCGGCCTGGAGCAGCAGCGTGCCGAGCACCGCCGTGTGCTCGGCCCCCTGCCCGGCGTGCTCCCGGAGCCCGTCCTGCAACTGCCGGTGGAGCTCCAGCATCCTCTCTTCCCTCTCGTCGTCCCGGCGGGGGTCCGAGCTGCCGTCGAGCAGCCGGTCGGCCTGCGTTTCGCAGGCGTCCCCGATCAGGCCCAGCAGCTCCGCGTAGGAGCGCAGAGCCCGGCCCTCGGGCGGTGCGGGCGAGCGGCTGTCGTCCACGGCCACCGCCAGCGCCCGGGTCAGGGCGGTGACGTGCCCGGTGACACGGCCGAGGCGTTCGTCCTCGTCCGGCGGCGGCAGGGGCATGTGCGGAACGCGGTGCAGGGCGCGCAGTGGGCCGTAGGTCAGGCGCAGGCTCTCCTGGCTCCAGCGGCGCGCCGAGCGCAGCGCGTCCAGACGGCGCTCCAGCCGTGCCGCGGCGTTGAGCCAGCCGGTGGCGCTCTGCGCGTCCCAGTCGCCCTGGCGCAGGTCATCGGCGACGCAGCGCAGAACGTCGCCCGATTCCCTGGCGAGGGCCGCCAGGTTCTCCCGGACGTCCCGCAGATGGATCGGCGGGAGGATGAGCGCGTTGACGGCGACGCCGATGACGGCGCCGAGCGCCGCCTGCCCCACCCGGTGCCCGACGCCGGACATGCCGACGGCGCCCGAAGTGAGGGTGAATAGAGCCGTGGTCGCCGCGTAGATGCCCTGGTCGCCGAAGCGGGGCCAGTTCGAGAGCAACATCAGCACCGGGACGGACAGGGCGAGCGCGCCCGTCGTGTCGCCGGTGAGGGCCAGCGTCGCCGAGGCCAGCACGCTGCCGACGCAGATCGCCCCGAACTGCCGCGCGCCCTGCACCAGCGAGCTGTAGACCGTGGCCTGCACCAGCAC
>NZ_NGFN01000462.1 GCF_002148965.1 Streptomyces swartbergensis | reverse complement strand
ACCCCGCTCAGATCACCAGCACCCCAGCCCCGCCCTGTCCGGCCGAAGCCCAGCGCAGCGGCTACGCATCGATCCGCGACCGATCCAGCGTCGCCGCCGAGTTGGAGATGAACTCCTTGCGCGGCGCGACGTCGTTGCCCATCAGCAGATCGAAGACCTGCTCGGCGGCCTCGAGGTCGGAGAGGTTGATCCGGCGCAGAGTGCGGTGGCGCGGGTCCATGGTCGTCTCGGCCAGCTGGTCGGCGTCCATCTCGCCGAGACCCTTGTAGCGCTGGATCGAGTCCTTGTAGCGGACGCCCTTGCTCTGGAGCTCCATGAGCTTGTCGCGCAGTTCCCGGTCCGAGTACGTGTAGACGTACTTGTCCTGGCCCTTCTTCGGCTGGACGATCTCGATGCGGTGCAGCGGCGGCACCGCCGCGAAGACCCGGCCGGCCTCGACCATGGGCCGCATGTAGCGGTGGAACAGGGTCAGGAGCAGGGTGCGGATGTGCGAGCCGTCGACGTCGGCGTCGGTCATCATGATGATCTTGCCGTAACGGGCCGTGTCGATGTCGAAGGTCCGGCCCGACCCGGCTCCTATGACCTGGATGATCGCGCCGCACTCGGCGTTCTTCAGCATGTCCGTCACGGACGACTTCTGGACGTTGAGGATCTTGCCCCGGATCGGCAGCAGCGCCTGGAACTCGGAGTTCCGGGCAAGCTTGGCCGTACCGAGCGCCGAGTCGCCCTCGACGATGAACAGCTCGCTGCGGTCGACGTCGTCGCTGCGGCAGTCGGCGAGCTTGGCCGGAAGCGAGGAGGACTCCAGGGCCGTCTTGCGGCGCTGCGCGTCCTTGTGCTGCCGGGCGGCGATGCGCGTACGGGCCGCGGCGACGGCCTTCTCCATGACCACGCGGGCCTGCTGGGCGGCGTCCCGCTTCGTGGACGTCAGGAACGCCTTGAGTTCCTTGGTGACCACGTTGTTCACGATGCGGCGGGCCGCCGAGGTCCCGAGGACCTCCTTGGTCTGACCTTCGAACTGCGGCTCGGCGAGACGCACGGTGACGACCGCGGTCAGGCCCTCCAGGGCGTCGTCCTTGACGATGTCGTCCTCGGCGACGCGCAGCAGCTTCTTGGTGCGCAGCACCTCGTTCATCGTCTTGACGACAGCCTGCTCGAAGCCGGCGACGTGCGTACCGCCCTTGGGGGTGGCGATGATGTTGACGAACGACCTGAGCGTCGTGTCGTAGCCGGTCCCCCAGCGCAGCGCGACGTCGACGCCGAGTTCGCGGGTGACCTCGGTGGGCGTCATCTGGCCGTGGTCGTCCAGGACGGGGACCGTCTCCTTGAAGGAGCCCGATCCGGAGAAGCGGAGGACGTCGCAGACCGGCTTGTCGTTCGCCAGATACTCGCAGAACTCGCTGATTCCGCCGTCGAAGCGGAAGGACTCCTCGCCCTTGCTGCCGCCCTCGCCGAGCCCGAACTCGTCGCGCACGACGATGGTCAGGCCGGGCACCAGGAACGCGGTCTGGCGGGCGCGCTGGTGCAGGTTCTCCAGAGAGAGCTTGGCGTCCTTCAGGAAGATCTGGCGGTCGGCCCAGTACCGCACGCGCGTGCCGGTGCGGGTCTTCGGGATCTTCTTGGCCTTGCGCAGGCCGCTCTTGGCCTCGAACTTGGCGTCCGGGCCGTTCCCGGCGAAGGCGCCGGGGACACCGCGCCGGAAGCTGATCGCGTGGGTGTGTCCACCGCGGTCCACCTCGATGTCCAGACGGGCGGACAGGGCGTTCACCACGGAGGCACCGACGCCGTGCAGACCGCCGGATGCGGCATACGAGCCGCCGCCGAACTTGCCGCCGGCGTGCAGCTTGGTCATGACGACCTCGACACCGGAGAGGCCGGTCTTGGGCTCGACGTCGACCGGGATGCCCCGGCCGTTGTCCCGGACCTCGACCGAGCCGTCGTCCTGGAGGATGACCTCGATGTGGTCGCAGTAGCCGCCGAGGGCCTCGTCGACGGAGTTGTCGATGATCTCCCAGAGGCAGTGCATCAGGCCTCGGCTGTCGGTCGACCCGATATACATTCCGGGGCGCTTCCGCACGGCCTCGAGCCCCTCGAGGACGAGCAGGTGCCGCGCGGTGTAGTTGGACCCGTCCCGGTCTGCTCCTGCCAGCAGAGCTGTGGACGGCACGGACGTCTCGGCGGTCACGCGGTTCGCTCCTCGCTGAATTTCAGATGGGGCCCTCGTGGGTAAGGGCGCGGCTTCAGTCACCGGTGAGAGGGTACCGAGGCCTGGTAGAGCCGTTGTAACGCCACCCTCGTCGGAAACTCACCCTAGTCCAGACTCGTATGCCTGTTCGATCCCTCGTTGGAGTGAAGCACACATCACGTTCCCTTCCAGGCATGAACCATTTAGGCTCCGGGCACGTCCTCATGAACAACCGGCAACCCAGCCGGGAGGACCGACCACCGATACAACGCGAAGCTCCGTAAGACACATAGACACGCAATACGGCACATTCGCCGCCAACCGGCAGCAGACAGCCGCCTCGCAAAGATTCTTTCGAGGAAAAGCCACGAGCGGGAACGTTTTGGGGCTGGTTGGATGTTGACCCTGGTACGACAGCTCGTCGAGCTAGAGAAGAGGCGACGTGACTACTGTTCTGACCCCTGCGAGCCAGTTGACGGCCGCTGATCGCTGCGACCGCTGCGGCGCCCAGGCGTACCTGCGCGTCGTCCTGCTCAGCGGCGGAGAACTGCTCTTCTGCGCCCACCACGGGCGCAAGTTCGAGCCGGAACTCAAGAAGATCGCCGCTGAGATACAGGACGAGACGGAGCGGCTGACGACCGCTCCCGCGACTGCCGCCTCCGAAGAAGAGCGCTGACACCTCGCGTCCGACGACGAGCCAGCACGGCACAGGCCGGTGAACGGGCGGCTGCCTCCGCTATGGAGGCAGCCGCCCGTCCTCGTCCTCGCGAGTCCGCTCAGGCTCCCTCGGACGCCTGCCGCGCGATTCCTTCACGCCGTGTCGGCCTAGCTCGCGCATCATCTTCACGCCTGGGCCCAGCCGAGCGTGCGCATGATGTCGGACACACGCATGTACACCCCTGGGCTGCCGGCCTGCCCGCAGCCGATCCCCCAGGACACGAGGCCGATCAACCGCCCCTGGGCCACCAGCGGCCCCCCGCTGTCGCCCTGGCAGGCGTCCCGGCCCCCCTTGGCCTCTCCGGCGCACAGCATGCTCCTGGCGTCGTAGATGCCGTCCTCACCTCCCGGATACGCCTCCTCGCAGAGAGCGTCGGGGAGCACACGCACGCGCGCCGCCCGCAGACTGTTCGGGTACTCCCCGGCACCCGAGACATCGCCCCATCCGTACACCGTCGCGGCTTCGCCCACGGTGTACGCGGGGTCACCGCCGGCCGCCATGCCGATGACCGAGTCGACGGGGAGAGGCTCGGCCAGGGTGAGAACCGCGAAATCCCCGACGTTGCTGACCCCGTCGTAGGCCGGGTTCACCCAGATCTCTCGCACCGCGACCTCCCGGCCGCCGCGTTCCGAGAGCAGGTCCGTGCGCCCCGCTATGACCCTGAAATCGGGCACCCGCTCCGGTGGCCCGCCCAGAACCTCCTTGTCCACGCAGTGGGCCGCCGTGAGCACAGTGCTGCGGCCGACCGCCACACCACCGCAGAACTGCCCCGCGCGCATACCCCCGAACCGGTCACGACTGGACAGGGCCACCGTCCACGGGCTCTCCGACGCGTCGACGGGGAATCCCCCTATGACGACCCTGTCGGCGGCCACAGGGCCACTGGGACCCACTGACAGGGCGAATACGGCAGCCGCCAGGACCAGCGGTCGGGCCAGGGCCCGGACAAAGCGACGACGCATAGACACTCCTCACTCCGTGGTGTCGGTTGAAACACCCAGAGTGATTCACCCCGTGGCAGCCCGCACCCGCGGAGAGGCATGACGAAGGCCCGGTTCCCCTGAGGGGGAGCCGGGCCTTCCGCGTCGTACGACCGCGACGACTAGTCGAGGTAGTCGCGCAGCACCTGCGAACGGGACGGGTGGCGCAGCTTCGACATGGTCTTGGACTCGATCTGGCGGATCCGCTCACGCGTGACGCCGTAGACCTTGCCGATCTCGTCGAGCGTCTTCGGCTGACCGTCGGTGAGACCGAAGCGCATCGAGACGACGCCCGCCTCGCGCTCGGACAGGGTGTCCAGGACGGAGTGCAGTTGCTCCTGGAGGAGCGTGAAGCTGACCGCGTCGGCCGGGACGACCGCCTCGGAGTCCTCGATGAGGTCACCGAACTCGCTGTCGCCGTCCTCGCCCAGCGGGGTGTGCAGCGAGATGGGCTCGCGACCGTACTTCTGGACCTCGATGACCTTCTCAGGGGTCATGTCGAGCTCCTTGGCCAGCTCCTCCGGGGTGGGCTCGCGGCCCAGGTCCTGGAGCATCTGGCGCTGCACGCGCGCGAGCTTGTTGATGACCTCGACCATGTGCACCGGGATACGGATGGTGCGGGCCTGGTCGGCCATGGCGCGGGTGATCGCCTGACGGATCCACCAGGTGGCGTACGTGGAGAACTTGTAGCCCTTGGTGTAGTCGAACTTCTCGACGGCACGGATCAGACCGAGGTTGCCCTCCTGGATGAGGTCCAGGAAGAGCATGCCGCGGCCGGTGTAGCGCTTGGCCAGGGAGACCACCAGACGGAGGTTGGCCTCCAGGAGGTGGTTCTTGGCGCGGCGGCCGTCCTCGGCGATGATCTCCAGCTCACGCTTGAGCTTCGGCGCCAGCTTGTCGGCGTTGGCCAGCTTGTCCTCGGCGAACAGACCGGCCTCGATGCGCTTGGCGAGCTCGACCTCCTGCTCGGCGTTGAGCAGCGGGACCTTGCCGATCTGCTTGAGGTAGTCCTTGACCGGGTCGGCGGTGGCACCGGCGGCGGCGACCTGCTGGGCGGGCGCGTCGTCCTCGTCGTCGTCGGACAGCACGAAGCCGGCGTTCTCCGTGGCCTCGGGCTCCTCGCCGGCCTTGCCGGGAGCGGCCTCCTCGAGAACCTCCTCTTCGAGAAGCTCGGCGTCGTCCTTCTTGGCGCTGGTCTTCTTCGCCGCGGTCTTCTTGGCAGGCGCCTTCTTGGCGGCCGCCTTCTTGGCGGTCGTCTTCTTGGCGGCTGCCTTCTTGGCGGGGGCCTCTTCCTCGACGCCGGGCTCAGCGGCGGGTGCCGCAGGCGTGGCGGTGGCGGTGGCCTTCCTGGTGGTCACCGCCTTGGCCGCGACCGTCTTGGTGGCGGTGCGCTTGGCGGGACTCTTCGCTGCGACGCTCTTTCGGGTGCGCTTGGGCTCTGCGGCACTGACCATCAGCGTCACACCCTCTTCCTCGAGGATCTGGTTGAGGCTGCGCAGTACGTTCTTCCACTGAGTGGCCGGAATCTGGTCAGCTTCGAAGGCCCGACGCACGTCATCGCCGGCGATCTGCCCCTCAGCCTTTCCCCGCTCAATCAGAGCCATGACAGAGACGGACTCGGCGATCTCCGGCGGGAGCGTACGGGATGTGCTGGCCGACACGAACAACCTCTCGGAACGTTGGAAAACGGCTTCCGGCCCCGTCCACAGTGGACAGGAGCCGACCGCCGGCTTGGGGG